>JAHBUU010000049.1 GCA_019637895.1 Pseudobdellovibrionaceae bacterium | reverse complement strand
ACGAACCAAGCCGCGTTCGCCTCTTCGTCCGTCGTGCTGAGGTACATCCCTCGCCCCCGATAGTCGGCATTGCTCTCCAGATGCAAAACGGCAGCAACCGCAGGCACTCCTCCTGAAGTGTTTCCCTTCAGATGGATGCGTCCCCCACCGGTCGCTTCGACAGAGAGACCGGTCCCCGAACCTCGAATATCCAAGGGTGTGGACGGAGTGTCCGTTCCGATCCCGACACGGCCATCACTCAGGATCGTGAGTCGGTTCGTGCCATCCGTTTGCAAATGCAAAGGTTGAGCGTCCGTGGTGCCAAGAACCGCAGGAACACCGAAGGCGTTTCCACCTTGCGCGAAATAGGTGCCCTTTTGATTTGGCAGAAGTGAGGCTGGAATTCTCCCGCCGGCATCGAGTTCCACCAGGTTCCCACTTGCCGTTCCAAAGTTTTTCGTGGCGGCGGTGCCAAGACCCAGGTTGGTTCTTGCCGTGGAGGCCGTAGCGGAAAGTTCACTCAAATGATTCGCGGGATTCAGAGGCGTAAAGCCCAGAGCACTCTGTTTCCCGTTGAAGACCTGATAATCCGTGTAACTGATCGTTCCGGCGGTGACTCCATTGGTGGAGGCTTGGGGGATCTCAAGAGTGTGCGTATCTCCAGAGCGAGTAAACGTCGGAGTGGTGTTGGCCTGTGCCGTCTGAAAGGTCTGTGCCCCACCTGTTGCCCCGTTGATGGAAGTGACGCCGCTTGCGGGAGCATCCACCCAAGACACGTTCGTGCCATCGGTTTGCAGGATTTTCCCCGCACTGGATCCTTGGGCGGGAAGAAGATTATTGATCGCGCCGGCTTGCGAAACCGCTCCGGTTCCGCCGCGCGCAATCGGGACCGTGTTCAAGGTCAGCACGCCTGAAGGAGTGGAGAAGTCGGAACTGGGATCGTTTTTCGCAAAAGCCTTCACCGAGGGATCCGCTTCCGTGATGGAGATCGGAGCGCATTCAAATCCATCCGTCGCCGATTGCCAGATCACGGCTTCACCCGCTCCGCACGCCGACGACGGCCATGGGCTTCCGCCTCCGGCTTTCACCAGTTCCGTGTAAAGCAGTTTTTCTGCTTTCCAGCCGACACCCGATTCGTACTGCAGAACTTGTCCCGTGGCAGAGCCGGCGGCGATTTTATTAAAAGCCACGCCTCCGTCCGCGATCTTTGCTCCCGAAACGGCGTTGTTGGCGATCACTGGATTCGGATAGGTACTTCCCGAAAGATCCCCTCCGGCCGTTCCGCTCGGAGGAAGGCTTGTCGGCGCATTGACGATATCACTCCAGTCGGGGTTCCCAACTGCCGGAACCCCCGCCGGTTCCCAACGAGTCTGGGCATTGTTCCAAGTGAGCACCTGACCATTCGCAGGAGCCACATCCAAAACTGCGCGATTTTGAATCGCTCCCACTTTCGTGGAGCTTTGACCCCCGGTCACATCTCCGGAAAGAGAGCCTGTAAAGCCCGAAGCCGTGCCTCCGATGCTGACGTTCCCCCCTGAAATCGTCGTATTCGCGACGAGATCGAGAAGCTTCTGATAGCTCGTCGGAGACCAGGGATCCATCGTTTGGGCCACATTGCTCGCCGAGTGAACCCGGAACAGATTTTCGCTCGTATGCCCGCCGACCGAAACGGACTCGATGGCCATCGGAACGAAATTGATCGTCTGAGCCGGCAAAGGCTCCCAACCGCCAAAGCTCCCGTCATTGAAGGACACCTTGAGCTGTCTCGATTCCGTCGGCCCCAGAACGGCCACCGGGGAGTGAACGCATTTTCCCGCCGGAAAATTCAAGGTGCGGTTATTGCGAAAGACTTCCGACAGCGAAAAGGGCTCGGTGTTCACCACCGTCGCCGTTCCATCACCGATACTCAGAGTGAACAAACCGCTCGAGACGGAGAGATCTTTCGTCTGGACCTCTTCGAACAGCAGGCAATCCGAACTGAGCGGTGTTCTGATCTGCAGACGAAACTGCACCGTCGAGGAAGTGACGGGCTGTCCGTTCGGCCGCAACAAACGACCGTGATAAGTCACGCCGGAATCGGCGAAAAGACCTTGCGGCAAGAGCATAACCGAGAGCAGGCAAAGAAGCCCCCACCCCATCCATTGACGAGAACCGATTTTGCCGTTTTTTCCCTCTGGCCTCATGAGGGTCTTTTCGACTTTTCCCGTCGAAAACTTGATCAGTTTTTCACGATTTTCCCGGAATAATCCAGACCCATGGGCCGGCTTGACAACGAAGACCGACTCACTTCGCCCGATTGGCGACCCGGTATTCCCGACGCTTCTGGCCCTTTTCGAAACGTCGACGGTCATTTTCACTCTCGAGTGTCAGCCCGGGAACCAGAACCGGTTTCCCATCCGAGCCGATGGCCACGAAAGTCAGATAGGCACTGGCGGTGTGAAAGGTTTCTCCCGTCTTAGGGTTTTCGGCGTCGACTCGTACGCCTACTTCCATCGAAGTCTTCGCGACGAAATTAACACTGGCTTTGAGGTTGACGACCCAACCCTTATAGACGGGAGCGACAAAAGACATTTGATCGATGCTGGCTGTGACGACTTCAGAATTGGAGTGTCTTTGAGCAGCGATGGCGGCACAGATGTCGATCCACGACATCACCGTACCCCCAAAAACAGAACCGAGCGAATTGGTATCGCCCGGTAAAACAAGTTGGGTCATCACCACCTGAGAAGCTGAAACAGGTTTGGCGGTGGATGACCCAACGGAATTCACTTAGAGGCCCATGGCTCCCATGTCGGTGTTCCCGCGTCCGCCAGTGATGCCGTTGTTAGCACCTGGAAGAGTGGTTCCACCAGCAACAGTCGCACTTCCGGCAGGAATGGTCTGAGCTTGGTTGTTGTAAGCAGTCGCAGACGTGGCGTTGTTCGCCTCGACGCGGTTTTCGCTCTCAACGAAACCGAGGTGAGGCAAGCACCAGACGATGAGCTGGGCGCGAGACTTCACGTTCATTTTTTTGTAAATGTTGGTGAGGTGAAACTTGACTGTTTTTTCAGTCACGAACAGCTGATTAGCAACTTCCTTGTTGGAAAGCCCTTTTGAGACCAGCTCCGCAACTTCAGCCTCACGATTCGACAAACCTTTTTGAATCAGGACATCTCTGAGCATCCTTGCTCCCTCCCGCTATGGGTTTTTGTTTCTTGTTTTGAACTTTGCTCTCTTGCGACCTTCGTCTTCCAGGACTCCGTCCGCCAGAGAAACGCACCACCTGTATTTAAGTCTGCATTCAAAACGTTCGTCGCGCAAGGGCCTTGACGTAGGTTTTAGAAAACTGGACTCAATCCTCAAATTCGTCAGGAAAAGCCAATCGAAACCAAGCTTTAAGTCGACCCTTCGAAAGTCTTAGTCGCGGGTTCTGGACCAAATTTTTTTCAAAACCCAGGAAATCGACCCGCGAATCGAAACAAAGAACCCCATTTTTTTCGACGAAATTCTCTTCAAGGCTCGGCTGGAATGAAGACCAGACCACCACTCTCGATGGAGATCCCCTTCAGGAAAAGAGTGGCCATGGTCAACCCGCTCGACAGCAGCAAAACGATGGCAATACTGCCCACGATCCAATGAATGGCGACCTGTCGAGGACGCGGCCGCTCGGTAATGACTCGAGTTCCTCCCAGCCAATCTGCCAGATGGGTCCGATCATAACGAAAGATCGCGATGACTTGGATGGCATAAGAGAAAAAGAAAGAAAACCGCCCGGCCAAGGCCCGCGTAAAGGTCTGCCCTGCTTTCAAAGGAAGAGCGGGGTTCATGGCCGGAACCACTCGCAGGAAAAACAACCATTTCCCAGGCGTCGTCCCAAAAAGCCAAAGCGAAAGCCCTTCATACAGCAAAGGAATCGATAAAAAGTAAGCCAAGAAGGCCCAAGAGACCCAAATCGGCCCCCCAGAAAACAAATTGAAAGCGGAAAAACCGAAAGCTGGGATCAGGAAAACGGCGATCAGGGCGTCATCCACCGCCTTGGCCCAAATTCGAAGTGTTGTCGAAGGAACGTCCGTCATTTTTACTTCCCTCCGTTCAGTTTCGACCAACCCGAGAACCATGTCAAAGCCGCATCCCGGCTCGTCAACTCCCCTTCTAACTGCCGCCGATAGGCCTCACGCAGGACTTGCCCAATCAAAGGACCCTGCAAAACCGCTTTGAGATCATCTCCGGTCAAAAATGGAGCAGGGAGCTTGCCCTCAACGGTCAGAGCCGCCCATTCCTGATGAAGAAGATCACGTTCTTCCGAGGCTCCCCGGCGCTCTTCCCACAAATCCATTCCAGCCCGAACATCAGGGTCATCATAAGTCAAAACCCGTTCCCCTCGGGACAGCATCCAGATCGAACTCAAATCAAAGGCCCATCGGAGCCGAGTTTTCAGGGATTTTTCTTCGTTTTTTCCAAGCCGCAAGCGATCAATCACGGACTCGGTCAAGGGGGTCATTCCCCACACCGCGAACAGACGAGAAAAGGCTTCGACCCGATTGTCCGTCGGAACAGAAATCAACCGCTGCAGATCCGCCGCTTCAGAGGCCTCCAACGGACTCAACTCCGGAAAAAGAGTCCCCCACAGATCAGAGCGATTCATTAAGCCCCAAGCTCTTTTGCCCTGCCCGAACTTCAAGAGTTTGAACAACTCGTCGCGGATACGCTCCTGACTGACGGACAAAACATCACGCACACTTCGTCGAATCTCGGCCCACGTCACGGCTTCGATTTCAAAATCGAGCTGAACGGCAAAGCGAACCGCACGCAGGATCCTCAGGCGATCCTCTTGAAACCGCCGCTGAGGTTCGCCCACCGTGCGAAGACAGGCCCCCCGCAAGTCCTTCAAGCCTTCGACATAGTCCAAGACCTCATTCGAAACCGGATCAAAGAACAACGCATTGACGGTGAAGTCGCGGCGAAGAGCATCGTTTTTTTCATCCGAAAACTCGATAGAATCGGGACGACGTCCATCGCCCGAAGAGCTATCTTTACGAAAGGTGGCGACCTCGAGATCAGCCCCCTTTTCAAGAACACGAACGACGCCAAATGATTTTCCGACTTCCACCGTTTTGACAAAAAGCGAGATCACCTGATCCGGTGTGGCCGAGGTGGCCACATCGAGGTCTTGAGCGGTGACGCCACGAAGAGCGTCTCGCACGCAGCCTCCGGCCAACAAAGCCCGGTGCCCCGAGCGCTGAAGGCATTGCAAAACCCCCAATGTGGCGGCCCAATCGGGATGTCCTTGCAAAATTTCGAGAACGGACGTCATATACCGAGCTTAGGGCGAGTCCTCGATTTGTCCAAGCGCGAAATGAATATCGAAATCGATCTCAACCCCCTTCTCGAAAGCCTCGCCCAGGAACAAGGATTCTCCCTTGTCGGCTGGGCACCGCTGGAAAAACCCCTGAGTTTTGATCTGTACCGACAGTGGATTTCCGAAGGCCGCCACGGCGAAATGACCTATCTGGAAAATCATCTGCCCTGGAAAGAACATCCTCAGAGCCGCTATCCCTTCGCGCAAACGGCCTTCGTGTTTGCCATCCCCTATCGCCCTCACCCCGCACCGGCGCAAGGGCCCCTCAATGGTGCTCGGATCGCCTCTTACGCTAAGGGTGGCGATTATCACCATTGGCTGAAAGACCGACTGTCAAAAATCGCCTTTCACCTGAAAGAAAAATTTCCCGAGCACGAGTTTGAAACTCATACCGACTCTTCGCCTCTTCTCGAACGAGATCTCGCCATCAAGGCGGGGCTTGGCTGGGTGGGCAAGAACACCTGCGTGATCGACCGCAAAGCCGGCAGTTTTTTTCTACTCGGAGAGATCCTGAGCAGTCTGCCATGGGCTGGTCCCAGTCCCGGAAAACCAACCGACTTTTGCGGCACCTGCACCCGATGCCTCGATGCCTGCCCCACCGGCGCTCTTGTTGAACCACGACTGCTCGACGCACGAAAGTGCATCTCTTATATGAGCATCGAATCCCGAGAAATTCCCCCTGAGGACCTCCGGGAAAAATGGGGTGACTGGCTTTTTGGGTGCGACATTTGCCAAAGCGTCTGCCCCTGGAATGCCAAGCCTTTCCAAATTCAAAATGAGGAAAAAGTAAGCATCCTCAATTTAGGTCCAGACCAAGAAGCGGCCCTGCTCCAGGACCTGAGGTGGATCCTTTCTTCGAGTGGAAAACAAATCGAAAAGGCGTTCCGCGGGACGGCGCTTTCACGAGCCGGCGGATTCGGACTAAAGCGAAATGCACTTATTGTCGGCGCCAACCGGAAAATCACGGCCCTGCTGCCGGACATCGACAAAATGACAGAGCACCCAAGACTGTCCAACCTCGCAAAGTGGGCTCGTCAGCGAATCATCGACGCCTAGACCCTGACCTCCATTGAACTGCAAATGTTTGCCTTCGCTTTTGAGAGATGCGTGAATAGGAGAACCTCTCGAAAAGGATGATTTTGTGCGACTCAATTCAACACCTCCTTCGAATTCTGAAGTTCAAACATTCTTGAAAGCCATCAAAGCCTGGCTGAATAACAAGGCCGGGGAGCTTGGCGATTCCCTCGCTCAAAAAGTGTCTGTCAAGAATTCGGAAAGATCCCCCTATCTCAAATTGTCTGTCACAAATTTAGATGAGACTCGTCATCACGAGTCGAAGTCGACGCCCTCAACGCGCGGCTCTCTGCCCCTCGATCCTCGGGTTCCATTCGGAACGTCTCCTCTTTGGGACCAGCCGACCCCGGACAGCTTCCTCAAAAATTTTGCCCAAGACGCCACGACCTTTCCGGTTCCAGGCACCGAACACTACAGGCCCTGCATCCCCTGCAAAGAGGCCGGAAAAGTCGACTGCCCGACATGCGATGCCTCGGGAAAAACAACTTGTGGCACCTGCAGGGGTGATCGCTCAATTGACTGCCCCGGCTGCAATGGTTTCGGACAACTGCGGTGCGGCTGCGATCAAGGAACGATTTACTATCGTTGTAACGACTGCAGCAGTGGGAAGATCCGCTGCGATGCCTGTTATGGTTCAGGACGCCTCTCCCTCCCAGACAATCGCACCGCTCCTTGCAACGCTTGCCAAAACGGATATCACCCTTGCATCCGCTGCCAGGGTGCGGGCCGGATCGCCAGGAAATGCCCGGATTGCTTTGGCGGCCTTATTCCCTGCCAGAAATGTCGGACTCAAAAGCGCATCGGATGCCCCACCTGTAATAAGAGCGGACTTGTCCGCTGCATCAACTGCGAAGGTGATCGCCTCGTTCCTTGCCGACCTTGCGCAACCAAGGGTGGCTTCCTCGTCGAAGAAGTTCTGCAAGCCAGAGCCTCGCTCAATCCATATATTTCAGCCATCAACCCGCGCTCTGTTCCCCAGAATCTAGCAATGAGCCTGACCTCCGCGATCGAGCAAGTTCGTCCTGGGCCACAAAGAGCCGACCTGGACCAGTACGCCAAAGAAGACATTGCGGCCACTTACTCCTCTCTCGTGCAGTCCGCCGATCAAACGAATCTTGATCACCTTCTCAGTCGACAGTTCAAAGTCGAACAAGCCGACGTGATCCGTGTCAGCTTCAGCTTTGACTCACAAGAGGGAATCGCCTTTTTTGACCTGAAAAACTCGGCTCTCGTCATCGAGAAGGATCCCTTCGCCCAACATCTCGGGAACATCAAAGGCAATATCACCCAAGGATTCAAAAATGCCCTGGCTCGCAACGACTTCACCGACGCGCAAAAGAACATCGACAATGCGCGAAAGTACAAGCTCGCTGTTCCCCTCAAGGACTGGGAGTCCGAGCTTGCCGAAACCCACCTGAAATTCAAAACGAATGAGCAGAAAAAACATCTCGCGACGACGGTCTTTTACAGATTCACGGCGACCACGCTGCTCTCTTGGATTGCTCTCGCGTTTGTCGCCCAGGTTGGCCTCGCGACGCTGCTGGCTTTTGCCGGAATTGCCCGATTCTTTTATGGGGGCTTAAAGACACTCCATCCTGATATCTACTGGAAAAAACAGAGATCCAGCTTTCGAAATTTTCTCATCGTGCTTTTCATTCTTGGAGCTCTTTTGACAGGAATCACCTACATCACCGCAACTCTCACAATTCAAGATCAAGTGAGACACGGTAAACGACTGACGGGGGCTGAATAATGAAAATCATGATCGGACTGTTCCTCATTTGGTGGTCTTTCGTCGAAGCCGCCATGTTCTTGGCCCCCTCATCCCCAAGCGTGTGGTTCCTTGATCCGCTCCGCCCTCTCACCGGAGGCGCAAAAAACCGCTATGTGCAATACGAGCCGATCAAACCCGATCTGACGCTTGTCAAAAACAGCATCTTCTTTCCTTACTCGATCCAAAAAGACGACGTCTCCTACTACGGAGTCCTCGCCCTTAAGGTCAATCCGAAGGGTGGACACGAAGTCAGCGGAGCCGTCTATCGCGAAGACGATTTCGACAAAGCGAGCCTCATCTCGGGCGAGCTCATTGAACACCCCACCCACTATGAAATCATCACGAAAAGCCGAGCGATGGCCCCTATGATGAGAACCAAAAAGGCCTATACCGAAATCACCGAGCTGCCAATTCGACTCGAGATTCGCTCGAACGGGGAAGATTCGAGACCCTATCTGTCCGCCGCGCTCAGCGAAGCCGGAGTTGCCAGTTTCTTTGCCCGATCCGTTGACGAGAATATTGAAAAGACCTTCACGGGACGCTTTTCCGCCAGCATCATGGAAGGAAAATGGACCTTCAATCTGCAAAAACTAGGACCACTGCAAGTGACAGGAACCGCCTATTTCAAATCATCCGAATCCAGAAATCTGGACTGTTCTTACCCCGTCTATGGCTTTTCCCACGGTTGGAGTCGTATGATCATCATGACCGGCGAAGACTCCCAAGGACGCCCGAACTGCTGGGCGCACGCCTGGAACGCAAACGCCGAAAGAGACATGTGGTACGAAATGAAAAGCCGCACTCCGGCCTCAAGCCAACTGAATATCTACAGCGACGACGAATGACCCGTCTTCCGTCGATGGACTTCACAAGGCAAAGTGAAGTTTTCGCGGGCGATGTCTTTGATTTCAGAGCTTCTCGAACCAAAAACCGTTTCGAGAAGCTCGATCGCTTCACAAGCCGAAGCCACATCTTGAACGTAAACAGGGTAACCCTTCATAGAGCCCAAAAGAAAAGCGATCCGTTCTTCCCTGTATTTACGGCCCGGAATGCATTCCAGCCCCTGCTTCTGAGCCGAACACCATTCCTTTTTTTGCAAGGCCCATGGCGAACGCAGAAAATCAATCTGAGCCAGGTAAGCGCGGCCTTCTGTCAAGAACGAGGCAAACCGGTCCAACCCGTCTGAATCTTCTTCGGCGATGTTTTTCTGAACGACCACTTCTAACGCCTTTGTCACCACGGATGGCTCTTCACCGTCGATGACATGCTGATACTCGTGGATCAGGGTATCGAGCGCAGCCAAGCGGGTGATGAAAAGCGCATTCCGGCGATTGCGACTCAAACCCTTCTCAACCAGAGCATCTTGAAAATCCTTCGTTCCAAGAACGCCCGCCGCCATATAACTGGCGGCCGCCGATGGCGAGAACAGAAAAACATCCTGCGCGGGCGAACTCTTTCCAGGAAAGAAAACCATTTGCCCCGGCGCTCCTCCAACCTGCCCATCCCGAAGAAGCTCATCAAGAGCCGCCTTGTAGTCCCGATCCCGAGACCATGGCGCCGTCGATTGGGCTCTCAAACCCGGCGTTTTTTTCAGATGCAAAAGCAGGCGTGCCGGCGGTGAAATCGGATGAGAGACATCACGGTCCAAAACCGCATCCAAATCAATGTCGTAAGAAAAAACCTCGCCCTCGCCGCCACTCAAACAGAAATCACGGACCAATTCCGAAAATCCCGCTTCCGTGACCATTTCATTCTTGAAACGCTCAAGCATCCGAAAGTTCGCTTTTCCCTCTATGCAGGCAGGCTGCGATTCCGTAAAAACAAAAGCGAACGAAGACTCCGTGGCCGGTCGACGAGGATCAGAGGATTTCTGGAAGCTTGAACAAGCACCCAGCCCAACACATAAAATGAGAAAACAAACTCTCTTCATGGTCTCAGTTTAGGAGAAATTGACGCCCGAGTGAAGCCCCCATCTCTTGATCCAGCTCTGGGGTCGTCGAAAGGGATGCCTCTTCAGATTCCGAGCCTCTTCAGAAGCTCGTCGATCTCGCCCTGCCCCAGCCCCCCGGCAGGACCGGCTTTTTTCTCTTCGGGAGCCGCTCGATACAGATCAGCCAACCAACGAAGGCGATCCACGAAAGTTCCCTGCATCTCCTTTTTCAAGACGCTGGCAGGTTCATCGAGACGGGGCAAAAGTTCCGAAATGAAGTCATTGGCATCCAGCAAGAAGGACACGGTCACATCGAAAATCTGTTCATTTTTCGAAGCCAGTTGCGCTCCTCGGGTACCAACAGCTTTGCACAGGCCCGTATAGTCGCCCAGCAGATGCAGGGCATGATCCGGCCCAGCCAAGGTGGCGAGTGAGCGCGCCGCCCCCATAATTCGGTCAACGCGGTTCGCGTACTCAAGCAGCCTCAAGGAAAGCTTTGGCTCGCCTTCGATGGCCTCAAGAATCCCACCGGCTTCAGATACGAGAGACTTTGACTCTGCCAAAAACTCGCTTAGAATTTCCTGATCAACACGCGACATGGGGGCAGGATGTCTCACCTCCCGATCCGGGTCAACACCCTGAGAGGCGATCAAAAAATCGATTTCGACGTCTATATCAAGATCGCCGATAAGATGATCCTCTATGTCCGAAAGGGTGACAGCTTCGAAGGGCCGCGACTGGCGCGCCTGAAGGAAAAAAAGCTCAAGAAAATGTTCATCATGCCGGAAGAGGAAAGCCTCTATCGGAGCTATGTTCAGCGAAACATCTCGATGGCTTACGACGATAAGTCCGGAAAAGACATTCAGACCCGGACCGAGATCATCCATGGCCAACAGCAATCGAACGTCGACGAAGTTTTTGAAAACCCGGAAACCGTCGAGGCGTACCAAACCGCCAAAGATGGCGCGAGTAAATACGTTCAGTTTTTAATGAATAACGACGCCGCCCTGCACTCCGTCTTCAATCTTGAAAACACCGACCGCAGCCTTTCTCACCATGGGGTCAATGTCGCCACCCTGTCGATCGGCCTCGCCAAACGACTGAAGATCGAAGACCCCAAGGTCATCCAGATGATGAGCCTCGGAGCCCTGCTTCACGACTTCGGGCATCAAGAAAGCTCCTGGGATCGCAGCAAGCCCATCTCTCAACTGACCCCCGAAGAGCTGGAAATCTACAAACAGCATCCCGATCTCGGCAGCGCCCGCGTCCAGGACAAAAAGCACTTCGACCAGATGGTGATCAACATCATTGCCCAGCACGAAGAATGCATTGATGGGTCAGGCTTCCCACGGGGACTCAAGGAAAACGAAATGGACTCGTCGGTGATCATCGTCTCCACGAGCAACGCCTTTGACCGCTACGTCGCCTTCGAGGGTCTGACTCGGGCCGAAGCCGGAAAACGCATGATGCTGGAACGGGTCGGACGACATCCCCTGAATCAAATCAAATTCCTGATCGAGCTTTCAAAGGGATAAAAAAACCCGCCCTTGCGAGGCGGGTTTCTCGTCGAAATTTTCGGCGATCACCTTAGAATGTGAAAGCAAACAAAAGACGCGGGCTGATCGTTGTCGACTTGACGGAAGAGTTCGGCACTTCGACTCCGCTCAACTCCACTTTTTTGTACTTCATATCACGATAGGCCAGAGAAGCACCCAAGTTGAAAGAACCAGCCACAGGGAAGAGATACCCGATATCAACGCCCAATCCCGTTCCTTCTGAATTCTTGTCATTGCCGGCTTCGACTTGGCCGCTCAGATAATAGGACAACTTCCCAAGGAACCCACCCTTCATATAGCCAAGTCCTACACCCATCGCGCTGCCCTTCGGCTTCACGCCATTGCTGTCCGCAGACAAGCTGGTGTAAGCAGCTCCCAGATAAAGCCCGCTCGAAAAGATATACCCCAGATCCCCGTCCAGAGTGGTCGTCGTCGATTTATCTTCTGTTTCTGTTCCAGCATTATCCGTGGTCACTTTGGAGCTGTCGTACATGGCTCCAATCCCCAAATACACACCACCGCCTCCGGCACTTCGACGTTGAGCGTAAGCGCTCGAACCAACGGCCATGACAAGGGCTGCGAGAATCATCATGTTCTTCATTTGAAACTCCTTTTTTTTCCGAGAGAGATAAAAATTTATTAATCCTCTCTTCCCGGGATTATACAAAGCAAGCTCGTGCACTCAACTCCTCGATCTGACACCACTCGTTATTTCGTCTTTTTTGAGGTTTGACCCCCCTCTGAAATCATGGTCTCTAATTTGCCGTGGTTCAGCGTACCTTGTTCCTCATGATGACGTTCTTGTTTTCTGTCACGGCTTGGAGCCAAGGGCAGGTGTCGGGCTTTATCCATCGCTTTGGCGGTGAAGTGCTCATGACTTTGGACTCGAATACGGGCGCCTACTACCGCCTGGCATCAAGCCGCTCCGAAACCCTCACCACTTTGAACAAACTGAATACCGGTGACTTTGTCATGGCGACGGCCGTGGTCAACTCGGCCCAAAACTCGGTTCAGATCGAAACCATCGACTTCGTTGGTCTTCGTCAAATCATCGGCTACTGGGGCACACCTCATCGTGGCCGCGTGATGAACTTCCGCTCGTATTCAGATCTCAGCATTTACGATTTGATCATCCAATCCGAAGGGGACGACATCCGCTCCTCGCGGAAGCAGATGAAATACACCGTCGTTCCCGGATCCGGAAACGACTGGGTGATGTTCCTGTCCGATGATCGCGAAACTCAGATGGGTTACTTGAGCCTGACCAATTCGGCGGCCACCCTGCGCCTCGTCCACTCACGGACCGGCGAGACCACCAATATCCTCCAGCTCGAAAAACTTCAGGAATAAATCATGGCTTTGACACCGACGGAGACCTCCCTGTTTTTCACTCGACAGGATCCGGAGGACCCTCGGCTGGGCGACTTTACGTCCGGCTCGGCCGCGACCAATGGTGGTGCCGTCGTTCAGGTCTTTGGCTGGCCTGACGACGAAGGCATTCGTTTGAATGGCGGTCGGCCCGGAGCCGCAGAGGCCCCCGACCGCATTCGCCGACCTCTTTATAAAATGACGCCCTCCCTGACCACCGAGCGCTCGGTTCATCTGTGGGATCGCGGCAACCTGAACCCTGCTGATCAAGACCTCGGGGCCCGCCACGAAGAAGCCCGCCGCCTGACGGCCGAAGCTTACCGCCGGGGCGATCGCGTTCTGTCCTTGGGCGGAGGCCATGATTACGGATTTCCCGATGCTGCTGGTTTCTTAGATGCCTTCGCGACAGAGACCGTCCGCCCTGTGGTGGTGAACTTTGACGCTCATTTGGATGTGCGTCCCGTGAAAGACTCCTTTCACAGTGGCACCCCTTTTCGACGTTTGCTGACCGCTTTTCCTGACCGCTTTGACTTCATCGAGATCGGACTTCAACCCCAATGCAACAGCCGTGCTCACGCCGCCTGGGCCAAAGCACAAGGGGCTCATCTGTGGATGGCGGATGATGTTCGCGACGAAGCGGATTTCCATTCGCATCTCTTGACCTGGGTGAATCGCAGACTGGGGCAGCCTCTGTTCATCAGCCTCGATATCGATGTCATTCAATCCTCAGAGGCACCGGGCTGTTCGCAGTCTTGGGCACTGGGACTGACTCCCGTGGCCGTCCAGCAGACGATCCATCTTCTGATGGATCATCTCCCCACGAAGGGACTCGGGATTTACGAAGTTTCTCCAGCGCTCGATCAAGACGACCGCACCTCCAAACTGGCGGCTCTTTTCGCGCATCAGTTCATTTTCCATGACTCACGAGGAGGTCATCGATGAAATATCCAGCCGTCCACTATCACGACTACCTCAAGCTGAATCAGCTCCTCAGTTCGCAGTCCATGCGGAGCGAAGAACTCGGGGCACCGGCTCATGACGAACTGCTCTTCATCACTGTCCACCAAACTTACGAACTGTGGTTCAAGCAGATCATTTTCGAACTCGATAGCGTCTTGAGCAGCATGCAGGCGTCACCGCTTCCCGAGCGCACCATGGGCACGATCGTCCTGCGCCTTGAGCGGATTTTGGCCATCCTGCGCCTGTCTCTAGGCAATATCGAAGTGCTTGAGACCATGACCCCCCTCGACTTCCTCGACTTCCGCGACATGCTGTACCCAGCCTCGGGATTCCAAAGTTTCCAATTCCGCCTGATCGAAACCAAACTCGGCCTCAAAGAGGACGACCGCTTGCTGTACAACAAAACATCGTTCCACTCGCATCTGCCGGAACAACAGCGGGACTTGGTCCTGAACGCACTGAAAAGCGATTCGCTGTTGGGACTCATTGAAAAATGGCTCGAGCGCACGCCATTCCTGCAAGCGAACACTTACAATTTCTGGAAAGACTATCAAAGCGCCGTCTTTGAAATGCTCGCGGCCGATCGCCAAGTCGTGGGTGAAAATTCGATCCTTCCGCCCGAAGTCCGCGAACGAAACATCAAGCTGATCGAACTCACCGAGGCCACCTTCAAGTCGCTTTTCGACGAAGAAGCCTATGAAAAGTTGCGGAAAGCGGGCGAGTTCAAAATGTCCCTTAAGGCTCTTCAAGCCGCTGTGTTCATCCAGGTTTACCGTGATGAACCGATTCTGCAGCAGCCTTTCCGCATTCTCTCGGCCTTAACCGACCTCGACGAGGTGCTGACAAGCTGGCGTTACCGACATGCGCAGATGGTGCAACGAATGCTCGGCCGCAAGATCGGCACCGGCGGAAGCTCCGGTCATGACTATCTGAAGGACACGGCGGACCGTCACCGCATCTTCAGCGATCTGACCCGTCTGGCGACTTACCTGATTCCGCGCTCGAAGATCCCGAATCTCCCTACGGAGATCCGGGAACGAATGGACTACTCGAAGGTCTTTCCGACCTAAAGGCTTTTGATCTTTTCAAGGACCTCGGCGGCATGCCCGGCCGCCTTGACCTTTCGCCATTCGGCGACGAGCTTTCCGTCTTCGTCGATGACAAAGGTGCTGCGCTCGACACCAAGAACTTTTTTGCCGTACATGTTTTTCTCTTTGATGACATCGAAGAGGCCACAGAGTTCTTCATCAGGATCGCTCAAGAGATCGAACTTAAACCCGCAACTCTCGATGAATTTCCCGTGGGACTTCAGGCTGTCTCGCGAAATCCCGTAAATCCGTGTCTTGAGTTTTTTGAACTGCGGCAGGAGCTTGTTGAACTCTTGTCCCTCCAGCGTGCATCCGGGAGTATTGTCTTTCGGGTAAAAGTACAAAACCACTTTTTCCCCACGAGCGTCCTTGAGACGAAAGCTTTCGCCCGAGGACGACTCGACCTGAAAATCGGGAACCACTTTGCCCATCGCTGCTGTTTTTGTCGCCATCATCCGCTCGCTTTCTTTCTAAAGGCCTATCGGCCCGGAGGAATTTGCTCATAGTCCGGCTCGGGCCGCGTGCCTTCCGGAGATTGTTTCGCTGGTTCAGGAGGAGCCTCTTCTTCGGGCTCGTTTGGAACATAGATCAATCCATCTCCCATCGCTGGGCGCCCCCACAAAGGCTCACCATCGGTCCCGATCATCGGCTGCCCATCCGGGCCCAACAAGGGAACAAGACCCTGACTTCGCATCTCGTCTTCGACAGAGATCTCTGATTCGGGCTGTGCTACTTTTTGCTCGCCGCGGACCGAAGATTTTCTCTGCTGAATGAGATCCGGATTGATGGCCTTTTGTCCTGCGGGCAGTTCCTTTTTTGTCGGATCTGCATACTCCGCCCGAACAGGCCCAGCTCCTCTGACCGGAGAAAGCGTTTTGGGATCCACCGGCTTTTCCGGGGCACTCAGTTCGGTTTCAGTCACGATGATTTTGCCTTCGAGCGGGACATCGGCTTCGATTTTGCGCACCGGCTGAAGCTGCTGCAGGACCTGTCCACGCAGTCGCAAGATTTGCCCCGCATCCTTTTCATACTCCATTCGAGTCAACCGAATCAGTTGACCTTCGCGATCCTGCTCCCAGTTCGGACAACGCAGGATCGTCAAAATCCCATGAGAGTCCCACGAGATCTGACACTCCAGCCGCTTTGAAAAGATCGAGGCATTCAGCCCCACGACCTCGGACAGATTTTCCGGGAAAAATTCCGCTTTCGCGGACATCGGAGACAACAGCGTCCAGCGAGCGATTCTTTTTTCCTGACCTTTCACGCAGGTCTCGTAAAAAGTTTTGCTTCTGGAATCCGAAGGGTCGTCCTGCTTCATGACATATTGATCGCAGGAAAAAATTCCCTTCGTCGCCAAACGTCCATCCAGCGCGAACAAAGCCGCCCGATGAAGTTTTCCAAAAAGACTTCGCGGCGCCATTCGACGCTCTCCCGAGACCACCCACCAGGCTTCTCGCATCACCTGATCACCCTGCAGGCCGATCTTGACGACTTGCAACAACTGAGGATCACGAGTGTGCTTGAGCACAGGAGGCGTGGTTGGTGCCGGCGCCTCTTTTTCTGCGACAGGAATCGTCTTTGTCGGCCCTGCAAACCAAGAGCATGACGAAAAAGAAAAAATGGCGACAAAAAGGAGCATGATCTGCATTTCACAGATTAAAAACCGTTGGGAAGCGTTTTACAACTGCTCCGAAGGTGAAAAAAACTTGGAACCCCGCGCTCGCTCTCTTATGCTTTCCTCATGGAAAAAATCTGGCTTAAAAACTACCCAGTAGGCGTCGAAAAAGAAATCAAACCCGAGACCTACGGATCGATTCTGGAGGTTTACGAAGAATCCGTCCGAAAATTCAAGGATCAACCGGCCTTCACCAATCTCGGCGTCACCCTGAGCTACAACGAACTTGCTCAGAAAGTCGATCGATTCGCGTCCTTCCTTCAGCATGAACTGCGCCTTAAAAAAGGCGATCGAATCGCGATCCAAATGCCGAACCTTTTGCAGTTTCCCGTCGCCGCCTTCGGTGCGATGAAAGCGGGACTGATCATCGTCAACACGAACCCTCTTTACACCGCGAAAGAGATGCAGCATCAGTTCAAGGACTCTGGGGCAAAAGCCATTGTGATTCTGGCGAATTACGCCCATCTCTTGCAGCAAATCCTGAAGGACACGGACATCCACTCCGTGGTCATCACCGAAGTCGGCGACCTCTGTCCTTTCCCTAAAAATTTGCTCGTTAACTCTGTGGTCAAGTTCGTTAAAAAAATGGTTCCAGCCTACCAACTTCCACAGGCTTATAAATTCAACCAGGCCCTCGAGATTGGCGCCACACGGCCAGCCACTCGCGCCGAGCTGTCCCTCGACGATACAGCCTTCTTGCAATACACCGGCGGAACCACGGGCGTTTCCAAAGGGGCCATCCTCACTCATCGAAACGTCGTCGCCAACATGTTGCAGATCGCAGAGTGGGTAAAACCCAAACTCACCGAAGGGAAAGAGATCGCTCTCACGGCTTTGCCGATGTACCATATCTTTTCTTTGACCGTGAACTGCCTGGCTTTCATGCGCTATGGAGCCCAAAACGTTCTGATCACAAACCCACGCGACATCCCGGCCTTCATCAAGGATATGCGGCGATCGAATTTCACGATCATGTCGGGAGTGAATACCCTTTTCAATGCCCTGATGAACCATCCGGATTTCGATAAAATCGACTTCACCAAGGTCAAAGTCAGCGTGGCGGGTGCAATGGCCCTGCAACGCTCGGTCTGCGAACGCTGGCGCGAGAAAACCAACACCCTTCTCGTCGAAGGCTATGGACTCACCGAGGCCTCTCCGGTTGTTTGCTGCAACCCCATCGATGGCAAAGACCGCGTTGGCACCATCGGCCTGCCACTCCCATCGACGGACGTGAAACTGATCGACGATGATGGCAAAGAAATCACCGAGATCGGTGTGGCTGGTGAGCTTTGCTGTCGCGGCCCTCAAGTCATGCTCGGCTACTGGCAGCGCGCCGATGAAACCGCCAAGGTTCTGGACAAAGACGGCTGGCTGAAAACCGGCGACATGGCCTGCGTTGACGAAGACGGATACTTCAAAATCGTCGATCGCAAAAAGGACATGATTCTCGTTTCAGGCTTCAACGTTTACCCGAATGAAGTCGAAGACGCCATCGCCTCGCACCCGGGCGTGCTCGAAGTCGCGGCCATCGGAAAGCCAGACGAGCACTCCGGTGAAACCGTTCACGTCGTCATTGTCAAAAAGGACCCTGCACTGACAGAAAAAGACGTGATCGATTACGCTCGAAAAAGCCTGACCAGTTACAAAGCGCCAAAGTCCGTCGAGTTTCGAACAGAACTGCCGAAAACGAATGTCGGCAAGATTCTGAGACGGGCCCTTCGCGACGAACCCAAGAAGGACTAACCCCATAAAAAAAGGCCGCTTCCCGCGGCCTTTTTTTATTACCTTTTTTCAAAAGCTAAGAGCTAGTTCTCGCTCTTTCCCATATCGCATGAACCTTCTTCACAGCCCTTGTGATCATGCCCTGCATGATTGTGGCCCGCATGGTCAGAGCAGCAACTTTTTTTGCCCTCGGTTTGAGCAGACTTTGCCGCCTTCGATTCAGAGCAGCATCTATG
>JAHBUU010000048.1 GCA_019637895.1 Pseudobdellovibrionaceae bacterium | reverse complement strand
TTCGGTGGCGTCGAGATCGATGAAAAGGTCGAAGACCTCGTTCAGGACTTCCTGAATACGAGCATCGGACCGATCGATCTTGTTGATGCAGACGAAAACTTTGATGTTCTGTTCGAGCGCTTTTCTAAGAACGAAACGGGTTTGCGGCAACGGCCCCTCGGAGGCATCGACGAGGAGGATCGCACCGTCAACCATGTTCAATGTCCGCTCGACCTCTCCACCGAAGTCACTATGCCCGGGGGTATCGACGATATTGATTTTGACGTCTTTGTATTGGAAAGAGGCGTTCTTCGCAGCGATAGTGATCCCACGCTCCCTTTCGAGATCCATGGAATCCATCAAGCGGTCTTCCACTTGCTGGTTTTCACGGAAAGTGCCCGCTTTCTTGATCAACTGATCAACAAGGGTCGTCTTTCCGTGGTCGACGTGTGCGATGATTGCAATATTCCTAATCTTCTGTGGATCGGTAATCATGAATGCCTCGATTCGGGGTTCTTTGTTATTCGCCTATTTAGTAATTGGATTCTAACCGTGTCCGCCCATCAAAAAGCGTTCACTGGAAGTGTCTTCCTGAGCCGAAAGCGAAATCGCTCCGAAGAAATCGAGGGATTTCTCCATCGTTTCCGAGATCGATCCGCTTTGGAAGATGGCTTTACGAAATGCGGCCGCGCCAGGATACCCGGTCGCAAACCAAGCTGCAAATTTTCTCAGTTGGATCTGGCTGATCTGTTCGCTGCACTGAGCCTGAATCTTTTCGGCGAGGCTTTGGTAAAGCCGACCGAAGTTCCGATCAAGCTCAAGTCTTTGCTCTCCTCGCCAGAGGCTCAGAGCGTCCCTGAAGATATAGGGGTTCTTCAAGGCTCCTCGACCAATCAAAACCCCATCGACGCCGGTCTCGCGCATGCGTCTCACAGCTTGATCCGGAGTCAAGATGTCGCCATTCCCCAGAACGGGCAGCGGGGCCTTGGCTTTGACTTGGGCGATGTAATCCCAGTCCGCTTGTCCCTCATAGGCCTGAGCCCGGGTCCTGCCGTGGATCGCAACCCAAGTCACACCCTCATCGGCGGCGATTCTGCAAACCTCGTCGGCATTGCGGCTCTCAGAGTCCCAGCCTGTGCGAATTTTGATTGTCAGAGGAATATCGATCGCTTTTTTGACCGTGGAAACCATCGTGCGAAGAGCATCGAGATCCCTCAGAATGGCCGATCCACCGCCCTTTTTGACGACCTTGGGAACGGGACAACCGAAATTGAGATCGACAAAGTCAGCCCCTTTTTCCTGGCTGAAGCGTGCGGCCCGGGCAACGATTTCAGGCTCTTCACCGAAGAGCTGAATCCCAATGGGACGCTGGCCCTCATCGTAGCTCATCAGATCCAAAGTTTTTTTCGACTGATACTCGATCCCCGTGGCGCTCACCAATTCGGTGACAACCACGCTCGAACCCATTTCGCGCATGAAAGAGCGAAAAGCGTGATCCGTGATTCCGGCCATCGGGGCCAGCACAAAAGGATTTTGCTGAAGGGTCTGAAGCAGTTTGGAGTCTGAAGCCATTCGACGCCCTGCATACCAAGGCGCCTCCGAGGAAGCAAGGAACTTTGCGAATTTACGAGTCAATCCAATGGATTCGGTCGTCCAACTGTCGGGGGGCCTTGGGCGGAGAATGGTCCGGATAGCCGATAACCAGGGCGCAAAGGAGCTCCAGCTCGCCTTTCTTGTAGTCCTCGCGCTCGGTGACCCCTAAAAACCGATCCACGTCCTGTTTGATCTCGAGGGGTGCCCCCATCGTGCAGCAACCCAAGCCCTCCACGAAGCAAGCAAGATTCATGTTCTCGACCGCCATGTAAACACTACCCACATTGGTGTGGTAGCGCTCCTCTGGGTTGTTCTCGGAATAGCAAAAAACGATCACCGGCGCATCGCCGAGGGTAAAGAAAAACCGCTCGGTGAATTCATAAAGTGACGGCTTCAAGCGCCGTTGCAGAACATCCTTCAGCGACAACCACGACTTCTGAGAGTGCGCGAGATACTCGTCCCGTTTTTTTCCGGTGACGACGAAGAAGCGCCAATTCTGCAGATTTTTTCCCGAGGGCGCCTGCATTCCTGCAGCCAAAATTCTGTCGATGACCTCTTTCGGAGGCAGATCCTTCTTGAACCGACGGATCGAACGGCGAGCTTCCAGAAGACGGTAGAATTCCTCTTTGTTCATGAGGAAAGTCTAAGGCAGAATAGATCCAATGCAACGCTTTACATCCCGTGGTCTTTTCATCATCTCTGTTCTTGCCGTCGCTCTGATGCTGATCACAGCCGTCGCCATCGTTCCTTCGCTTCGACATCAGGTTCGTTCTTGGGTGGTTTCGAATGATCGCGAAATTCTGGCCAAGACCTCGGGTTATGTCACTCCGGAGGGACCACTCGTGTCCGTCTTCAAGATCCGCGAAGATGGCTTTCTGAAATTGGAAGTTTACACGAACAGCGGGAATTCGGATGAAAGCGTCTTGCTGCAAAAAATCGATCTCAATGAGACCCGCGACGGATACGTCAATTTCCAAGGGAACGCGACGAATCTGGCCCTTGCGGACACCGATCACGACGGCGCGATGGATCTGATTGCCCCCAGCTTTGACGAGCAGATGACGCCTCGATTGAACATCTTTCGCTTCAACCGAGCGTTGAATTCTTTCGAAAAGATCATTCCTCCGCCATCGAACTAAACCTGTCCGACCAGACGGCAGAATTCACGCACCCACCCGGGCTCCGCATTCAAACAGGGAATCAGCTGATAAGACGATCCTCCGGCCTTGAGAAAATCCTCTTCGCCTCCAAGACCGATTTCTTCGAGTGTTTCCAAGCAGTCCGCGACAAAAGCAGGACAAGCGACGGCCAGTTTTCCGATCTTTCGCGCACCCAATGATTTCAAAACATCATCCGTCGCAGGACCGATCCACTTGGCCGGCCCCAGGCGTGACTGAAAGCTGTAGCTCCAATCAGAACGATCAAGCCCCAAACCTTTCGCCAGATCAAAAGCCGTGGTCAAACACTGAGCCCGGTAACAATCTGGTCGGCAGTTGGGCGAAGGCCCTTCGGCCCTGACCTCGTCGAGGCAACCTTCATTCCGACAAACTTGCGACTCGGGCAAACCGTGAAAGGAAAAGAGCAGATGGTCGGCGTCTTTCGAAAAATGTTCGATCAGCTGACCTTGAGTTTCCAGATAACCCGAATCCTTGTGAAACTCCGGCAGCAGAACCAAGGGGACGGACCATTTCATGTCCGAAAGAAGTCGTCGTGTTTCTTTGAGCGCCGAGCCCGTGGTTGCCTCTGCAAACTGAGGAAAAAGAGGAGCCAGAACGACACGGTCAACACCGGCCTTTCGCATGTCTTCCAATGAGTTTCGCAAAGAGGGCTGCCCATATCTCATGCCCAATCGAACAATCCATGAGTCACCGAGAGTTTTCCGCACACCCTCGGCGAAAGCCTGTGAATGAACCATCAAAGGCGATCCTTCTTTCATCCACACGGCCTTATACTTTTCCGCTGACGAGAAGCTGCGCTTGGGGGTGATGAGTCCTTTGACAAGGAGCCATCTCAACAAAAAAGGCAACCCGATCACATCTGGATCCATCAAAAATTCGTCCAAATAGACTTTCACGTCTTTGGGATCAAAGGATTTTGGCGTACCGATATTGTTCAGGATCAAGCCGGTTTTCAATTGAGCTCCTTCGCGATCCGCTCGGCCAAAGCGTCGGATCTTTCCAGAATCCGGCTGAGCCCAATCGAGCCCGCCCAGTTTCCGTGTAGCCAAAGTCCCTTCGGCTCCGAGATTTTTTGCAGGACCTCTTCTAAAACAAGGTCGTAATGAGGAAGCCCTTTTTTCCAAATGGTGATTTCAGAGTGGAGAGGTGCATTCGTCTTTCCAAACAGAATCTCGCGCTCTAGAAGGATACTCTTCAGGATCTCTTCTTTGGATAAAGTGACCAGATCGGGATCGGTCGCTCCGCCATAAATCCAAGTTTCACTGAATTTCGGATCTCGACCGGGAAAGATCGCGTGATTCAAAAGAACCCCCAGAACCCGGGGACCCGCCCCACGAGGCACCAAACATCCAAAGGCATTCGGACCTGTCGGCTCCTCAAAAAAAACAGTGGCGGTCACGAGAGGTGCTTCTTCAACCTGCGAAAGGAGTTCTGAAAGTGCCGGGTCTTTGACGGCAAGAATCCTCGAAGCCTCCGAGCACGGAACCGCCAAAACGCAGTTCTCGGGAAGCTCCGATGAGACGGGATTTTCAAACTCGAAACGTCCACCGCGATTTTTCACGTCCTGCTCGAGGGCTTGCATAAAGCGACTCATCCCGCCCTCAACCCCGGTCACACCCACATAGGGATCTCTTTTGCTCTTGGAAAAAAGAGGACCCAGAATCAAGCTCGCGCTCATCCGGTTTGCGTTTCCGGCATAGATTCCCTGAAAAGCCGTCGCGACCAGGCGATGAGTCGCCGCCTTCGTCAAGCAACGTTCCCCCCAAGCACGAATGGTTTCATGAGGCCGAGGAGCCAACCGGCCTGTCAATTTCGACCACAAGAGGTTAAACCCCAGGGCCAAGCTCTCGATGACCGAAAGCGGCCATCTTGTGAGACCTGAAACATAGAACAGGCGTTTTTTCGATGCCTTCGAAGGCTCGAGGGTTTGCACCTTTAGCTCTTCCAGCAAACGATCCATGCGCGGAGTGCGCGTCACGGAAGGTGCCGCTTTTTCGGCAAGACCGAAAGGGGTCTGGATGGTTTCGATCAGCCCACCCGCTCGCGACGTCTTTTCACGAATCGTGACCTGAAAGCCCTTTTTCAAAAGGGCTCTTGCGATGGTTAATCCTGAAAAGCCGGCACCAACGACGGTGATCTGTTTCATGCTCAAATCGATTTCGAAAAAATTTGGCTCTGTGGTTTCATTTCACGAAGGCGCTCATCAAAGAAAGCACAGGCGTTTCTCAAGAAAGGCTTTCCCTCTTCGGTGATCTTCAAGGTTCGTCCGTCTCTGACAGCCAGCCCATCTTTGACCATCTCGGCCAGGAATTGATCGACATCCGCGATCTGCCCTTCTTCCAATTCCACCTCAAATTCGGTGACGAATTTCAGGATCTGCGCCCGACGTCGACGGTCCGTCTCTGTATGGACGTGACCTTTGAGCGTCGGAACTTTTCCGCTGTCCAAAAGCTGTTCATACTTGGGAAGAACCTTTTCGTTCTGGTGAAAACTTTCCGGTGTTTCTGAAATGCCGCTCACGCCGAGGGCCAACAACAGCTCTGTTCGCTGATCGGTATAGCCCATGAAGTTTCGGTGCAAACCGCCTTCTCTCATCGCCTTGGCCAGTCCATCTGTTGGCAGGGCAAAGTGATCCATGCCGATTTCGATGTAACCGGCCGCCAAAAACGCTTCTCGAGCGATCTCGTACAATCGTCGTTTTTCTTCGGACTTCGGCAGATCTTCGTCTTTGAATAAGCGCTGCGCCGGTTTGATCCAAGGAACCAAGGCGAACGAATACAGGGCGATCCGATCCGGCTTCAGAGCAATCGTCTGCTCGGCAGTTTTTTGCATACTTTCCGGGGTCTGTTTCGCCAATCCGTAAATCAGGTCGAAGTTGACCGAATCGAAACCCAAACCTCGGGCCGCATCGCTAATCCCTTTGGTGATCTCAAATGGTTGGTGACGATTCACCAGCCGCTGCACTTCGGGATCAAAATCCTGCACGCCAAGACTGATGCGGTTGAAACCAAATTTTTTGAGAACCGCCAGTTGTTCCTTGGTGGTCCGACGAGGATCGACTTCGATACTGGCTTCCCAGTTGTCGTCCCTGATGATGTTTTTGAACATCTGGGAAAAAAGTTTGTCCAAATTGGATTCGGACAAAAAGGTCGGAGTGCCTCCGCCTAAATGGAGATGTCTCAGGCGACGACGGCCCAAATCAGGAACCGCCTCGAGATACAAGGACCACTCTTTGAGAAGATGTTCGACATAGGGGTCTTCGAGTTTGTGGTTCTTCGTGATGATGTTGTTACAGCCACAGAAAGTGCACAGGCTTTCGCAGAAAGGAACGTGGAAATACATCGACCAAGAGGCATTTTCATTTTCCAGAGAGTGGCGGATATGCTCGAGCCACTGGGCTGTTTCCAGATTTTGATCCCAAGCAGGAACCGTCGGATAGCTGGTGTATCTGGGAACAGGAACATCATACTTGGCAAGAAGCTCTTTCATCCCAAAGTCTCCCGAACGTAGTCTACGAAGCGACGGACGTTTCTTTCAGGGGTTTTCGGAAGAACACCGTGGCCCAGACCGCAAACCCATCCGTTTCTTTCCTGCACATTCATCTTTTTGAAACTGTCGACATATTCGGCCAAAGCCTTGTCGAAGTCCGAAGCCTCCATATGCAAGAAGCCCTGATCGAAATTTCCCTGAACGAAACCGGCTGAAGTCGACCGCAAAACTCGCGTCAGATCCCAGCGGTGATCAAAACCTCTTCCCGCCCAAGGAAGACGCACAAAGCTGTCGTCGAAAAACGCGCTTTGTGTCCCTTTGGAGTAATAACCGAGCTTTCCCGGAAAGGTCGTCGCCAGCTCAGCAAGAACCGGAGCAATCATCGATTTGAAGAAGGCAGGGCTCACTTCACCCGCTGCCGTATCAAAGATCATGACCACTTCCGCACCGGCTGCGAGTTGCAGACGAATGTTGGCGCGCAAAAGCGGCAAAGCCTTTTCCAGAAAGAGCGGGAACAACGACGCCCTTTTTTTCGATTCCACCAAGGAGCCCGCATGGCTCCCCTCGACGGAATAAACGAAAAGGGTCCACAAGCCGCCGACGAAACCGATCAGGCTCTTGTTTGCAGGCAGAACCTCCCGCGTGCACTTCATCGCATGACCTTGGAATTCCAGAGCCGGGAGGGCTTCTTCCCAAGAACGAAGATTCAGAATGTCCTCGGAGGAACGAAGCGATTTTTCAAGTTTCGGACCCGCATCCGAATAGCTGAGGCCCAAGCCCATCGCATCCAAAGGATACAGGATGTCGCTGAACAAGATCGACACGTCGAAATCGAAATCTTGAATCGGTCCCAAGGCCACTTGCGCGGCCAACTCGGGCTGCCGGCAAAGCTCCTCGAAACTGTGTTTGGCGCGCAAGCCTTGATAATGCGAGTGATAGCGGCCCGCTTGGCGCATCATCCAAATCGGAGGAACTTTTTGCTCGCGGCGATGAAGAGCGTTTTCGAAAGCGTGATTCATGGTTCCTCCTCGGGGTGCCATTGATAACCGATTCCACGAACGGAGCGAATTTTTTCGCCGTCCGAACCCAAGAGCTGTCTCAGACGAACGATGGCATTATCCACCGTCCGATGATTCGGGGTCTTGTCGATTCCCCAAACGTGATCAAGGATCTCATCCCGACTCACCACTTGGGGTGTCTTTTCAAAAAGAAATTTCAAAATCTTCATATCCGTCACTGGTGGATATTCGATTCCTCCGGAATGTTTCTTCACGGAAAAATCCTGCAGGTTCAAGGTGACTTCTTTCAAAACCAACTCACGAGCGACCGCCGGATGGGAGTCCATCACGTGCTTCACCCGCAACAGGAGCTCTTTCAGGTAAAACGGCTTGGGAATGAATTCCTGCGCGCCCAGCTCAAAACCCTTCAGACGGGATTCCGCATCGGACTGCGCGGTCAGGAAAATAAAATGACAGCTGTCTTTCAACGCGATCTTTGAAGCCACGTCGAAACCGTTTCCATCAGGAAGTCCGATATCTAATATCGCCAGATCCCAGCTTTCAGTTTGCAAAAGAACCGCGGACTCTTTGACACTCTTGGCCCAAGAGACATGATATTCCTGAGCCAAGCGGTCCCGAAGGTTTTGTCCCAGCTGAGGATCGTCTTCGACCAAAAGGATGCGTCTCATGCAAGATGTCCTTTCAGCAGAAGATTCACTTTGAAGCCGGCTTCATTGACGAAACGCAGGTCACCACCCATTTTTGAAATCAAGCGGCGACACAGATAAAGCCCCAGACCGTTGCTTTTCGCAGAATCCAAGGACAAAACCTGCCGACCCAGTTTTTCCATCGGGATGCTGAGGCCCCGGCCATTGTCGGCAATGACGATTTCAAGCGTCCCACTGGAAGCCTGCGACACCTTCATTCCAACACGGTCGGCACCACCATGAAGGATGGAGTTATTGAACAGATTCCTGAGAATGACGGCAAAGGCACGACGATCCACTTGCAAGTCGGCATCGCGACTCATTTCAAAGCGCATCTCGCTGAACTCGATCCTCAGGTAGTCCATCACTTCGGACAGCTTCGTCGATTGAATCAGCAGCGACTGAGAATCAAGCTGCGACATCCAAAGCGAGTTTTCCAACTGCAGATCCAACTTATGAATGTCCTTGAGGATGGCTTGCACTTTCGGGTCCTTCCCCGCACCCGATTCCTCGAGCAATTCGCCTTGCAGACGCAAGCGTGAAATCGAGGTTTTCAGATCATGAGCGAAGGTCGAGAAAAACATCTTCAGCCGATCATGGCGTTCTTGATGATGATGAGTCAGATAAACCAGTCCGGCCCCACCGATCGAAAGGACCAACAGCAAAAAGGCCCCTTCCCAAAAATACATTCGCTGAAGGCGCTCATCGGCTGCCGAAGTCAGCAGAGCATGATACCACCACCAGCCCACCAGACTCAGCGTGAAAAAGAGCCACAGAATCGCAAGAAGAGTCAGCTTCTGAGAGATCGCTTTACGCCAGCTCACGGGCGACCTCGAGAATCTCCCGAGCGGCATGTTGAAGCACTTGATCCGTGTGAGCCGCGCTTAGAAAACCGACTTCATAGGCGTTTGGCGCCAAATAAAGTCCTTTATCCAAACATCCCAGGAAGAGGGATTTGAACTTCGCAGCCTGATCGACAGGGAACTGATCAATGCTGCGAATCATTTTCTGAGTCGGTCCGTGAATCCAGAAAAGCGAACTGCTTGTAGTAACGTCATAAGGCAATGAATGAGCCTTAAACCCTTGGCGAAGAGTTTCCGAGAAGCGCGCCATGCGAGCTTCGAGATCTTTCCAGAGGTTCATTTTTTTTGCTTTTTTCAAAGTCACGAGACCGGCTCTCATTCCAACGGGATTCGCACTCAAGGTCCCCGCTTGATAGACAGGACCCAGAGGAGCCACTTGGTCCATCAAATCCGCACGGCCGCCGTAACAACCGACAGGGAATCCACCGCCCAGAATTTTTCCATAACAAACCAGATCGGGGCGAATGCCTGTCACTTCGACCATTCCACCCAGGGCCACGCGAAAGCCGGAGATCACTTCGTCGAAAATCAGCAAGGCTCCATGTTTCGTGCAGATCTCTCGCAGGAATTTCAAATACTCTTGCCGCTGCGGGAGCAATCCATAGTTCGCAGGCAATGGCTCGATCACGACCGCTGCGATCTCGGAACCATGCTGGGCAAAAACTTCTTTGACCGCCTCTTCGGAATCAAGAGGAGCAACCAGGGTATTTCGGATCGCGTCCTCACTGACACCCGCACTGCTCGTTGAGGCTTCGCCCGCCAGGCCCGATCCCGCTTTGACAAGAAGAGCATCGGCATGACCGTGGTAACAGCCGTCGAATTTCAGGATTCTCTTGCGACCCGTGCCCGCTCTTGCAACACGAAGGGCGCTCATGACGGCCTCGGTCCCCGAGGAAACAAACCGCAGCTTTTCCACCCAAGGAAGCTCGGACGTCATCCACTCCGCCAACTCCAGGGAGTATGGCTCGCAGGCCCCGAAGGTCCACGCCGTCCCGATCATCTCAAGAACAGCCTCTTCCACCTCAGGGTCGCGATGACCCAAGAGAAGCGGACCGAAGCTCATGCAGAAGTCGATATAGGTTTTATTTTCGACGGAAACGAGTTCGCAGCCCTTCGCGGATTTGAAGAAAACAGGAGCCCGATCCATCCCTTTGAAAGAGCGAACTGGAGAGTGAACTCCGCCCGGAGCCACTTTTTTTGCGCGTTCAAACAAGTTTTCGTTTTCGTTCATGGCGCACTCTCCTCCGCTCCCCAGCGAATCGACAAGTTCGAGACCAAGGGTTTCATTCTGTCGAAGGTTTTGCCCGGTCCACAGCTATGTTGTCGACCTCGAATTTCAGGCCAGCGGCGCAGGGCTTCTTCGAAAAGGGCCGCACTCGTCCAATGCAGGACTCCCTCGGACGGCGGAGGCTCTGTGCGCTCTTTTGGCGACAGTTCGTAAGTGACAAAGGCTTCTTTTTCACTGGAGGCAAGGCTGTGGGTCGCGATAGCCCATTTCAAGCCCGGTCGGATACGATCAAGCCGCAGATCCTCTTTTTCACCGAGGCTTTCTGTGCTGCCGTTCACCCAAATCCCTTTTTCCGCGAGCTTTCTCCAGGTCCCAAGACCCGCCGTCCAGACAAGACCCTCGAAGGAAAACCCCTCGGGCCAAGCCGCAATATGAGAGACGAAAAGCCCGGTGCTCCCTTCTGGGAGTTTCGGACTGCGCAGGGTTTTACGTTCAAACAACCAGTCGCTTCGCAGAACTTTGACCGGCCCTTCCAACTGCCCACGCCAGGACATCTCGCGCAAGACCACGCCTTTTTCCGTTAATCCTCGCAGAAAAACGAGGCGTCCAGATGGGCGCTCAAGGACCGTGGCGCCGATTTTTTGATGGCAACCGCCACCATGGGATTTCAGGATCTCGCGCTCAAGCTGAGCTTCGCGAAACGTTTTTTCGTCGTGGATTTTCGCCAGCAAGGTTTTTACGTCCTGGCGATCCTTACGAACCTCGATCGCCAAGGCACCCTGAGCCGGAGCCGCCGGATTTGTACTGAGTGGCAGAACCATCCAGTCGCAGTCCCGCAAGGTCGAAGAGACCTTTTCTCGACCGTCTTGGAACTCTTCGGCCTCGGCCGCGAGCAAACGGTCAATCGCCGCCTTCGCGACGATGAGTCCATCGATATCAGAGGTTTCCATCAGCTTTCGGCAACGGGTCGGAATATTCCCACGCACCGAAGTGAATTCGATTTCGCCCTTGAGACCGGGAAGAACCGTTTTCAGAAATGGCTTCAAGTTGTATTCACGGCGTGGAGAGCTTGAAAAAATACGAATGTGTGAGTCCTCGGCCAAGCGAGTGCGCGAACTTTTTTTGAACAGCAAAAGATCGCGCGTATCGGCCCGCTGCAAGCTGGCTGCGATTTCGGTTTCTTCCCGCTCTTCGACCGGAAGGTCTTTCCAGGAATGCACAACCAGGTCCGCCCGACCGTCGATCAGATCCTGAGTCAGATCTGCGGTAAAAACACCTTTTCCCGGCATTTTCCACAAAGGATCGGTCAGATTTTTATCGCCAAGGGATTCTGAAAAATGAAACTCGACTTCGAGACCCGGTTGGGCTTTTCGGAGAGCATTTGCAACTTCGTGGGCCTGAATGCGGGCAAGGTCACTCTGGCGTGAGGCGATCCTCAGCCGCACAAATCCTCCCATCCAAACGGACGGATTTGATGTCGATTCAAATACGCATTCGCCTTTTCACGCAGATAAGTATGACAAACCGGGAGCACGTCCTCGCGCTCTTTCCGCATGCCACTCAGCTCGTTGAAAAGATCCTGAAGAGTTCGAACGTTCGGGTGCTTGAGCGCCTTGTCTCGAAGGTCGATGACCAAAGAGTTTTCGGCGAGCTCGGCCACCTTTGAATCTGGCAAGGGAGCGGCGATGACATGGGCCGAAGCGCGAGGCGACTGCCCAACGACGAACGGCACTTCCTCGTCAGCAGCACGCATGGTGCGCACGACGACGGATTTCGTTTTCTCTCTGACCCACGGCCAGATCTCAGAGCCCAAACTTCCGAAGCCCCACATCACAACGTCATCGGCATCTTTCAACCAACGACGGACCACTTGTCCGTAGGACAGCGAACCAGTCGCTCGCAGAAACTTGGTCCGCGCTTCTTTGACTGTGTTCTGCAGGAAAGGAACCAGGGAACTTTCGCGGCGCAAAGGATGGTCTTCGGGAATTTGATTCAGATAATTCCGGAACTGTCCCAGCACTTCAGTCTCACCAAGCACCGGGGATTTCAGTCCGCACAAAACCTCAAGGAGAAAAATCAGAGCGCCTTCTTCACGATGAACTTCAAGTCCCTTGACAGCCTCGAGTCCGTCTTGAGAGAGGTCATCTGACACGAAGGCGATTTCGCGCAAACAAGTCGCCCAAACTTCTTCGTTCCCACGGACCGGTGGCAAAGACGCCAGAGGCGCCTCACAAACGGCTTTGGAACGATGGAGAAGGGTCAGCGAATTCATGTTTGCAATGTAATAGACTTCCTTAATGAAAGTGTCATGAGAATGTCATGACAGCCGTAAATGGAGCGATCATGGACCTAAAAATCCGCCCCCGACGCAACCGAAAGTCTAACTCGGTGCGTGAAATGCTGGCCGAGACCCGACTTTCTCTCAACAACTTGGTCTATCCGGTCTTTCTCGCCGAAGATCCGTCCACCCAAAACGAGATCAAAACCCTGCCCGGTATCCACCGCTGGGGAACCAAGAAAGCCCTCGATCATATCGCCGAGGTTTGGGACTCGGGCATCCGCGCTTTCGATATTTTTCCGGTGATCCCAGACAGCCAAAAAACTCCGGGCGCCGAAGGAGCCCTGAATCCGGATCATTTCCTGATTCGCTTTTTCAAGGACTTCAAACAGCGCTTTCCCGAAGCAACTCTGTTCAGTGACGTGGCTTTGGATCCGTTCAACTCGGATGGACATGATGGCCTGGTGAAAGACGGAAAAATCCTGAACGATCCGTCGGTTGAAATGCTCGTGAAGATGTCGGTTCTGCACGCTCAAGCGGGCGTCGATTTCGTCTCGCCTTCGGATATGATGGATGGCCGCGTGGGCGCGATCCGTCAGGGGCTCGACGAAGCGGGCTTTCAAGACACCGGCATTCTGTCGTACTCGGCGAAATACGCCTCGGCTTATTACAATCCCTTCCGTGATGCCCTCGATTCAGCTCCTCGCTTCGGCGACAAAAAAACCTATCAAATGGATCCGCGCAATGCGCTGGAAGCGCTCCGCGAAGTTCGACTCGATATCGAAGAAGGCGCGGATATGGTGATGGTGAAACCAGCGCTTGCTTACCTGGACATCATTTGCCAGGTCGCGGATCTCTCGGAGGTCCCGGTTGCCGCCTACAACGTCAGTGGTGAATACGCCATGATCAAGTTTGCGGCGCAAAACGGCGCCCTTGATGAAAAGCGAGCGGCCCTGGAATCACTGACCGCGATTCACAGAGCCGGTGCGAATGTCATTTTCACTTACTGGGCTTTTCAGGCCGCGAAGTGGATCTAAGAAGCTACTGACAGCCTGGCAGCTTTTTCGTCAGATCCGAGATCTGCGTGACCTTGGTGTATTTCCCACCAGGAATCAGCACGGACCAATAAGCTCCCGACTTGACCGCGATGTTTCGCTTGTTGCGGATTTGTCGCGCAAAGATTCTCGTTCCGCAGTTCAAATTTTTGTAAGGATCAAGGATCGTCTTTTTCGGGTCGGTCGGAGACAGGTTTTTGTCTTTCTCCCAATCAAACTCACAATAAGGCGCCCATTGGATATCCTGATAGGAAAGCTGCAAAAGCCCTTCGGAATAAACCGGCTTTTTCGTCACCGGATCGGTTCCCATGGTCGTCTCTTGCATGCGCGACAACGGATTGTGGGCACTTTCATATTTGGTCATCGCCGAAATCAAAAGACCCCAGAAATTCACCCGCTGCTTGTTATTCAGAGTGTGATATCGAGGACAGAAGGTTTCGATATCTTCGGAACCCGCCAACAAATCGTTCCCCAGATCCTTTTCGATCAGTTCATGCAAATAAGCGGACCAAGCTTTTCCTTCGGAGCGAACAGACTCCCACAGCAGCGGATGAAAGCTGTAAGGTTTCTCCGGTTCGGTTTGAGGAGGGTTGGTCACCGGAGGTTCACCCGGTGAAGGCTGAGAAGGCTCGCTGCACTCGATCGAAACCGAGCTCGATGCCACCTCGCGGGTCGCTGCGGATGCAGAAGCTTCTTTGGAAGTTCCTCCCGTCGTGCATTCTTGTTTGCAGGCGCTGAGGCCCACCGCGATCAAAGCCAAAACCAAAAGTTGATGTGTTTTCATGAAGGCTTCTTCGGAGAAGCCAGACTAGACTTTAATCCATGAAAATCTGCCTACAGGGACGGCACTTCCGACGAAAATCCTGTCGAATCACTCGACAGGATTCGGCAAACTGGACCTAAGGACCGCCCGCTGGACGGCTTTTCAGATCCCGCCAACTTTTGCCCTCACGAGCCTGAGGGTTCAACTGATATTCACGAACCGCACGATTGTGCTCTTCATAGGTTCTTGAAAAAATATGGGTCCCATCATTGCGACTGACGAAAAACAGGTAATCGGATTGCGCTGGCTTGATGGCCGCCAGGAAAGCATCGCGGCCTGCATTGGCAATCGGACCTGGAGGAAGCCCCGAAATCGTATAGGTATTGTAGGCCGTCGGGCGCAGAATATCCGCGCGACGGATGTTGTTCGGAATTTTTCCCGTTTCAACCGCGATTCCATAAATGATGGTGGGATCGGTTTGCAGTCGCATGTTCTTTCTCAAGCGGTTGAAAAAAACAGATGCGATCAAGGGACGCTCTTCGGGGGCACCCGTCTCTTTTTCGATGAGGCTTGCAAAGGTGACGATCTGATGACGGGACATCGAGTGAGGTCCCATGTTTTCGATGTCCCTGTAGACGCTCAAAAAGCGCCGAACCATGGATGCGATCAGCTCCCGAGTCGTGGAGAATTTCGTGATCTGATAAGTTTCTGGAAACAGATACCCTTCCAAAGAGGTCACCTCGGGTCCCAACAAAGCCTTTGCAGTCGCTGGATCCCGGGCAATGGCCAGGAATTCCGCCGCACGCCCAAAGCCCCCCCGTTCATAAGCTTGCGCGATCTCAAAGATGTTCAAGCCTTCTGAAATCGTAAAGGGTCTGGCCACGCTCCGTCCCGAGGTCAAGACCCGCAGAACTTCATTCGGTGTCATCGAGGTGCGAAAGAGATACTCACCCGCCTTGATTTTCGACCGCTCACCAGTCAGGCGCGCATAAATCGAAAACATCTGGGCGTGTTTCACCACGCCGGCCGCCTGCAAATCATTGGCGATCGCCAAAAAGCTTTTTCCAGGAGTGGCTTCGTAAATCACCTCTCTGGAAGTCGCCGAAGAGCCGGGACTTGAAAGGAAACCCCATGCCAGAAAAAAACCGGTTCCAACGATAAAAGCCGCCAGAACCGTTCCAATCAGCAAAAATGCTCGCATCGTCTTCTTCATTTCGTCTCGAATGTCATACCGGGAAGAACCCGGGCTCGTTCAAAAGGAGTCGGATCCTCGAGGCTCGCGACCGGCACCGTGCAATACTGAACGGCAAAATGGGCAGAGGGACGATCGTTACCGGATTTTCCCATGCCACCAAAAGGCAAGCGGCTGCTCGCACCGTTGGTCGTACGGTTCCAGTTCAACAATCCCACCCGAGCATCCACCAGCGCTTGCTCATAGAGGCCACGGTCTTTCGAGAACAGGGCCATAACCAAACCGTATCCCGAAGAGTTGACGATTTTCATCGCTTCATTGAAATCCGATGAGCGGTAAATCGCGAGATTCGGACCAAAGATCTCGTTCTTTTGATAGGTCGAATTCGGATCGAATTTTTTGACCAGATGAATGCTCGGAGTGACGTAATGCCCTTTGTGCTTGAGATCGAGAACCTTTCCACGCATCAGGGTTTCGCAATTCTCACGATTCGCGATTTCCTGGAAGCGCAGGTACTTTTCAACAGCAGCACCATTGATCAGTGGGCCCATGAATGGGTTCTCGCTCCAATGACCGACGACCAGCTTCTTGGCCGCCTGGTAGAATCTTTCCGTGAACTCGTCGGCGATACGATCATGCACGATCAACCGGCTTGTGCACGAGCAACGCTGACCCGTCGACATATAGGCACCGACCAGCGTCTCATAGATCGCTTTGTCCATATCGGCATCATCCCAAACGACGGTCGCATTCTTGCCACCCATTTCGAGGGCTAGAATTTTCCAATAATGATTGATGGTCTCTTGCTTGATCTTGAGTCCGACCTCATAGGAGCCGGTGAACAGAACGCCATCGACTTCCTCATGGGCGCAAAGCCGTCGGCCCGACTCCCCATCCCCTTGGACAAGGTTGAAAACACCGGCCGGAAATCCCGCCTTTTCGACCAGCTCCGCATAGAGCTGACCCACGGCAGGCGTTTGTTCGGATGGCTTGAACACGATTGTATTTCCCGTCAACAGCGCCGGAACGATATGTCCGTTCGGCAAATGCGCCGGAAAATTGAAGGGACCCACAACGGCCATCACGCCACGGGGTTTGTAGCGAATCACCCCTTCCACCTGCGGAAGGGCGTTGGCGATATGCTCCTCACTGACGAGTTTCATCGAGTGATTTGCTGTGATGTCGATTTTATTTCCCAAGGCCTTGGCTTCTGTCGTCGCATCCCAAAGGGGCTTTCCTGTATCGCGAGCGATCAACTGAGCCATCTGCTCGGTATGCGCATCGAAAAGCTCTTTCAGCTTGAGGAGTTTGGCTTTTCGTTCTTCGAAGGACGTGCGTGACCATTCTTTGAAAGCCCGTCGAGCGGCCCGACAGGCTTCGTCGACATGATCATGACGAAAGGACACCGTCATGATCTGATCGTTCAGATCCGCCGGTGAGAGGTCCTGGAATGAACCATCCGCACGATCCGTGCTGACCCAACGGCCATCAATGAAATCGCCTTTAGTGGTGAAAGAAATCAGACCTGTCATGTTTGCTCCTTTCGGCGAGCATACTCAAACGGCGCGACAAAAACTTCTTCGCCCAACTCGATCTGCAAAAGATCGCGGGATCTGGACGGAATGGACACTTCATCGTCTCGAATATCTGTTCGGCAAAGAGCCGCTCGGAAGTCATCATGGGTGTTCCCCACCAAATGGCTGTCCTTATAAACGGCGTCCTTGAATTCGGTGACTCGCAAACGGCGCCCCTGCTTGATGGGCAAAACATCTTGAGTCTGACAACCAAAGTGAGGACCGCCGTCGAAAGGATCGACTTCTTCGATGTATTCAAAACCGATGCTTTCCAAAAGATGCTGGGCGGGTTTGGTGCTTTCTCCCACTCTTCCTAAAACCGTTCGGGCTTTCGAATCGAGCAGGCTCAGATAAATGTCATCCTCAGGGAAAAGGCTCTCGATGAATTCCTTGTGGCTCTGAGACAAAAGATCCGCCTCTTGATAATTGAGGCCTGTGAATCTACGGCCAAGGGCTTCCCAAAATTCGCTTCGGCCCTCGTCCGTCAGGGGCGGAGTGAGTTCGCACAGGATTCGCTCTTCAAAACGCTCTGGATGAAGAGCGATATACAGGAACCGAGACAGACTGATCTGTTTTCCCAAGCGCTCAGGACGACGGCGGTAGGATTTATCGACCAACAAACCGCCGATTTCGGTCGGGCCGTCCGTATCCAGTTGAAAGCGAAGAACCTGGTGAATAAACCCGATTCCAAGGTCCTGACTGAAGTGGTTTCTTTTCAAGATTTTGAAATACGAGTGCGGAATCTCGTCGGTCCCATGTTTCGCCATGATGAGAGAGCTTCCAACGATCAACTTTTCTTCGAGATCTTCGAGCACCAAAAGATATTCCGACTTTGCCTTGGGCAAGGAACCGGCAAAAGCTTTCACGCTCACATCGATCTTGTCGGAAAGGATTTTTTTATCCCCAGGAAGATTGAGCAGATTGAACTGCTTTGCCAGCTCTAAGAGCTGCGGCAGATCATCGTGGGTTGCGGACCTAATCACAAAATTCATAAACAGAACCTTTCGATCACCTGGCGATAAAACTGGGTCGCCTTGTGTAGATCTTCGATTTTCACGCTTTCATTCGGAGTATGGGAATTGTTTTCCCTGACTCCCGCCCCGAAACACAGGCAGTCCACATCCAATCGATGAAAAAGACTGGCTTCGTTCGTCGAGGCCTGCGTGGCCGGAAGGTCGGAAAGACCAAGACTCCGCAGCTCATCGCGACAGCCCTTCAGCAAGATCGATTGTTCCGACGTCCGAAATGGTTTTTTATAATCGAGTACCCGGAAAGATCCTTTGAGCTTCTCGCAAGAGACCCTCAGATCCTCCATCCACTTTTCGTAAACAGCATGGGAAATGTTCGGAGGAATCCGGCAGCTCCCCGACAGAATCACCCCGGTCTCCTGAGTTCTCACGATACCCAGGTTCAGGGTCGGATGAGGAGGAAGGAACTCGGGATCTTGGTAATTCTGAAATTCCGTCTCCAGCGACTGAATTACCCGGTGCACGCCTCGAATCCGACCCGCCATCGAGTCTTTCACGATCGCAGTTTCGATCTCGAGGAAAGCATGGGCCGGGACCGTATTCGTGCTTTGTCCGCCGTCGATTTCCATGATGACGACCCCATCCGGAAGCTGCGCCAAATACTCGAGCATCTTCGCAATGGCGCTTTCACCCAGATGCGGTGCCGATGAGTGAGCCGCACGCCCCCGGAAAAGCCGACTTTGTGTCGACGTGCTTTCACGCAGGTCGTGCTCTCGGCGGTAGCGCAGTTCTTCGTCGGAAAAAGGCAGTTGGATTTCAACCGTCGCAAAACCTTTGGCGGCATTCACGACCCGCAGATCAGTCGGCTCTCCGATCAGAGCCATTTTCGCGGAAATCTTGTTTTTTCGAATCAAGCGGAGAGCCCCGGTCATGCCGCGCTCTTCACCGAAAGTTCCCACCAGAACCGGAGGCAAGGTCCACTGCGTTCGCCCCGAATGAGGAGCGAGTGCTTCCATCTTACAAAGAAAATCGAGTTTCACATCCGCAGCACCAAGCCCATGGATACGACCCTCG
>JAHBUU010000047.1 GCA_019637895.1 Pseudobdellovibrionaceae bacterium | reverse complement strand
AGGATTTCATCCAAGGCGAGGACGACGGATTTTTGCGCGTCACCAGATAGAGCGAAGGGGTTGAGAGAGCCTGGGCCGGAATGGCGACCGAGTGAACTCCTTTTTCTGCAGCGGCGAACGTCGTTGGAACGACAGCCCAGCCGATTCCCTGTCGAGTCCATGAGTTGAGGGTTGTCCAGCGGCGGGCCATCCGCTGAGCGGGAAGAGGCCGAGAGAGGCCGTATTCGCGCAAAAGCTGCGTCGCAAGTCCGAGGCTTTGCTCTTCCAGGCGGGGGAGGGGCGAGAGTTTCTTCAGAAGGCCTTCGGAAAACGTCGGTTTGTCTTTGAACCATTTTTTGGGAATCAGCAGGCGATAGCTTTCTTTGAAAAGCAGACGACTGGTGAAATCGGCGTGTGGGGCTGGATCTGCCAGGATGACCGCATCGAGCTTCCGACGAGAGAAGGCCTCTGTCAGAAGGGCCGCATCGCCTTCCATCAGGTGAAGACGGCCCTTAAAAGAAATCCGGTCTTCGTAGTGTTCCAGGAAATCAGGGGCGGCCCCAAGTCGGAAAAGAGCGTCCTCTTCTGAAAGCCATTTTTGTCCTGCCAAGGTGACGACTTCGGACAGGCCTTCGAGCCGTTCTCGCAGATCGTCGGTCAGGGTGCGCCCATAGGGCGTGAGAACTTTCTTGCGCCCGTCTGTCGCCATGGCTTTTTGTGGGAGCAGTTTTTCCAGGCTTTGCAGCTGTTTCGAGAGCGCTGACTGTGTCAGACCCAGGCGAAGAGCCGCCTGGGTCATGTTCCGAGAATCACCGAAAACAACGAGCGCTTGCAGATAAGGGAGGGGGATGTTCATGAACAAAATATTCCTTAAAGAATAAAAAAAGTGAATAACTAATTCCAAAATTCATATGTTAGTCCAGTTTATCGAGGGCACGGAAATCGACGTCTTTTCAAAATCAAGGATTCATGCACTGGCTTTTTTTGTGTCGTTCTCGGGGCGTTCAGCGAGAGGAAACGTTCAAATTTTCGACAGCTTTGAAAAAGGCACAGGCTTGTGAAGAGGAATCGAGGCACAGGGACAGACAAGAGCCCTTTTCGTCGGCTCATCGCTTGCATAGCCTCTGCCGGTCGATATGAAAGGAGTCACTATGGCACTGGTTTTAAGGACACTTTTGGTGGTGTTGTCGGTCGGATGGATGTCGTTGGCCTCGGCGGGTGATCGACTGCCTGGGGATTCTTGTACGTTCGATTCAGACTGCGCCTCGAACGAATGTCATCTGTCCGAACGCATCTGCGAAATGCGTGGAGGCGGTTTTCCTCCGGGCTGGAAGTGCACTTTCGATTCGGACTGCAATTCTAAGAAATGCAATCTGAGCCGACGCATTTGCGAAGTCCGTGGCGGTGGTTTTCCCGCAGGTTGGGCTTGTACGTTCGACTCTGATTGTGCGTCAGGTGAATGTCATCTGTCCCAACGAATCTGTGAAGCTCGTGGCGGTGGTTTTCCGGCTGGCTGGAAATGTACTTTCGATTCGGACTGCTCTTCACGAAAGTGCCATTTGAGTGCGCGTGTTTGTGAAGTGCACGGTGGCGGTTTGCCAGGCCGGTCGAAATGCAATTTCGACTCCGATTGTGCTTCGAGGAACTGCGATCTTTCAGAACGTGTTTGTCGCGCTCGCAGACGTTGATTCGATTTCGACCAATTGAATGAATTTTAAAAAAGAAAGGGCTCCGCGAAGGAGCCCTTTCTTTTTTTTGGAAGGTAACTGTCTTAGGCTTCGGCCAAGCGATCCAAAACGAATGGCAAGATGCCGCCAGCGTGGAAGTACTTGAGCTCGTTCGGTGTATCGATCCGAACTTGTGCCGGGATCTCGCGCGTTCCGTTTTTTGTGCGGACGGTGAGTTTGATCTCGGAACCGGCCACCAGTTTATCCATTGGTGGGAAATCGACCTCTTCTTCGCCGGTGAGGCCCAGAGAGTCGACAGTGGTTCCTGGCTTCAGTTGCAGCGGCAGAACGCCCATGCCGACCAAGTTCGAACGGTGGATCCGCTCGAAGCTCTCGGCAACGACGGCGCGAACACCCAACAGGCGTGTTCCTTTGGCGGCCCAGTCACGGGACGAGCCGGAGCCGTATTCTTTTCCGCCGAAGATCACCAGTGGTGTGCCTTTTTTCTCGTAGGCCATCGAAGCTTCGTAGATCGTGGTCTCGGTGCCTTCTGGATACAGCTTGGTATAGCCGCCCTCTTTGCCAACGAGTTTGTTTTTGATCCGCACGTTCGCGAAAGTTCCGCGAACCATGACTTCGTGGTTTCCGCGACGGGAACCGTACGAGTTGAAGTCCGCTTGCTCAACACCATGTTCTTTCAGGTACTGGCCGGCAGGGGACTTTGGACTGATGTTTCCGGCAGGGGAAATATGGTCCGTCGTGATCGAATCGCCGAAGACGGCGAGGATGCGGGCGCCTTTCACGGTTGGATCCTGTTTCGCCAGGCTGGCGTCCATGAACGGCGGCTGACGGATGTAAGTGGAGCTGTTTTCCCACTCATAGGTGTCACCGGCCGGAACTTTGATGTTCATCCAGTTCGAGTCACCTTTGAAGACGTCCGAGTAAACTTCTTCGAAGCGTTTTTGCGTGACGTATTTGGAAACGAGATCGTGGAGCTCTTTTGGATCAGGCCAGATGTCTTTCAGATAAACCGGATTGCCCTGAGGGTCCAAAGCGATGGGGTCATCTGACAGATTGACGTTGATGTTTCCGGCGATGGCGGAAGCCACGACCAGCAGCGGGGATGCCAACCAGTTCGTCATGATCGAAGGATGGATCCGCGCTTCGAAGTTCCGGTTTCCCGCAAGAACGGCGGCGGTCGCGATGCCTTCGGTGTCGATGGCTTTTTGGATGGGTTCGGCCAGAGGGCCGGAGTTTCCGATGCAAACCGAGCAACCGAAACCGGCGATGTTGAATCCGAGGGCTTCGAGGTTCGGCATCAAGCCCGAGGCCTGGATGTACTCACGAACGGCGACCGAGCCTGGGGCGAAGGAGGTCTTGACCCATGGCTTGGTTTTCAGTCCGCGTTGAACGGCATTGCGAGCGAGGAGGGCCGCACCCAACATCAGTTCAGGATTCGAGGTGTTGGTGCAAGAGGTGATCGCCGCCATGACGATGGAACCTTGAACGAGATTGAAGGTCTCTCCGTTCATGGTGATGTTCGCATGGGCGCCCAGGGGACCGAGGTCCTTGTCGGGATGGAAGTTGAGGTCCATCTCGTAAGCGATGCCTTTCATGCTGTCGCTCATCTGAGTCCACTCTTTCAAGCGGTCCTGAGAGAAGCTGGCCAGGGATTCGTGATGACGAGTGACCAGGAACTTACGGAAAGCACCGCGAACGCCACTCAGAACGACTCGGTCCTGTGGGCGGCTTGGTCCCGCCATCGATGGTTCGACGGTGGACATATCGAGGCTCAAGGTATCCGAGAAACGAAGTTCGGCCTTGTTGGTTTCCCACATGCCTTGTTCTTTGTAGTAAGCCTCGACACGAGCGGCGCGTTCGGCACGACCGGTAGTCTTGAGGTAGTCGACGACTTTCGCGTCGATCGGGAAGATCCCGACGGTGGCACCGTACTCAGGAGACATATTCGAGATGGTCGCACGGTCGGCGATGGTCAGGTTGGTCACGCCTTCGCCAAAGTACTCGACGAATTTTCCGACGACCCCTTTTTTACGAAGCATCTGAGTGACGGTCAGAACCAGATCCGTGGCGGTGGCACCGGCGCGGAGTTTGCCTTTGAGTTCGAAACCGATCACTTGCGGAATGAGCATGGTGCAGGGCTGGCCCAACATGGCGGCTTCGGCTTCGATCCCGCCGACACCCCATCCGAGGACGCCAAGACCGTTGATCATCGTGGTGTGGGAATCGGTTCCGACCAAGCTGTCTGGATAGACGTAGTCTTGTCCTCTCCAAGGGCCAACCATGGCGACATGGGACAGGCTCTCGAGGTTCACTTGGTGGCAGATCCCGGTGGCTGGTGGAACGACGCTGAAGTTATTGAAGGCTTTTTGTCCCCACTTGAGGAATTGATAGCGTTCGCCGTTTCGTTGGAACTCGAGACGCAGGTTGGTCGCGAAGGAATCTTTTTGACCGGCGGAGTCCATTTGAACCGAGTGATCAATCACGAGGTCGACAGGGCGGAGAGGATTTACTTTTTTGGGATCACCTTTGCGGGCGACCATGGCGTTTCTCATTGCGGCCAAGTCGGCGACGACGGGAACTCCCGTGAAATCCTGCAAAAGGACGCGAGCCGGGGTGAATTGAATCTCGTGCTCGGATTCTTTGGTTGGATCTTGTTGCAGAAGAGCCAGGATGTCTTCTTTGCGGACCGCTTCGCCGTCTTCGTGGCGGAGGAGGTTTTCAACCAGCACGCGGGTGCTGTAGGGAAGCTTTGAAAGGGAAATGCCTGTCTCTTGCTCCAGTTTTTTCAGGGAGTGGTAGTGATAGGTTTTTCCGTCGATCGTGATCGTACTGAGCGTTTTGAAAGAATCCATGAGTCCTCGTCATCACCGTGTTGTTTTCACTTGGTTTTCAGCCATTGAATGTAGGGGAAAGCCCTGATTTTGACCATGCCCGGCGCGCAATGTCAGAGGGGCGTTCCGCCTTTCGTCTCGACTGAAATTGAGTCTCATTCATGAAGACGATTTCGGGACGCTTCCTTCAAGGGGGCTTCGTGCTGATTCTTTAGTCTGAGAGGCGTGAAAGGAGCCTCCTATGCCGACCAGAGCGAGTTTGAATTCAAATGTATTGGGCCGGATCGACAACCAAGGGCAATTCCTGGGGAGGACCGCCTCGAATCATCTGGCGGATCCGATCCGTCACTGGTTCCATGAGCATCCCGAAGAGATCGCGCCCGAGAACTATTTTTCCGCGACCTTCCGACGGGGGAGCGATGGCAGTTACCGCTGCTTTTTGGAGCTGGTCGGGAAGCACCATTGGGTGGCGTCCGAATCAGCCTCCACCTTGCCCCATGCGCTGAGGAAATCCTTGGAAAGCGTTTTGCCCGAGGTGAGCCTGTCGGATTGGGACAATTCGGAACCTTAGAGCCTTCGAGTTCGAAACCCCTTTTTGGCTGGACGGCGGGTCCGTCGGATTTGCTGGAAGGGGTCTAGACAAATCCAATCAGATCGAGTCCCCTTGGAGGAGTTCCAGGAGGGCGAGATGAACATTCGTTTGTTGGCATTGATTTTTGTTTCCGGACTGATGGCGGCGGGGGCCGTGGCTCAGGCCGATACCCGCTTGATTTCCGTTTCCGGAGCGGCGGAAAAATCCGTTTCGCCGGATCTGATTTCTTTCAGCTTGGAAATCTGGGCGCGTTCGGCGGCGGCTCAGCGGACGCAAACTTTGGCGGCGGATGAAACCAAGCGGGTGATGAAAATCCTCGAAAACTACAAGATCGCCAAAGAGGACATCCAGACCGAGTCCTTTCAATTCGGTCCTGACTATGTTTGGGATCAGCCGACGAATCGAAACAAACTCAACGGATTCAGTTCGACCCAGGTTCTGCGCGTTCTTTTGCGGAAGACCGCCGAGGCTGGGCGTTTGATTGATGCGGTGACCGTCGCTGAAAAAGGCGATGCCGGTCCTCGCCGCGAATTCGGAACCAGCATTTCCCGCATCCAGTGGGATTCGACCGCCCGGAAAGCGATCGAGGTCGAAGTTCTGGCGGCGGCCGTGAAAGAGGCTCGCTCCAAGGCTGACACGATGGCGAAAGCCGCCGGAGTGAAAATCAAAAACGTCTATCGTTTGGCTCATCAGGCGATGATCGAACCCGGCCCTCGTCCGATGATGGCCAAGATGGCCATGGCGGCCGCTGATTCCGCATCCTCCGAGCTGGCGGGTGGGGAAATCAAAGTTCAAGTCACGGTTTCGGCTGACTACGAGATTCAGTGATGAAAAAGACTTTCTTTGCTCTTGCGGTGGTCTGTGTTCTGGGGGTGGGAATGGCCGCCGTGCTGTTGTGGCGAGGCGTGATCCCTTCCTCCTCGGCTTCGAGTGTGGACCCTGGGATTCGCCACAATCCGATGACCGAAGGCATCGCCGTTGTCGACGATTCCCCCTGTGGAATGAAGATCGTCGAAGTTCGTCATGCTCCGACCTGCGAAGAACGCTGGGACATCCTGAAGGGGGCTCTGGCCTCTTGTCGCGGTCAGGTCGTGACCATGGCCGAATCCACGTTTTATTTCGAAGAAGAGATTACTCGTGTCGTCGATTGCTTTGATCAAGAACAGAAGCCGAATCAGGCTTTGGCCATTTTGCGTGAGGCGAAAGCTTGGGGCGAATGGAAGATCGACCACGGGCCGACGATCTGTCCTGGAGACAGTTATGTGCAGGCGGCCATTGAAGTGCGGGAAAAGAATCCCTCTTTGTGTTTGCAGAAGAGCGAGCTGGAAACCTTTCTGAAGGGTCATCTGACGACTCGGAAATGGGACCGTTTTCTTGATGAAGCTCAGCGCTCTCCACAAGCCATCATGGTCGGCGCTTGGGAGACAGACACTCATTGCGTGTCTCCGAAAACCGAGATTCTGACTTTGCTTCAGGTGGCTTCGAAAGATCAGGGCGAATGGAAACTCGTGAAGTCTCCAGAGCAAGAACTGACCTATTTCGTCGGAGCGAATCCTCCGGAGGACTTCAAACTCGTGTTGAGCTTCTCGCCGGTCGCGGACTGTCTGTCCCTGTCCAATATCGATTACAATATTCCCGAGTGAGATTGGCCCGTCGTCGGGCTTATTTCACGGGGAAGTAGTAGAGGGTGGTCATGCTGCCGTCGGCTTCCATCCGGTAAAGTTCGATGACCGAGCCATCGGCTGTGAGGCCTTGCTTTTCCATCGTCTCGTGGGCTTTGCCATACACTTTGTAGGGACCGAGAGCCGGAGATCCGTGGAAGGTCGCGATCAGATAAGAACGGCTGGGTCTTTCGGAAATCCGAAAATCCTCAGGCAGAGGCATCGATGGTTTTTCGGTGAGAACACAACCGACAAAGGATTTCAGGCGTTCGACTTCGACGATATTGGGATCGTCCAGGTATTCACCGAAAGTGGTCGAGCAGGAGAGCTGATTATCTTTGGCGAAGGCTTCGACTTTTTGCAGGGATGATAGCACGGTGTGATAGGGGCCGACATGGCCGACACCCATCAGGATCACGGGGCCTTCGGATTTTACATTGAAGGTCACCGGCAGAAAAACGCCGTTGCGGAAAAGCAGATACCCGGTTCCCAGAATCAGAAATGTCATGACGGTCAGGAACAGGGCGCGCAACATCAGCTTTCCTTCCATTTGATCGAGCAACCCATCGAGGGGACCTGATCGACCGGAGCCGATTGTCCCGCGAGGAGCCGTTCCAGAGCTGCTTTCAGCTCTTGTCTTTTGACTTTGGCGGGGTCTTTCCAGGCGTCGTCCAGGCGTCCGCGATAGGCAAGCCTGCTGTTTTTGTCATAGAGAAAAAAATCCGGCGTGCAAACCGCACCGAAGGATTTGGCCACCGCCTGGGTTTCATCAAAGAGATAAGGGAATGGATAATTTTTGTCCCGAGCTCGTTGTCCCAAGTTCTCAAAACTGTCTTCGGGATAATCGGCCGGATCGTTCGAGCAGATGGCGACGATTCGAAGATCGTTTTTCAAAAAGTCCTGTCCCAGTTGAAGCAGGCGATCCTCAATGGCTTTGACGTAGGGGCAGTGGTTGCAGATGAACATGACCAGAAACGGGCGGCCATTCTGCAGAGACGAAGAATCGACAGTCCCGCTTGTCACCGACGGCAGTGAAAACGAAGGACAAAGAGCGCCCAGTTCCACTTCCGGTGTGTAGACGAGGGACATTTAGATCTCCATCCAGGAAGTTTTTCCCTTCCCGGTTTCGAGGCTTCCGTCGGCATGAACTTGCAGGATTTCGTCTTGCAAGCTGGGGCGGTCATTCAGGGCTTGGGCGAGCGCCACTCGTTCCGTCGTGGTGAGAGGCTCTGCCGGTTTTGCCATGGCATCGGTCAGTTCAAACAACCAGCGATCCAACCAGGCGGCCCAGTCGTCACCCAGCAAAGGGCAGCCGGGTGGAAGTTCTTGAACCAGATGTGTGGCCGTGTCCAGATCGGCCGGTGATTGCAGAATATTGAATCCCAGTCCCACGATCAGACGGTACTCGTCCCCTTGAGACAAAGTTTCCAGCAGAAGGCCTGCGATTTTTTTGTCGTTCAGGAAAAGATCGTTCGGTGATTTCAAAGACCAATCTAAAAAAGGCCAAACGGTTTTTACGGATCTCAGCAGAGCCAAGCCGACGCGAGGAACGAGGACAGGTTGCGGAGCTTCGTTCTGCAGATAGCTCCAGCTTGAAAGCAAAGAGGAGCCCGGTTGTCCCTCGCTCCACGTGTTTGAACCTCGTCCGCGTCCTTTGGTCTGATGATCGGTCAGATAGACTTTTAGGTCTTCGGCCAAGGCCACGCCGAAGGCCTCTTCTTTGGCGAGATCGCTCGTGCTGGTGGTGGATTGTTCAAAGCGACAGGTGAGACCCTGATGCTTGGCCCATTGAGAGGTGATCTCGCCGAGACGGATTTTTTGCAGGGGATTTTCCATTTTAGCTCCAATCAAAGAGGAGGCTGACATCGGCAACCGGGGCCGAGTGGGTCAGAGCGCCGACCGAAATGTAGTCGATCCCGATGTCCGCGACTTTGCGAACGCGGTCCAAAGCCATGTTTCCACTGGCTTCGGTTTCGATCGTGCTGGGAACGAGCGCCTTTGCTTGGCGCAAGGTTTCGTCATCCATATTGTCGAGCAGGATGCGGTGAACACCGAGCTGAACGGCCTCTTTCACTTCATCCAAGGTTTTGGCTTCGACTTCGATCGGAAGTTGCGAGTGCTCGCGCACGCGGTTGATGGCAGAGGCAATTCCACCCATGACGGAAAGGTGATTGTCCTTGAGCAGAATCGCTGTCGACAGGTTCAACCGGTGATTGAAACCGCCACCGTGAACGACCGCGCGTTTTTCCAGATCACGCAGACCCGGCGTTGTTTTACGAGTGTCGAGAATTTTGGTCGTCGTTCCCTCGATCTGTCGGACGAAGCGACGAGTGTGTGTCGCGATTCCAGACAAGTGACCCAGGAAGTTCAAAGCCACACGTTCGGCTTTCAGGATCTGGACGAGATCGCCTTCGATCGTGCAGACGATCTGACCTTTGAGAATGGCTTGGCCTTCCTCGAAGTGCCAGCTCAGCTTGGCATTCGGTTCCAGGATCTGCATGGTCTGTTCGAAGGGCATCGAGCCGGAAAGAACGATGTCTTCCTTGGCTTTGAGGCGAGCGAACCCATGGCGAGGTTTGAGGGCGAGGGACTCGGTGGTCACGTCGCCGCGGGGCATGTCTTCTTTGATGGCTGCTTTGATCAAGTCTAGGATTGTCACTGAATCTGCATACAATGGGGCCTTGCTTTCGGCAATGAGGGAAGTGGGCCGAGTGTCCTTTTTGGGATTGCGCGAAGGGGGTGCGGGCTTGGGGAGAGTCCCTTGGACTCAGACATGCGTTTGGCACGACCTTGCGTTCGCAACGTCGCGCCAAGCCGAACTCGCCCAAGGCACTCTCCCCAAGCCCGCACCCCCTTCGCGCAATCCCAAAAAGGAAAAACGGGAATCCTCATTTTCTCAAGATTGGCACTGCCGTTGTTGATCAAGTCGGTCCGTTGTTTTTTGAAGGCCCGCGCGAGGTTTTCGTTTCCCCTCAGCGGGCTTTCGTCTTTTTTCCTGAGTCTTTGGGTTTGGGGCTGATGCCTATGGGGCTGTTGTTCGGGCGAGTGTCGGCTTTGGCGCGCGGTTGCGAATGCAAGCGCGTGACAAAACGTATGTTTGAGATCCGAGCAAGAGCCCCATAGGCATCAGCCCCAAACCCAAAGACTCAGGAAAAACACGGAACAATCGTACTCGAGGGGAAAAAGACTTAAATCGAGCGCTCAACGTCTTTGAGGAGTTTTCCGAGTTCCTCGCGGACGACGCGTTCGCAGATGTCGGGGAGGATTTGCCAGAGAACTTTTTCGAGGACGGCTTGGGCTTCTTCGCGGAGGACTTTTTCAGCGAGGACTTGGTCCATGGCGGAGCGTGGGCCGGACTCGGAGGACATTGCGCTTGAAACCGCTTGTTTCACGGCTTCGGGATTGATGTTCGCAGCCAGAGGCGGTGCCTTGGTCGGTTTGACTGGGGCGGGCTTCGGTTGAACGAAGGTGACCTCTTCGAATTCGCCTGTGGATTCGACTTTTGCCAGGTCGAGTTCTTCGGCGGGGATCATGTACTTGTCGAGATCGGCTCCGAGGTTTTGTCCGCCATCTTTTGGAAGCTGAATCTTGAATTTAGACAGATCCTGATGGCTCCAGGATTCCTCGGCACCCGGAGTCGGGGCCTTGGTGGCCGACAGGGGCACGTTCGAAAACTGATCTTCGGGTGCGATCTCCACTTGGATGTCGCTTTCGCTGACTTCCGGGATGGCGTAAATATTGTCCAGGCCGCCGTCGGATGAAGTGCCACCGCCGTTTTCGTAGGCCGTTTCGGGCTGAATGTCTTGGGCGATGGAGGCCATCGGAGTTTTTGGCTCGTCAGCAAAATCAGGCAGCTTTGGGAAGGTCAGATAGCTGCTGATCTTGTTATCCAAAGTGCGCGGGACCAGGTCCTTCACGAGCTTGCGCAGGATATCGGCATCGAAAGGCTTTTCCAGCCGGGCATTGGCGTGGCTGGCTTGTGCCTTGGCCTCATCGATTTCCATGAAGCTGCTCCACATGAGCACCACGGGAATCGATGAAAGCTGGCCGTCTTCTTTGAGGTCTTTGGCGACATCGTAGCCAGATTTCTTTTGCAGGAGCACGTCCACGAAGATCATATCCGGCTGGAAGCTCTTTGCGACAGGGATCACATCCAAGCCGATAGGAACCGATTTGACCTCCACACCATAGTCTTGGAGGGCCAACTGAATGACCTTTTTGATGGTGGTGGATTCGTCAGCCAATAAGACGCGCAATGCCATGACCTCAGTAAAGGTGGAATTTTTCAGGGAGTCAAGAGGGAAGAGACGGAATACAATCGGGCATGATGACCAGAATCGATCGCTACATCTTGGGACTTTTCTTGGCTTCCTTCATTGGCGGCCTTTTGGTGTTCTCCACGATCTTTCTTGCCGTGGACGCCATGTCGATGATGGTCAGCAATCCCGATATTTCCACCTCGGTTCTTTTTTCATACTACATGGCCTACTTGCCGGAAGTGATGCGGCAGATTTTCCCCGTGGCCTGCGTGATTGGAACGGTTCTGACCCTGTCGACCCTGAACCGGGCCAATGAATTGGTCGCCTTGTTTGCCAGCGGTATGAGCTTGGCGCGGATCGCGGCTCCGGTTCTGATCACGATCGCCGTTTTTTCCATCGTCTTTTTCTTTGTGAATGATCGGATTCAGCCGCTGGCGGCGCGAAATAAACTGTCGATCTATTATTCTGAAATCAAGAAGCGTCCTGATCAGTTCTCGGTCGTGAAAACTGACCGTATTTGGTATCGCGCTCATAACAAGATCTTCAACATCAAGACTTTGAATCCCGACACCGCGATGGCTCAGAACCTGACGATGTATTTCTTTAGCGATGCCTGGGATCTGCTGCAAATGTTGACCGCTCAGCAGGTCGATATGAATGGAACTGTTTGGACCTTGAAAGACGGTTCGGTCACGGTTTTCAGCACGGACTCGAGCTTCCCCCTGACTTCGGATTTCAAAGTCAAAAAAATGGAAATGGGGCAGGAACTGACCGATCTGACCGGCTCTGGGCAAACTTCGGATATGCTTTCCCAAGGCGAGCTGTCCGAGTTCATCAAGAAGAACAAAGCGGCCGGTCTCGACACGCTTCAATACGAGGTGGACTACCATTCTCGTTGGGGATTCGCTGCTGCAGGATTGGTCATGGCTTTGCTGGGAGTGCCATTCTCGGTGGGCCGTGCTCGGTCGGGCGGCACCATGATGAATCTGGGGATCGTTCTTGGATTGGTCTTTGGCTATTGGATCGCCTACAGCTCGGCCCTAAACCTGGGAAAGCATGGGCAACTTCCTGCGATCGTCGCTGCTTGGTTGCCGAATTTGCTGGCGGTTCTTCTGGGTGTGACTTTATTGAAACGCCTCAAACGCTAATCTTTTGAATCCCTCCGCTGCCTTTGCTCTGCGGAGGGTGGAAGTTCCGTAATATTTTCAGGGGGTTCCGAGCCTCTTCGGACTGTCCAAATCGGCCCTCTTTTGGTATAATGGGAATCGAAAAGAGGTCCCTTATGAGCCTGCGTGAAATCCTGAAATTCCCGGACCCCCGGCTGCGCGAGATTTCGGTGCCCGTCACCGAGTTCAACCAAGAGTTGAAAACCCTCGTCACAGACATGCTCGAGACGATGTATGACGCCAAAGGCATCGGGCTTGCGGCTCCGCAGATCGGTGCTCTTCAGCGTGTGATCGTGATCGACACTCGCCCTCGTGACGACAAAGGCCGTCGCTATCAATACGATGAAATGACCGAGATGGAAAAAGCGGTCGAGCAGCCTCTGGTTTTGATCAATCCAGTGATCGTCAAAGGTGAAGGCAAGACGACTTTCGACGAAGGTTGTCTGTCGATTCCGGGTTATTACGAAACGGTCGAACGTTTCGACAAGATCATCATGAAAGCCCAAGACGTGAACGGGAAAGAGTTCACCATCGAGACCGACGGGTTGTTGGCAATCTGCATGCAGCACGAGCTCGATCACCTCGAGGGAACTTTGTTTGTCGATCATCTGAGCTTCCTCAAGAGCAAGCGAATCAAAGACCAGATCAAAAAACGCGGCTATCCGGTCCGCGAAGAGTCGGAAGAGAAAAACCGCGAGAAAGAGCCGGTCTAAACTATGAGCCGGGTGAGGGTTTGTTTTCTTGGCACGCCTGATTTTGCGGTGACTTGTCTGAAAGCATTGCTGGATGACGAGCACTTCGAAGTGGTCGGTGTCGTCACGCAACCCGATCGTCCGGCGGGCCGCAAACTGCAACTCACACCGAGCCCGGTGAAGGCTCTGGCAACGGCCAAGGGGCTTCGAGTCGTTGCTCCGGAATCCCTGAAGGACAATCCGTTGATCGTCGACGAAATCCTGCGTTGGGGAGCCGAGGTGGCCGTCGTGGTTGCTTTTGGTCAGATCCTCGATCAAAAGTTTTTGGACTCTTTCAATCTGGGATGCGTGAACGTCCATGCTTCGCTGCTCCCGCGCTGGCGTGGTGCCGCTCCGATTCAGAGAGCGATCGAGGCCGGGGACGCCGAGACCGGAGTGGCTCTGCAGAAAATGGTTCGTAAGCTCGATGCGGGCGCCGTCATTGGCGAACGAAGGATCGAGATTTCCCCCGAGATCAATTCTTTGGAGCTTCACGATCAGTTGGCTTTGTTGGGAGCAGATCTTTTGCGGGTCGAACTGATGGACTATGTTCGCGGGAATGTCGGGCCTCAGCCGCAGGACGAATCGCAAGTGACTTACGCGAAAAAGATCGACAAAAGCGAATCGCTTTTGGACTGGTCGCAGTCCGCCGAGACTTTGCATAACAAGGTTCGTGCCTTCGTGTGGGGGCCTGGGACCTATGTGCTTCACGGTGGGAAAAGATTGAAAATCCATAAGACAAAGATCGCCGAGAGACGGGGATCCCTGGGATCTCCGGGACAGGTTCTTGCGATCAGTGCGACGGGAGTCGTGGTGGCTTGCGGGGAAGGCAGTTTGGAGTTGCTCGAGGTTCAACCCGAGTCTCGTAACCGCATGAGTGCCGTCGAATTCGGACGCACATCCTCGCTCGAGCAGGGCTACAAATTCGACGAGCGTCTTTGACGACTAAGATGCCTTTTTGTTTTTAGGTGTCTCTTTTTTTGGCAGATAGGTGGCCACTTTTTTCCAGGCGGAATAACCCATTGAACCCATCACTCCCAGAGCGAAAAGCATCGTCAGGAATTGCCCGTTGACGGTGGCTGCATAAGCGAACAGCGGAAGGGCAATGAGCAGAACGATGGCGGCGGCGATGGCGATGGCCTGGTTTCGGGGAGTCAGTTTGACGTTGCTACTGGGTGTGCCTTGGGACGGTCTGAAACTGGATGGGCTTGAATGGTCCCTTTGATCCAAGGCTTCGGGTTTGAACTCACCATCGTAGATGATCTCTACGATGTCTTCGCCTGTGACTGTCTTTGAGTGAAAAGTATCGCGGACCGTATAGTGATACTGTGGCTCTCTCGAGTCGTAATAGACGATGCCATTGCTTGCTGATTTTTTCACCGAGGCCACGTGTCCCATTGAATGTCCTTTCCCTAAGGCTTAAAGATTCATCGGTTTTCTAGAAGCCAGCCTTGAGATGGGCACGCGTCTCAAAAAGGGATTCGTTTCTCCTGTTGTCGGAATCATGATTTTTTAGCTTCAGAGAGAAGGCTGGGGCTGGTCTTTACTGAAAGTTTCCGTCATAGGCGGGCAGGCGTTCGTCTTTTGCGTTCGAGATCTTTTTAATCAGCGCGGTGGGTTGTTTGCGAGCGGTCCAATAGAAGTCCATATCGACATCGACCACCCCCACGTAAGAAGTCTGTTTGAGGCTTTGGCGGACGAAAGAGGGATTCTGCACGTCGATGGTCATGCTGGTTCGCCGCAGTGGATTCACGATCAAGGAAACCGGGCCGGAAGGTTCAACCAAAACGAGCGCCTTGATGTGATAGCTTTTGGCTTTGGGTTTCAGCTTTCCCCATGAAATGGCTGGAGCCAAAACGAGCAGCAGGCAAAGAGCGAGTGAGCGAAAGGACTTGTCGTTCATCGTTTTCCACCCTTTTTATCGCCTGCCGTCGTTTCGTCCGCTCCGGTTCCTTTTTTACTCGCTGAGCCTCCGTAAGATGCCAGGTTGATATTGCAGCCGTCTTTGAGGCTTTGGATGGCGGCGGGATCTGCCGCGAGTTTTCGGAGCGAGTCGAGGCCCGGCGCCGAGTTCGGATTCTGGATGGCGCCAAAGAAGACATCGTGGTCACCTTTAACCCCGGCCTTTTCAAAGCCCTTGCGAATGGCGGGACAACTGAACAGGGCCTTTACTTTTTCTTCTGAAACATCGGGAAGTCCGAAAAAGTCAGGCTGTTTTGGTGGCGGGCATTCGCTAGCAAGATTCGGGAAATCGAATTTTTTCCCGATGTCTTCGATCGTTTCCGCCCGTTGATTGGAAAGTCGGTCTCCGGATCGCGAGCGAGTGGGCGCGACTCCTTTGGACTGAGGTTCGTTCAGCGGATCCCATAAGGTCGCGCACAAATGGGCCTTGAGCGGATTTTTGAGGCGGCGGAGATAGTCGGGATAGGATTGTTCGTAAGTTCCGGCAACGATGCCGTCCGAGGCGTAGGCGACCGTGCTTGCTCGGGTGGAGCTGGTAAAGCAGGCTCCACCGGGCAGTTTGAGGTCTTTCATCTGATCGACGAAGCAGCCGCCATAGCAGTTGCTGAAATTCAGAACGACACGGACATTTTCCGCAGCAAGAGGTTCGATCAGCATTTTTTTGATGTGTTCCGGTGACAAAGGCGTTTCACCGTCGAGCAGGAACTTGCATTTATCTGTTCCGTGACTGGCCAAATTGACCATGACGACCTGGTCGGCTTTGTCTCCGCATCGGGCCTTGGTCTCTCGGATCTTTTTCAGCAGGGCCGAGTGTTGGAATCCTTGAAGGGAAGGTTTGTTGTCTCCTCCCAATGAGCCCATCGAGCCGCCCGAGGAGCCATCGGAGGGACCGCTCTTCGGTTCGCCCATGAGCGTGATGCCTTTTTCGATGTTCACATTCGAACGGGCCGAGAGATTGATGTTGCCCGACTGATAAGAGGTGAGTTCATCGGGACTGACCTCGACCGTTTCGTTCATTTTTCCGACGGCGAACTTCATGAACGCAAAAGTGATCACGTCGTTCGAGCAGATTTCTCCGGCCGGGGTTTTTTCGATGAGATCGGCAAGGGCTTTGCGTTTCTTCTGATTTGCGCGCTGAATGTATTTTCCTTGATTCGTCGCCGGAATGACCGAGACCGACGTGGACAGATCCGCATAAGCATCGCCCCATTGCGCCACGAGATTTTGAAACATCTCTTCGGCGGTGTCGTTCATTTCTCCGGTGCCTTCGACAAGGAGTCCGTGGACGGCTTTGCAGTCATCCTGGGCCGATGCGGCCAAAGGAGTGAAGATGAGGATGCAAGAAAACACAGACGCGAGAGCGGCAAGGCGATGCATATCCAGTACTCCTGTGAGATGCCCTCAGGATAGCATATCCGCTTTCTTGAGATACCCCTCTCTGAGAATCACATCAAAGGTCCGGCATTGGACGAAAACAAGATGAGGCACCTCAGTTTTTTGGCGTTATGATGCCTAACATGAAACTGTTTACCATCGGTTACCAAGGTTTTGAGATTGATGACTTCGTGGCCTTTCTTGCTCGCAAGCGAATCCGGCGGCTGATCGATGTTCGTAAGAATCCGGTGAGTCGGAAAAAAGGTTTTTCAAAGAACAAACTGGCAGCAGCTCTCGCTGGTAAGAAGATCGAGTATGTTCATCTGCCGGGTTTGGGAGTTCCTCGCGAATGGCGAAAGAAAGCGGAAAAGCACTCGATCACTCGAGAGCGGATGTTCGAGGACTACCGGAAAAAGATCCTTCCGAAGGCCGGCGAAGAGATTTCGCTGGTTCAGAAGATGATCGAGGAGATGAATTCGACTTTGCTTTGTTACGAAGAAGACGCTTCCGATTGTCACCGTCGATTCGCTGGAGAAGCGGTGAAAAAAAAGATGAAGGGACGCCTTGAGATCGTGGATTTGCTGAGACCAAAAAAAAGGCCGAGTCTCGGCCTTCGTGATCGAACAATCTAAAAGTCCTGCCCCGTTAGAAGCAGCGGCCTTGATAGTATTGAACCATCTTGGAAATGTCCTGGACCCCTTGGGCTCCACAATGGGCCTTGCCGGTGAACCAGATGTATTTCGAGGGATTGTAGAAGCGGTTGTCGATTTCAGAGACCTGGACCGTGCGGGGATCGGCACTGCAGCCATAGGCGGCGGCCTGCTCGACGACTTGACGGACTCCTTCGGTTTTACAGGCTTCGATCAGCCCTGCATTTGAGATGGCGAAAGCCGAAGAGGCGCTGGAAAGAACCAAGAGAGCGGGAATCGTTTTCATCGAAACCTCCAATGAGATGGACGAAAGATAGGCCAGGATGACGGTGGTCACAAGAGCCGGACCTGCTTTTGTAATTTTGGGTATTTTAGCCATCATCGCTCTCGTGAAATGAGCCCTTTTCCATGGAAAAAAAGCAGGGTCAGGACTTGTCCCTCAATGAGGTCGCTTTTAGCCTGAAGGAGTCCCAATCTGCAAAAGGGGTTGCCATGATCTTTCGAGGGCTATTGGTTGGTATTTGGGGCGGCATGCTTTTGGCCTCCTGCGCGCATGTCGGGCCGGATTCGGGCCTCCGTCGACCGAGCTCGGAAGAGGATCAGAGCGCCATTGTTCGGACCTATATCCAACGGCTGCTCGACTTCGACCGTCGTGAATCCCAAGCGATCTACTATTTCAAACGCTTTCCTCCGGTCGATCTGACCGATGTCGGAGGCGGTGCGAATTTTGCGACGGCTTATGATAAAGCCGTGAAAGAGTTGTCCGAGAGCTCCATGCAAGAGGTCCTCAATAACTCGAGCGAAGAGTCCGGGGAAGAGCGGGATGTTCGAGTCAGCGAGGTGATTCAAAAAACTTTTGCCGACCTGTCGTTCCGCGATCGCCTGCAGTTTGCAACGATTTGCACATCGGCTGGCCGAGGCGTCGGAGACAAAACCCGTCTCGCGTCTCTGATCAAAAGCTGGGAGCTTTGCCAAAGGATGAAGGGGATTTTTTCTCCGAACGAGATGAGAGAGGCGCTGATGGCCATTCCGGCTCAGCCCAAAAAAGTGAAGTATGACGGCGATCTGGGCTTTCATATTTATCAGGATTCGGTTTTGGAAGGGCTTGTTCGTGTGATCGCGGTCAGTGCGAATTGGGACCGCTCACGGTTCGCCGAGGTCTTTCGGGCCTTGCCGAAGGAAAAAAAGGCGATCTTCGCCACGGACAAAGATGGTCTGGGGGCAGGGGATGCGACCGAACCTTTCGACCTGATCGCAAATATGACGACCGCCTTCATCATGTCGGGACTCTTTGGAAAAGATGAGACGACGAACATGGAGCTGAATAAAATCCAGATCAGCAAGCTTTCGCAAAAAGCTCTTTCTCGGCTTTTTGGAATGTTCGATCGAGACTCCGATCACATCACGCGCAATCCGTCGTTGAGCATGCTTCGAAACGACAGCAATATGACCGTTTTTTGCGCCAACGGTTTTTTTGAAACCGAAGAGGCCCAAGGGGTCACCGCCAAGGGGAATTTCCGCACAGCATGGCTGAAGTCCCGCACGGGGACGGACCTTGTTGAAACCTGGTCACCATTTTTCGACTTGGAAAGAATGAAAGAGGAAAAGATCCACGCTTTGCCTTTCATCTGCAATACGAATTCGTATCGCTTTGCTCTGAGGAACCGCCCCGTCGAGGAGATTCCGGAACCGGTTCCGCTGGATTTTTCACGAGCGCAAGGGGTGAACGCCTTGATGACGATTTCTCTGGTGTCAGAGATCGATCGTTCGGCGGTTGAAAAGGGCCGCTTTCTGATTTCCAAACTCGGTGGGTGGAAAATCGAAGAAGATCTGAAAGAAGTCAGTACGAAAGAGTTCTTCCGAGAGGAATTCAAAAAGGCCGACGCTTACATTCCCGTCATGCACGCCATGGACGTGAACTATTTCAACATCGGAACGGGGCAGTCGTTGTCCTTGCGCTTGAGCCGTCAGGTGAAAGATCAGAAGGGTGTTTCAAAGACTTTGTATTTGACCATCCTGTTCCCGCTGGGATCGAGTCGTCTGGCTCCTCTGGTGATGGGAGCGGCGGAGCTGGCGGAAATCATGGATGCTCGTCATCAGGTCAAGGACAGTCCGTTGTTCCTGATGAATAACTCTTGCGGATCCGAAAAGACCTTGCCCGCTTGGGCCCTGGTGTATCGCAAAGCCTTCGAGTTGAGAAAAGCCCGGGGTGAAGTCAGCCACTTGTCTCAGGCTCGTGACTTTCCTCATATCATCGGCTCGAAGCGATACTTCTCGACATCCTCGGTGGCTCAGATTTTTGGTCATGCCGAGTATCCCCTGAAATCACTGGAAATGCTGACGGCCGGGAAATCGGTGGGTGAAATCGTCGAGTTCCTTGAGCAACCGCCAAGCAAAGGATTCTTTGGTGCTCTGACGAGCATGATTCTGCCGGGCGGGGATGAAACACTCGAGTCCGAGAGCCGAAGTTTCGAGCCCGAATACAGTGGTCGCTATCCCGAGCTTCGCTCTTTCGGCGGTTTCGAGGTCATTGTTTCTGGTCGAGGAATCAAAGGCGAGAACGTCTACTAGGGGTGGGCGGTGCCTTCTCGCTGAGCGTGCTGAGCAATCAGTTTCGCATTTTGGCGAAGGCCTGGGCCAACCTGGCTGTC
>JAHBUU010000046.1 GCA_019637895.1 Pseudobdellovibrionaceae bacterium | reverse complement strand
GAGCCGGACCCCTCCACGGGCGCGATCATGACGCCGGTGTATCTGACTTCGACCTACGTGCAGGAATCCCCGGGCGTTCACAAGGGCTGGGAGTACAGCCGCACGCACAACCCGACCCGCAAGGCTTATGAAAACTGCCTTGCGAACCTCGAAGGGGGCCGTTTCGGTTTCGCCTTCGCCTCGGGCTGCGCCGCCACCACCACCGTGCTGCACCTGCTGAAGGCCGGTGATCATGTCATCGCGGGCGATGACATGTACGGCGGGACCTTTCGTTTGTTCGACAAGGTCTTGAGGCACCACGGTCTGGAGTTTTCCTACGTGGATCTCACCAACGCGGACAACTTCGCGAAGGCCGTGAAGCCGAACACCAAACTGGTGTGGCTGGAGACGCCGACCAATCCGACGCTGAAACTGGTCGACATCCGTGCGGTGACCAAAATGGCGAAAGCCGCCAATGTGTTGAGCGTCGTCGACAACACGTTTATGAGTCCTTACTTTCAGCGTCCCTTGGAGTTGGGTGCCGATATCGTTGTGCATTCCGCGACCAAGTATATTGGAGGCCACTCGGACGTGGTGGGAGGCGCGGCTTTGACGGATCGTCAGGATTTGGCCGAGCAGCTGCAATTCTTATCCAACTCAATGGGCGGAGTAGGCGCCACTTTCGACGCATTTTTGTGCATGCGTAGTTTGAAAACCTTGCCGTTGCGGATGCGCGCTCACGAAGAAAACGCGCGCGCCATCGCCAAATTTTTGGAAGGTCACTCGAAAGTCGAAAAAGTGATTTATCCCGGCCTGGCTTCGCACCCTCAGCATGGTTTGGCGAAGGAGCAAATGAGCGGTTTTGGTGGGATGATCACTTTCCACATCAAAGGTGGTCTGGAGGGGGCTCGCGCCTTCCTCGAGAATGTGAATGTCTTCTCCCTGGCCGAATCTTTAGGGGGGGTTGAGTCCCTCGTTGAGCATCCGGCCATTATGACGCATGCCTCCGTTCCTCCGGAAATTCGCAAGACCCTGGGAATCGATGATTCTCTGATCCGTCTTTCTGTTGGAATCGAAGACCAGCAGGATCTGTTGAAGGATCTGGAAATGGCCTTCGACAAGGTAAAAGCCTAAAAACCCAGGCTTTCAAGGGGCCTTCCCGGTTGACTCTGGGGGGGCCAAAGGATAACTAAAGAACCTCTTTTCGAGATGGCTCGGTAGCTCAGTCGGTAGAGCAGAGGATTGAAAATCCTTGTGTCGGCGGTTCAATTCCGTCCCGAGCCACCATCTTCCTTCAGTTTTTAATTTTCAGACGATTTCAAGCGGCACGAAAAGCTAAGTTGGCGTCCTGCTTTTTCACGGTCTCGGCGGTGAGAGTGAAAACGAAGGTCCGTCTTTGTGTCGAAATCCAGATCCTCGATCTGCTGCAAACCAAGTTCCCTGATCTGCTGATGGGCAATGGCTCTGAGGTTCACCAGGCTTTTTTCCGGACTCAGGTTTTTCGTGAGTTCCGATGGCGCCGGTGAAGAAAGGCTGCCGAGCAGGCGGTCCCGAACGTCATTGCCCGCTTCAAATGAGGAAAAAGCGATATGCGGTCCTAGAATGACGATGAGATCGCGTGTCTCGCTTCCCGATCGCAACAAAAGAGAAAGCGTTTTCGGAATGATTCTTTGCTCGACCCCTCGCCAGCCGGCATGGATGGCGGCGCTGACTTGCCGTTTTGAATCGATGACGAGAGCCGGAATGCAATCTGCCGTCGAAATCAAGAGCGCCAAATTCTGAACCTCAGAATAATGGGCATCGCCCTCGAATAGAGGGTCGGTCGCTGGCTGTGCGGAATGAAGAATCAGGTCGGAATGGGTCTGTCGAATTCGAGCCCAATTCAGGGTGGAGTATTCCGTGGATAAGTTCCCGAGGGTGGCGTCTTTTTTTCCGAAAAATAAAAGAAAGCCCTCATGCTCGGCCTCGAATCCAAGGGGCATTTCTTTGAAATTCACGAAAAGCCCCATTGATTCAGTAAACCCCTGGCGGGATCTGGCCACTCGGTTTTGAACATCATGCGCTCGCCGGTCCGGGGATGAGTGAACCCCAACTCACGGGCATGGAGAAAAAATCGATTGAGATGTTGGATCTGCTCTCGAACACCAACAGATGGAATGGATTTGATCCGCCGGTCGGCCCCGTAAGTAGAGTCACCGACCAGGGGGTGTCCCAGCTCGGAAAGGTGCACACGGATCTGGTGAGTGCGTCCCGTTTCCAGCTTGAGTTCAAGGAAGCTCATTCCGTGTTTAATCGCAAGACGCTTGAACGTGGTGGCTGCCCACTTGCCGATAGCCGGAGGATTTGCGGCGTCGCGGATGATTTTTCGATCGCTTCCAAGAACCGAAGCAAAACGTTTTCGGTCCGTTGGGTGACGAGCAAGATAGCTTTCGATCCGTCCGTTAAGCTTGGCGATTTCTCCGTGGCAAACCGCTTGATAGAGACGATGAATGCTTCGTTCCTGAAACTGGGTTGCGAGAGCCGCCTGGGTCGCATCGTTTTTCGCGACGACGAGAAGACCGCTGGTTTCTTTGTCCAGTCGGTGAACGATTCCGGGGCGCTCTTCTCCGAATCCCATGGCCAGATCATCTGTATGCGCGACGAGTGCATTGACCAGAGTGTCCGCCGCATGTCCTGCAGCAGGGTGAACGACCAGCCCCGAAGGTTTGTTGACGACCAGAAGATCACGATCCTCGAAAAGAAGATCAAGCGACATCGCCATTGGCTTGAGTTCTGATTCGCGTGCTTGAGGAAAAGAGACGGTCACCAGATCGCCGACTTTCAAAAGCAAAGACGCTTTTCCAGGATGGGAGTTTACGAAAACCTGATGTTCATCGATCAGAAGAGCCGCTCGGCTGCGGCTGGATATTTCAGGCCAAGCCGACAACCACTTATCGAGGCGGACGCCAGCTCCATCGCTTTCGACGGTCTGTGATCGAGCGGGATTTTTCGACATCAGCTGGTGGTGAGAGCCTTGAATGCTTTCATGTATGAATCAGCGACCACCTTTTCGTTCAAATTCAGAAGCTTTGCCATTTGAACGACGTATCCACGAACAAAGACGGGAGCTGGAAGATTTCCTGGATCCATACCTTCGATGGCGGTCAGATAATAGCCGTTGATCTTGGTAATATCGCTCATTCTTTCGGTCGTGATTTTTTTGTACTCACGAACCTTTTTAAGGAAACTGCCATCCCAATCGGAACGCTGTTTGATTTCCTTTTCGAACTGTTCGTCGATTTCATACACCGGAGCCAGATTTTCTTTTTTTCCTTCTGGAAACAAAGAGCGGCTGGCCGTCAGCAAGGATTGGTAACTTAATTCCAAAGCGCCCGTTTGTCCGGCGAAGAGGCGTTGATCATAGATGTTGCGCAGAGTTTTGTTGCCAAGAACCGAGTAAGCTTCTTCGATGATTCCAAGCAGCTCTCGTGCTTCGGGTTCCGAGAAGATCGTGTAGATCGCTGGATTTTCACCAGAGTAGGTAATGCGCGCGCGCTCGTAAGCCGTCGTGATCTCGTGTTGAGCGGCGTTCGCGGGAAGCTCGAGAATTTCGTAGTAGTTGTATCTCTCTTTGTTCATTCCTGCTTTTATCCTACTGCTCTCAATTCACTTGGAGCAATAAGATGTTTGCAGATTGAAACGAACTGACCGGCAAGCGGCGTGAACGGTTGAGAAATCAAAACCGGCTCGCGATTTTTGATCGACTGCCAGACGGCATTGTCGAAATCGATGGCGCCGAGATAGTCCAGACTAAGGTCGTAGTATTTGCAGCAAACACTGCGGATCGAGTGACCAAGATCGATATTCGCCTGACTTCGCGAACTATTCACGATCAAGCGGATCGGCTTTTCGCCGAGAGACTCGAAATGATCCACGGAAAATCCGTCGTTTTCCTTGAGATACTGACGGAAAGAAAAAGGCTTTTTCATCTTGCGATTGCGATGATCCCGCAATGTGCCAAGCAGGGCATTGAAGACATCGGGGCGTGCCGTGTCCTTGAGTGTCCAGCAAATATGAGCTTCTAAGAAACGGTAAGTCTTTTCGATACTGGTTGGCTCGGGGCTAGTGATGACAATGCGTTCGTCGGCTGCTCTGAAAAGTTCGAGATGAGTTTCGACGGCACCTGGACCAAGGTCCACGATCACATAGTCGGCGCGAAGGCTTTTCAATTCCGGAATCAGGCGTTTGAGTTGCTCGCTTGAAATATTCGCCGGGCTCCACAGGTCCCACAGGCCCTGAATGAAGGAGAGGCGTGGGAGAGGTGTTGGTGTCACGATTTCCTGAAGGCTCTTATTGCCTTCAAACCAATGGCGAAGATTGACGTCAGCTGGATTCTGTCCAAGAGCGGTGTGAACGTTTGCGCCCGTTGGATCGAGGTCGACAACGATGACGGAATGTCCGAGCTTGGTGAGAGAGATGGCAAGGCTCGAAGAAACGAAGGTCTTTCCGACTCCGCCTTTGCCTGAAGCCGTCACCCACATTTGCGGCCGTCTGCCGCTTTTGCTTTCCTCAATGACTCTTTCCATCGGAACGGTCCTTCGTATTCACCGGTTTAAACAGACTTCCACGTAGCTTTTCTTCGGCTTCCGACGCTCGAAGATAAAGGGGAAGAAAGTCGTTCCAAGACAAAACTCGACCATTTTTAGCCTCATTCTCGGCTAAACGACCCAAGGTCGAGGGTCTTGGATAAGGTGAAGCCTCGGAGAGATGCTCGAGGCGTTCGAAGGCAGGGAAAAAATCGCTTTTATAAAGATCGAAACCCTCCCCGAGAACGAACATCGGGCGGTCGATGAGGGGGAGCAGTTCCGAAACCGTCGCGGCCGTTGGGGGACAGAGGACTTCGGGGTGGCCAGACCGGAGCTGATAGATTCCGTAATAGACCATGTTCTTGAAAGCATTCAAAACGGCAAGGACCGGCTTGGATTCATCAGGCGCTTCGGCAGCAAGAATGGTCAGACTGTCCAGTGCGACCAAGGGCTTTGAAAAGGAGTACGCGTATGTTTTGGCGGCGTTCCCCGCCACGCGAATGCCAGTGAAGCTGCCGGGACCGCGACTGACGGCAAAGACATCGACTTCTTCCAGGCTCGATTGCGCTTTGGACAAGCATTCTTCGACGAACTGATGAAGAAGCTCGCTGTGTGAGCGTTGACGGTCAGTGACGACCTCTGAAAGGATGCGACCCTCTTGGATGAGGGCCGCGCCTCCGCGCCGGGTGCTCGTTTCAAGGGCCAGGACGCGCACTTACATCCGCCCGAAGATCAATCGGGTGACGTCGTTGTAAAGGGCGAACACCATAAGACCCATCAAAAGGACCAAACCCACTTGCTGGGCGAATTCCATTTTTTTGAGGCTGAGCGGAGATCCTTTGACGGCCTCGATACTGTAGAACACCAAATGCCCACCATCCAAAACCGGAACCGGCAACAGATTCAAAATGAAGAGGTTGATCGAAATGATCGCCATCATGGTGAGGAACTTCGAGATCCCCATTTTCATGGTTTCTCCGGCGGCTTGTCCGATGGAGAGAAGACCGCCGACGGTTTTGTGCGAGATTTCTCCTTGGAAAAGCCGCACGAAGCTGAGCAAGGTGATCACCGAGAAATCCCAAGACTGCTCGGCGCCTTTGACCAGGGCCATCGCTGGATTCAGTGTGCGTGTGGTGATCAGATCTGGCGTGGCATAGGCCAACCAAGGAACAATCCCGATAGTGAATCGGCGATCTTCGCTGCCGTAGGCTGTCATCTGTTCTGTGATCTGCGGTGTGATTTGAATGGTTTGGGCTTTTCCGTCACGAACCAGATCGAAAGTCAGATGTTCTTTTTTTCCGTCGTAGGAGCTGACGGATTTCAGAACGTCCGTCCATTTCAGGACGGGTTTCCCATCCACTGTGATCAGCCGGTCTCCGGCTTGAAGGCCCGCTTTTTCTGCTGGAGATCCGCGCATGACTTTTGCCAGATAAAGTTCTGGCGATTCCAGGCGCAGTCCCGAAAACCCTCGCTTGGCGATGGCAGCCGTCAATGTCAGGTTCAAAGGCTCTGGTGATTTTCCTTCTTCGTAACGTTCAGCCACGATGGAAACAGGTTGCGAGAAATCAGCTTTGGAAAAGACCGACTCGAGGTCGCGATATTTTTCAACTTTGATGTCACCGACCGAAATGATTCGATCGCCCGTTCGCAGGCCAATCGCATGAAGGGGGGAATCTGTCGGTACACCAACCATCGAAGCGCGAGACAAGGTGCTCATGCCATCGATGTCGCCGATGGTGGAGGTCATGCTGAGTGGATTCGGATTCTTTTTACCGACGATATTCGATTTGATCTCGGCGGGGGTTCCATCCTGACGAGTCACGGTGAAACGGACGCTGCCGCCGACGTTTTCATCCATGAGGTTGGCCACGTCGTCGTAAGTTCCGACTTTTTCACCGTCGATGGAAACGATGCGGTCCCCGGACTGAAATCCGGCAATGGCCGCAGGTGTTCCAGCTTCGACGTCGCCAAGAACGGGAGCCCGTTGATCCATGCCGATCATCGCGACGATTCCGAAAATGAGGACGGCAAAAAACAGGTTCATCAAAGGACCCGCCAGAACGATGGCGATCCGCTGCCAGACAGTTTTATGAGTGAAGGAAACCTTGCGGTCGTCTTCGGAAACTTGCGACCCTGGTTGGTCTCCGAACATTTTCACGTAACCACCCAGCGGAATGACGGAAACGCAGTAGGTGGTATCGCCAACCTGTTTTTTCCAGATCTTGCGACCGAATCCCAAACTGAAAACTTCGACGCGAACATTGCACCAACGAGCGACCAGAAAGTGTCCGAGCTCGTGAACGAAAATCAGGATCCCCAAAAGGATCACGCAGGCGATGAAGTAGATAAAGCCGTTTTGAAGGAAGCCGATCAGAGTTTGCATTCCTCTATTCTAGGAGAAGGAAAAGCGTGAAAACCAGGAAAACCAGAGAGGGCTGGACCACTCTGGGACATGACGGGGAGCAGCTCTCAATAATTCACAACAAGGCGATTTTCGAGAAGAATGGCACCCAAAAGAATGATGGGGCTTGCGAAAAGGACACCATCGATACGATCCAAAACGCCGCCATGTCCTGGCATGATGCGTCCTGAATCCTTCACATCAGCAACCCGTTTCAGCTGGGATTCGAAAAGATCTCCGAATTGGGCCACGATGGCGGTTGCTGCCGACAGAAGAACGACAAAAGCGATGGGTTTACTCAGAAGAACGGCGCCAACGGCTCCGACAAAAACGGAGCAAACCAATCCACCCAAAGCACCCTCAATGGTTTTTTTCGGTGAAATCAGGGGCATCAGCTTTCGGCGACCGAACAACATTCCCGTGATGTAGGCACCGATATCGCCAGCGAAAACGACGCCGAGAAGAACGAGAAACCACAAAACGCCTTGAGGAAGTTCAAGAATTCGAACAGCGAACGACGGCAAAAGACCGACGTACAGGAAGCCTAAGATGCTCTTTGCTTGGAACGAAGTCATGGTTTCAAGGCTGGTGAACTTATTCTGTGTGAGCAGGCTCAAAAGGCAGAAGCAAATTGAGAAAAACGCAAAAATGATTGCTGCGTGCGGAGGGTAGATCGTCGAGAGAGCGAAAATACAAAGCAGGAAAAAATAAAATCCGGCGCGATGGGCTCGGCTGTCGTTCGGTTTGAACAGAATGCCGACCAATTCCCAGCCGCCCACCAGGACAGCAAAAACGGCGAGCAGCTTGAGTCCTAAAACTCCCAAGAAAGACCAGAGGCCCCAAATGACGGCAAGGCCGACGACGGCGCTAATGACTCGTTTCAGAAAGGAGTTCATCAGAGGTTTCCAATCGCCCGAACCGGCGCGAGCGGGTTCGATAGTTATTGATGGCTGTGTGTAGATGGCTCAGATCGAAATCCGGCCACAGGGTTTCCGTGAAATAAAATTCGGCGTAAGCGGCTTGCCACAACAGAAAATTGGAAAGGCGCTGTTCACCGCTGGTGCGGATCACGAAATCGGGATCCGGCATTCCCTCGGTCCAAAGATTCGATTGGATATGGGACTCGTCGATTTGGTCCGGATCCAGGGTTCCGTCTTTGACTTGGGCCGCGATCTTTTGAACGGCGGCGGCGATTTCCTGACGGGAACCGTAGCTCAAGGCAAAGACGAGGTTCAGGCCTGTGCACTTCGAGGTGGCGGCAACGGATTGCTCAAGAACCTTTTGCAGGTCCGGTGATAGCCGCTCCGGTTCGCCGATGACGGTGAGTCGGATGTTTTCTTTGACTAGGTTTTGAGTCTCGCGCTCGAGATAGCGCTGAAGAATCCGCATGAGCAGGGAAACTTCAGCTTGGGGTCTTAGCCAGTTTTCGGCGCTGAAGGCATACAAAGTCAGCCACTTCACGCCCAGTCGAGAGCACTCGGTGATGACTTTTTTGGCGACGCGGGTGCCTTTCACGTGACCGAAGGTACGGGGCTTTCCGCGCTGTTTTGCCCAGCGACCGTTCCCGTCCATAATGATGGCGATGTGAGCAGGCAGTTCCATCAGATCGTCAGGATGCTTTTCTCTTTTTCGTCGGCAATCTGATCCACTTTTTTGATGGAGTCGTCGGTGAGCTTTTGGATGTCTGCTTCCGCTTTTTTGCCTTCGTCTTCGGAGATGGCCTTGTCCTTCGAGAGCTTTTTGATCTCTTCGTTGGCGTCACGACGGGACATACGGATCGAAACCCGCGAGTCTTCGGCGATTTTTTTGACCTGTTTTGCGAGGTCTTTCCGGCGTTCTTCGGTGAGGTCAGGAACTTTCAGGCGAATGACTTTGCCGTCGTTCATCGGAGCCATGCCGAGATCGGATTTGACGATGGCTTGTTCGATTTCTTTCAGGATGGCGACCTCCCACGGAGCGATCAAAAAGGATTTCGCGTCCGGAGTCGAGATCGATGCTACCTGAGACAGTGGAGAAAGATTGCCGTAATAGTTCACGCGAATGCTATCCAGCATGGAAACCTGGGCGCGCCCGGTGCGGACTTTCTTGAGCTCTTCGCCCAAGGCCTTCACGGCGTTTTCCATTTTATCTTGAGCTCTTTTTCTGACGTCAGCGACAGCCATGAGTTCCTCCCGTCGAAGTGTAAAAGACTAGTAAACCAAAGTGCCGACTTGCTCGCCTTGAACGACCTTCATGATATTGCCTTCTTTGGTCAGGTCAAAGGTGAGAATCGGAAGTTTGTTGTCCATGCAAAGGCTGATGGCGGTGGAGTCCATCACTTGCAGGCCTTTGTTGAGGACGTCGATATAGCTGATTTTGTCGTACTTCACGGCATCGGCGTGTTTCACCGGGTCTTTGTCATAGATGCCATCGACCTTGGTGGCTTTCATCAGAACCTGGGCGTTGATTTCCATCGCTCTCAGGGATGCGGCCGTGTCCGTCGTGAAGTAAGGATTCCCCGTACCGGCGCCAAAGATCACGATCCGGCCTTTTTCAAGGTGACGAATCGCTTTGCGACGAATGTAGGGTTCTGCGATCTCGGCCATGGCGATGGCCGATTGAACGCGGGTGGGAACGCCCTCTTTTTCAAGAGCGTCCTGAAGGGCCAAGGAGTTGATCATGGTCGCGAGCATGCCCATATAATCTGAGCTCGCACGGTCCATTCCTTCGGCGGAAGCGGCGACACCTCGGAAGATGTTTCCGCCCCCGATCACCAAACCGATTTGAACGCCTGTCCGATGAACCTCAGCCACGTCCTTTGCAATTTGCTGGATGACGCCGGTGTTGATCCCTGTGCCTTGTTTGCCGGCCAGGGCCTCACCACTGAGTTTCAAAAGAATGCGTTCGTATGTCGGTTTGTTTGACGCTGCCAAGTGATCAGTGTCCTTTCATCTGAGCTGCAACTTCCGCTGCGAAATCGGTGGATTTCTTTTCGATGCCTTCGCCCAGTTCATAACGAACGAAGCGGCGGATGGTGACGTCGCCACCAGCTTTTTTGCCGGTTTCTTTCATGTAGTCCGAAACTTTGATGTCCGGGTTTTTCACGAAAGCTTGGTCGACAAGGCAGGATTCAGCCAAGAACTTGCGGATCTGACCTTCGACGATCTTGTCGATCATGTCGGCTTTTTTGCCGCTCTCGAGGCCTTTCGCGCGCAGGATTTCTTTTTCTTTGCTGACAACGTCGGCTGGCATTTCAGCGGCCGAGATTGCCATTGGGTTCATGGCCGCGATGTGCAGGCAGATGTCTTGAGCGAACGTCTTCACGTCGTCGGTTGCGCTTGGGGCGCCGATTTCGAGGAGAACGCCGATTTTGCCTTCACCGTGGAGGTAGGTGTGAACATAGCCGGTGCCTTGAACGTCGTATTTAGCCGTGCGACGGATGACGATGTTTTCGCCGATGGTCGCGATGACTTCTTTCAGGGATTCTTCGACGGTCTTGCCGGTTTTTGCGAATTTTTGAGTCATGATGTCGCCAGTAGGGTTGGTCATCAGGTGTGTCCCGATGTCCTTGGCGAAGTCACGGAAACCGTCGTTACGAGCAACGAAGTCCGTTTCGGAGTTGATCTCTGCGATCACGCCGGTTTTGCCGTTGGATTCAACGTAAACAGAACCTTCGGCGGCGATACGACCAGCTTTTTTGGAAGCGGATGCGAGACCTTTTTTGCGCAACCATTCGACGGCCGCTTCGAAGTCGCCGTTGGTTTCTTCCAAGGCTTTCTTGCAATCCATCATACCGGCGCTGGTTTTTTCTCTGAGTTCTTTAACGAGGGTGGCGGAAATAGACATAATAAACTCCTTAACAGATCAAATTCAGGGAAGGGCGATGCGAGACGGAGAAAAGGCACCCTGAGGTGCCCTTTCTTCGGCTTGATTACTCGGCGGATTCGTCAGCAGCTTCTTCAGCTGGCTTTTCGAGTTCCGCTTGGATCTCGACTTCGTCAGCAAGACCGGCGGCAACGAGTTTGCGGCCTTTGGTTGCTTTGACGACAGCTGGTCCTTCGGAGGATTTCTTGGCATCGGCGGATTTGCCGGTCGCTGCAGCGCCAGTGGACGGGCCACGAGGACCACGACGACGAGGAGCTTCTTCGCGAGGAGCTGCTTTTTCTTCTTTTTCAACGTCGGATTTTTTATCCGTCATTGTGCGAGCTTTTTGTTCGTACTCACGGGAACCTTCGATGAAGGCTTCTGCAACCAGGTTGGAGAAGAGCTTGATCGAACGGATCGCATCGTCGTTTCCTGGGATTGGATAGTCGATGGACTCAGGATCCGAGTTGGTGTCGGCGATCGCAACAACAGGGATACCCAAGCGTTTTGCTTCGGCAACCGCGATGTGTTCTTTCGGAAGGTCGACAACGAACATAGCGGCTGGCATCTCTTTCATGTCGCGGATCCCGTTCAGGAACTCGGACAATTTCAGAGCTTCTTTTTCCATTCCAGCGCGTTCTTTTTTGGTGAGGAAGTTCATTTCGCCACCTTCGCGCATTTTGTCGATGCGGCGGAGACGGTCGATGGAGGATTTGATGGTTTCGAAGTTGGTGAGCATTCCACCCAACCAACGCTTGGTCACATAGTATTGACCGCAACGTTGAGCCGCTTCAGTGATTGGCTCGATGGCTTGTTTTTTAGTTCCAACGAAGATCAGTTTTCCGCCGTTAGCAGCGATTTCTTTGACGAATTCAGCAGCTTTGTTGGCGCGAACGACCGTTTTTTGCAGGTCGATGATGTGGATACCGCCGCGGGCAGTGTACACATAAGGTTTCATTTTTGGGTTCCAACGCTGGGTTTGGTGTCCGAAATGGACTCCGGCGTCGAGCATCTCTTTCATGGTCACTTGTGCCATGATCTCTCCTCTATTGTCTGGTTGAGCCGAATTGGTTTTCGACCCGTTCCTCCCTCCGGCAGAGCTTGTTGGGTGGGAAACCCATCAAGAACCCCCCCGAACAACCGGGGGACCAGGGAATACCTGGAGGTGTGTAATGAAGAACGGAGTTATCACGGGGGGCGTCGAGGAGCAAACAGAAAAGGCCGATTCTAGGCCCATTTCCACACCCCATCTCCGACTCTCTCTGTGTGCAATCTTCCCAAAGCGTGTGGGGTGGGGGCGATGGATGAATTGCAGCATGAAAGAGCGCTGGAGTTGGGGTTTGGAAATGAGCCTAAGTTCTTATTTTTACGCCTTTTTTAGGATCAGAGCGCGGTACAGGAACAAGATCAGCATGGCGCCAATGACAGAGGCGATGAAACCGGGCACTTCGCCATAGGCATAAAAGCCAAGGGCGCCGCCAAGCCAGCCAGCCACGAAAGAGCCTGCGATTCCCAAAAGAATCGTGATGATGAAGCCACCCGGGTCACGTCCTGGCATCAAGAGTTTTGCGATAATTCCAACAAGAAGTCCGATAGCGATTGTTGCGATCATGGGACCATTGTTAGGGCCACTCGAATTGGAAAACAAAAATATTTTCGACTCTTTACGGAATGTTCATAAGAATCAAATGCGTCGCGCTAGCTTGTCACCCTGGTCACTGATGGTGAGCAAGCTCTTTCGGTTTACGGCTCTTCGGTAACCTCTCCGCGCTCGTCGGGCGGCAGACCTTGGGTCTTGCAGAGCTCTTTGTAGCAAGAGGCACTTTCGGTCCATCGTGAGAGGTCTTTCTGGGATTTGAAGTACCTTTGGAGATCTTCCGAGAACTCGGTGAAAAGCGGGATGCCCGTGCGGTCTTCGACTTCGGCGATAGAGACCACTCGTTGGCCTGAGATGTCCCCTTTGGCCGGTTGCACATCGAGGTTTGCACCCACGCGGTCATCCTGAGAGTAAATGAACGCAATTCCGTAGTACTGGCCGTTCTTAATCGCGAGCAGGGCTTTGTAGTAGGCCTCGGGAACCATTGCGCAGGACTTCAAGGCACCCATGGGCGGTTTTGAATAGATCGGTCCTGTGTAAACGCGCACGTGCCCCATGCCACAAGCAAGATTCCGGATTCGATTCTCGAGTTTGGCCCAGGTCTGCTGATTCACGTCCGGCTGCTGGGGCATCATATTGGACATGTAGAAGCTTTCCACTTGAGCCTGATTGTCATGGGCGAAGTCGGCGTTTGGTGCCAAATGGCCGCGGTCGAAACCCGTGTTCTTGTATGAATTGCTGTTGATGATGCTAATGGCTTTCTGAGCGTTGAAACCTTCGAGCAATTTTTTAAGCTGAGGATCAATCCCGAATGGACCCGAGCCAGGCCCCGGGCGCTTGAAGCAGGCTCTTTGCAGATTCTCTCGGTAGAGCTCGTGATAGACCCAGTTGGGATTTCTGAGGCGCGGGTTGTAGTTGATCCACATCGCACGATGTTTCAAATAAATCGAATCGGGGACCTTGGCCATTGAGGCAGGCAGGGCGCAGTCTTCGGCGATCTGAAGCTGATTTGGGGGTAGGGTGCCTTCGCGTCGGGCGGCGGGATTTCTTGAGGAGGCATTGGCCTTTGAGTCGGACATGGACGCGTCGGAGTCAGATCGGTTTTCAGAAGGACGAGGCTGGTGGGTGCAAGCCACGAGTCCCCAGAAAACGAGCAGAAAAACGAGAGATGATGATTTCATGAAAGCTCCTTCCGATTCCTACTTGGGCTGACAGACGACAGAAACCCCGTTCCACGATTCTTTGCTGGAAGACGGTGGTGGAACCGTCCCCGAGAATTTCGTGAAGCCCTCTTGAGAGCCAGAGATTTTTCCGTCTCCGCCGATCATGTCACGAGGGATAGCGACGTATTTTCCAGAGGACTCGCCACACAACCCCGAGGCTGAGATCAGGTTCGCTTTTTCGAAAACCAGGTTGGCCTTGGCGGAAGCTTCGGTATAGACCGCGACGTCTCCGCTCGGTGTTTTCACAGAATAGGAGCCGCTCATTCCGAACGGAACCTTTTCCACTTCGACGAGGACGTAATCGCCCGGTTTCGTCAGAACCTCGTTGACGGATTTCTCGGCCTCGCCTTGCATGCAGGAGCTGACGCCTTTTGAAAGATTCGCCGACGTGGTTAAAGAAGGATCCGGAGTTGGTGCGACGGTCGGGAGATTCTGCATCGATTTTTCAGCCAGCAAAAGATCCAGCGGAGATCGTCGATCGGCCGTGACTTGTTTTTTCCAATCCGGGGTTTTTCCACCTTCATCGAGCAGCAGTCCGGCGGTGGCGCCCAGGAAGTAGGCCTGTTGATCGACTTCCTGCGGGATCGGCATGTAACGATCATTCATGTATTTCGCGACTTCTTTTCGGACGGCGGATGCCGAAGCCTCACAGCCAAGCTTGCCGTAGATGTTCGACATCATCCCGACATATTCCGCAGAGCCTTCGACACGGTCGATCCCGAGCAGTTTCTTGTTCGCTTCGGGGAAATCGGATTTGAGTTTATTCGACCAGGCCTTGACCTGTGCAAGAGCCGAGGTTCTGGCTTCGCTGCCGGGTTCGGCTTCGAGGGCCTTTTTCAGATTGAGCATGATGTGTTGACGGATCGATTTGATCGCTTCTTTGTCACCGGCAAAGCTGCGTTCCGCATCGAGGTGCGCCCATTTGCAGGCGCCGGTGTGTTGATGGACCGGATTGTTGGGATTCTGATCGGCATTATGAAAACTTTCGTGCGCAAGCAGAGTCATGTTCCCGTCGTCCGCATCCTGCAAACGCTTGGGCATATTCCTCTTCAGGAAAGCATCGAATTCTTTTTTTTGATTCATGCAAAGCATGGCGGGTGCCGGAGGCTTTGGCGCCGAAGGATCATTTCCGGGTGGCGGCGGGCGCTGTTGCGGAGAGCGCAGACTGAGGATCACGCCTCCGTCTCCGGGGTTTTGGAACTGAAACGATGGAGCGGCTAAATCTTCGGGATTGGCATCTCGCAAGAAATCGAAGCGGTTTGTCTTGGTGTTGAATTGAAAGACGGCTTTCGTGTCGTGATCGATGACTCTGGCGGGACTGTCGAGAAGCTTGCTGTCAGGCCAGATTTTTTGTCGGCAAGTCGGGGAGTTCAGACGAGCCAAGCGTTCTTGCATCGCCTTGGTTTTGTCGGACATCTTTTGTTCGGTCAGATGGCCGCTGATTTCCTTCAGCGAACCGACTTCGATGGAGGAGGGCGGACAGACTTCTCCGGCAAAAGAAAAGGATGCCGGTAAAACAAGATAAACTAAAAATGAGAACATCTCTCTATCGTACTGCAGAGAGGGTCAAAGAGAAGTCCAGGAACCTCTACAAAGAGGCTCCTTCTTCGAGTTGATGCTCTGCGGATGGTTCGGCGGCAACGGATTCCATTTTGCCGAAACCCAAGGCGGCCAGGACCAGGCGGGCTTGCTGAATCGAGCCGACAAGACCATGTTCGGGGGACATCGCCGCCGAGGCGATCCACAGATTTTCGACTCCAGGAATGGTCTGATCGCCACTCAATTTGAGTTCGCCGTCGCCGCCGATCATCGGGGCCACCATGATGCGTTCTCGAACCAGGCCTTCGAGGGCCTCTGGATAGGCACGTTTGATCTGGCGTTTGATTTTTTTCAGAGCGGTTCCTACGACTTCGCTGTCTTCGGTGACTTCTTCTTCGATGAAAGTCACCCACTGCGAAGCTTGGAGTGGACCTTTTTCCGTTTCAACGGCGGGCAGGAAGCGACCGGCGCAAGGGCCGATTTCGTCCTGAGTTGTGCCGTTCAGAATGTGGATCGAGGCGGAATCCGTGATGGGTTTTGCATGGCAAAGGTCCAAGCACAAAGCCGTCCAGTAAACATTCTTCGAAAGCTTTTGATGGACTCTCGGGGCCAGGAAGTCGCGACCCAGCAAGGTGGCGAGCTGTTTCACATGGCCCGTGTAAATCACGTTGGTGGCACGGATGGTTTTCGCACCGTTGATGGTGAGTTGGTGAACTTTGCCGTCTTCGATTTGGAATCGTGTGACGAAAGATCGGGGCATGGTGACGCCCTGATATTTTTCCTGCAGCAGTTGGGTCCACTGGTAGGGTTCGAGATTCGTTTGGATTTCTTGTCCACTCATCAAGGGGCGGATTTGTTCGTAGAAGGCTGGCGGGCGATCACCGAAACCAACGAATTCGCGGAGTTTTCCATCCTCGAAGGTCAGCGGTGGATGAGACAGAGATTCACCAATCAGTTTGAGTCCCAGCAGGTCTTCCAAGAAGAGCAGTGCCTGGTGGCTGGATGCGGATTCGGGAACGAAACGCAGGCCATTGTTCAAAGTGCCCGTCGGGAAAGGAATCGGGCGATTGATTCCGCCCATGTGATCGAGACCGTCCAAGAGAACGACGTTTTTTGTTTCCTGGGCGAGGCGGTTGGCACAAATGAGACCGGTTAATCCGCTTCCGACGATGGCGTAATCATAAATATGCTGACTCATGGGAGAGAGCTTTATGGCCAGAGGGGAAAGAGTCAAGAAATGCGTTTCACCACGAACCGCAACACCACGCGCACAAAGGGTTTCAGGCTGGCGTTCTTGTCCAAAAAGCGTGCAATCCCAGGAGAAAGACGCTCATAAAGGTGGATGACACCGCGTCCGACTGTGGATCGACGGAGCGAGTGATCGCGAAAGTGCCTCAGGAGTTGGACCTCGAGAGCGACCGGGGACTCGAACGCGCTCGTGGCGATGAAACAGCGGGGTCGTTGCTCGGCAGAGCCTTTCAGAAAAACTTTGATGATCCCCGGGTTTTTTGCCTGCCTCACATAGACTTCGGCTTTGCGGATGATGTCCGGAAAAATCGGAGTGAATCGAACAAAGACGGCCAGTTGTTTGGCCGAGACCAGTTGTCTGTCGGCATACTTTTCGTTCGAGTCATAAATGCGCAAAAGATCCCAGTAAACGGAGGCGACGACTGTCAACTCGCTGGTTCGAGCGTGGTCCTTGAACATGCCGGGTGTCAGGACTTCGCCTTTTTTTGTGCCGAAGACGATCTCGAGAATTTTCAGATATTTTTCGTAAGCGACGGCGGCTTCGGAATAGTTTTTTTCCGACATCATCAGGCGGGCGCGCTTGATCAGTTGCACCCGGCTTTTCCAGAGGTGCAGACGATGTTGCTCTTTTGCCCGCTCGTGAGCGAGCAACACTCCTCCCGAAGCGCGTGAGGCCGTCTTTCGCAAATCGGACAGGCAGCCCAAACAGACTTGCGCCGGAAGGGCTCCGGTGTCACCAAGCTGTTGGAGCTTGGTGACCAGATCCGAATCGACGGATTGCAATTCACTGACTTCGAGGCCGCATCGCGGGCATTTGACCATGGTTCATGGTCTCAGAGCAGATGAAGGGGGTCAACGTCCGCTAAAATCCGGGCGCCTGCCGGAATCCATTTTTCATCCCCCAGAATTTGCCGGGCGAAAGAGTTCAAGACATCGGGTCTTGGGCCTTTCATGAGGATTTGAAAGCGGTACTGGTTGCGGATTCGAGCGAGAGGAGCTTCGGCTGGACCGAGGATTTCGAGACCTTTGTAGGGCTCGTGACGCTCTTGCAGGGCTCGCGCCCGCGAGGCGAGAAGCCGCGACGTCTGTTTGGCCTTCGACAGGTCTCCGGCCTGAATTCGAAAACTGACGATCCGCCCGGCCGGAGGATAATTCAAAGCCTTGCGGAAACTGATCTCGTGGGCGGCAAAGCCTTCGAAATCGTGATGAACCGCAAACTTGAGGCTGTCATGATCGGTGTTGAAGGTTTGAATGATGACGCTACCGGGGCTTTCGCCGGGGGCGACGTGGCGTCCGCTTCGACCCGCCATCTGGGTGATCAATTGAAAGCTTCTTTCGGTGGCGCGAAAATCGGGAAGATTGAAGCCCACATCGGCGAGCACGAGTCCCACCAATTTCAAGCGTGGAAAATCGAGGCCCTTCGCGATCATCTGAGTTCCGACCAGAATGTCGGTTTCGCCTTCTTCCATTTGCCGGACCATTTCTTCGAGGTCGATGCGGTTTTGAATTTCATCACGGTCCGCTCTTGAGATTTTTTTGCCTGGAAAAAAGGGCGCGAGATCTTTTTCGATCAGCTCGGTGCCGAGTCCGATGGTTTCCATCTGACCCTCGCGACAGTCGGGACACTTTTGTTTGAAGTTTTCGTGGTAGTCGCAGTAGTGGCAGATTAGATGGTTCCCCGCGTGCAAGGTCAGATTGATATCGCAATTTGGACACTCGCGTGTGTGACCACAGGATGGGCAAACGACCAGATTCGCCATTCCCCGGCGGTTCAAAAAGAGTGCGACCTGTTCTCCGCGGGACAGGGTTTCGCTCATTGCCAGATACAGATCAGGGCTCATCCAGTAAGGCAGATTCATCGGGTAGTTTTTCGACGGCTCTGGTTTTTCCCTGAGATCCACGATCTTCATCGTCGGCAGCTCGCGTCCGGCCACGCGGTTTTTCAACGTGTGCAGCCGGTATTTTCCTTCGAGGGCGTTGTTCCAGGTTTCAAGGCTGGGGGTGGCCGAGCCCAAAATGACGGGGCAGTTTTTCAAATGTCCCAGCATCACGGCGGCATCGCGACCGTGATATTTGAGTTTCTCGTCCTGCTTGAAGCTGGGCTCGTGCTCTTCATCCACGACAATGAGGCCAAGATTTTCAATCGGACAAAAAAGAGCGGACCTTGCGCCGATGAGGATTTTTTTTCGACCTTCGATCATATCCCACCACTGATTGGTGCGCTCACGATCCGTCAGTTGCGAATGCAAGGCCGCAATCGAATCCCCGAAGCGGGCGGCGAATCGTTGCACGAGCTGCGGGGTGAGGGAAATCTCTGGAACGAGAACGAGGCCGGATTTTCCTTCGGACAGAGTTTTTTCCAAAAGCTGCAGATAGATCTCGGTTTTTCCAGATCCGGTGACGCCAAAAACCAGATGGGTGTTGAACCCCTCGTGAGCATTGATGCCATCGATACAGCGGCGTTGTTCCTCGGTGAGGACTGGCGGTGTGGACGGAGCCATTTCCGGCACGACCGAGGCTCTCTTGGACTTTCTTTCCTTCACTTGCCGCGACAAAGGGGGAAGCGTTGTCAAAGCCGTGGGACCGGGTGGATAGAGATAATATCTCGAAAGCCATTCGATCCAACGAATGAAGTGTTCAGGAAGCGGAGGATATTCGGCATCGACGGCTTCGATGAATTTGAGTTCAAAGCCGGTCGGTTCACTGTCCGCCGGGCCAAGTAGCAATCCTCGAACTTTTCTTTTTCCGAGAGGAACGAGAACGATCTGCCCTCGCTGCAGAAGGAGTTCGGGGCCGGCTCGGTAAGTGAGAGCCTCAGGGAGGGGGGCGTCGACCGCCACCCGCCAAAGCGAACTCATCGAAACCTCGAGTAGAACTCCTCGACGGTTTTTTGAGCCGGTTGTCCAGCAAGGCCGTCCCAGCGTGGAGTGATTTCAAGAGCGCTGGTGGAAAGAGAAGTGGGGCCTTTGCCGTTGACGCTGAGAAGACGCACGGTCACGGTGTTCGTTCCCCATTGAATGGTGCGAACTTTTGGCAGTTGAAGCCCGCGAGCGTAAGACGCGTATTGATCGGCGGCCATTTCGGCAAGTGAAGGGAAACGAATTTTTCGGATCAGAAATTGATCCTGTTCGATCCACAGTCCGGGCTCTCGTTGTTCAGAGGTGGGCGAGCTTGGATTTCCGAAAGCCCA
>JAHBUU010000045.1 GCA_019637895.1 Pseudobdellovibrionaceae bacterium | reverse complement strand
ATGAGGCGCCCCTGGAAAGCTTAGAGGAAATAATCGTCGAGGATCCGGGCGATTTCAGGCGGGATGATGGAAGAGATGAAGACTCCTCCGGTCGCCCCATTTTTGCCTGGAAGCAGGGAGAAGTACCCCACGACCTTACTTTTAGCCTGGTTACGGATAGGGAATGAGAGGGACAGACAGAGCGGTGTTCCGGCTTTGCATGTCATCCATTCACTTTCGATATAAAGACCGATGGCATCGACACCCATGTAGAGATAGGCCTTACGACTCGATTTTGGGTTTAGAGTAAAGGCTACGGATGGCAATTCGCCCGCCGGCATCATCGGCAGAGGGTCGCCGTTCGGGAGACGGTTGGATGGCAAGGTTGTCACGCCGCGCAGGACGTAACGAACTGGAATGGAAATCACGAAATGGTAGTTCCCATCCGAATTCATCGTTGTATAGAAGGTGACGCCTGGAAGCTGTGAAACGCTGCCTGTTCCGATGAAGACGGTCGGGTCCATCCCCAGCGGAATCCGTACGATCAGCTCGCCCCGGGTCCGGTCAAAGTCGAATGTCTGGGTTTCATCATAGTTTCCACCATTGATATAGCCCTTCAAGTCGACATTGCGAATCGGGTCGGGGGTGTTTCCACCACCATTTTGGCCATCGTTGCTTCCGGAACTTGGCGTGGAGCTGGCGGAACTCGTGCCTTGGAAGCCGCTCGAGCAACCACCCATCAGGCCAGCGGCCAGAAGCAGTGCTGCAAAGGCAGTCATTTGAGTTTTCATAAAGTCTCTCCTTCGATGTCGTCCTTTGATGTTGAGCTTACAAACCGCCTGGACGTGCATTGTCGTGCATTGTTTAGTTCGGACGTCAGTCGGGGAAAGTTTAGCTAAATGTTTGAAATAATTAGAAAAAAAGTTCGACAGTTTTTTGTGACCTGTCGGGGAAAGGTCGAGGTCCTGACAGTGAGTTCGACATTTCAAATAAAAAAACCCGGATGCACGGGGCATCCGGGTTCATCGTGATCAATCGTTCTTGGATTAACCGATCAGTTTCAAGGCCAACTGGTTAGTTTGGTTGGCTTGAGCCAAAGTCGAAGTACCAGCTTGCAGCAAGATGTTGTTACGAACCATCTCAGAAGAAGCTTGTGCCACGTCAGTGTCACGGATTCGGCTGTTTGCAGCGCTCATGTTCTCTTGTGCAACACCCAAGTTGTCGACTGTCGAAGTCAGACGGTTTTGGAGAGCACCGAGGTTTGCACGCATCCCGTTGACGCTGACTTGAGCGGCATCGAGGGAGTTCAGAGCTGTCTGAGCACCTTCTTTAGAAGTGTAATCCAGACCTTCCAAAGCCAAAGCGTCCAAAGTCGCAACGTTCACAGAAGAGTCGAACGAGATACGATCCTCTTCGGCGTTGTTGAAGATACCGACTTGGAAGTCGAAAGCTGGAGTGGAACCATCGAGGAGTTTAGTTTCGCCCCAAGTGGTCACGCTCGCGATACGTTGGATTTCAGACTTCAGCTGTTGAACCTCTTTATCGAGGAAACCACGCTCAGTATCACCAACGGTGTCGGAAGCAGCCTGGATACCCAACTCACGGAGACGAGTCACGATGTTACCGATTTCGTTCAGACCACCTTCAGCGGTTTGAACCATCGAGATACCGTCGTTCGCGTTTCGTTGAGCTTGAGCACCGGAACGGATTTGAGCTTTCAAGCGTTCGCTGATAGCCAATCCTGCAGCGTCGTCAGCCGCGATGTTGATGCGAGAACCGCTGGCCAATTGAGCCATCGATTTGTTCATCACGCGCTGGCTGCCTACCAAGTTACGTTGAGCATTGATTGCCGAGATATTAGTTGTAACACGCATTCCCATTGTAAAATTCCTCCGTTAAAAAACGTTATTTAAGTTTTTAATTCCATCTGCATCCTCCCTGTAAAATCCCCCAATCCGTTGTTTTGGGGCCGGCTTCCGAGCCAGATTATTTTTTTTGGGCCGTAACTATTTTAGAAAACTAATCAGAACTATTCTTGTTCCGCTTACGTCATCCTTGAGTGCCCTCCTTTTTCCACACTTGGAGAGTTTGACCTCAACTCTCCGGTTCTTCCTGAGACCCTGTGAATCTTTGGTGACATGTTCTCTGTGTATTCCCACACGGAGTGCAGTCATCGTTCGCATTTCTGATCGGGAAACGAGTCGGCTTCTTGACAGGACGAGAGGCGAGTTTTGATGCGCAAAGGACACTTCCCGCCCGAAGTCTTGTCCGGAACTGGATTTTCAGAGGGAAAAGGCGGGTCTTCGGTCGGGGTTTGCTGGACGTTTTGAGAGTGGGAAAATCGACGGCTTCGTCTTTGGTCGGGGCATTTTTTGTTTCCGATGGCAGGGGAACTCAGGGTTGGAGGTCGACTCAGACACTGTTTTTCAATCTCGGGCCTGCGCAGGCTTGCATCAAAGACAAGCTCGCTGGCGGTCTTTGCCGAGTCCACTTTTCCAGCGGAAATATGAAAATGCAAAACTGTTGGACTCGTCCTTTCACTAGTTCCTAGGATTGAATAAAACTTTTTTTATATAGACAAAAGAAAGTCAGGACTTGGGTGGCTGACAAGAGCCTTTGGCCAGAGATCGGTTTCAAAAGGTGTTGCGAGATAAGGGTCGAGAGTTCGGGGCATTTTCATGCGAGGAGCTTTCTGGTGGGGCGTGTATCCTGCTGAAATCGCTCGGGTTTTATTTGGATTTTGCAGGCCCTGTGTTGCTTGACGTTTCTCGAATCGTGCTCATCATTAAGGGAGTGGAGGAACAATGAGTTCTGATGTTGAAAAGATGACCCGGAAGAGCCAGGAAGCGATGCAAGCGGCGGCAAAGGCGGCAGAGACCCGAGGAAATCCTTCGGTCGAGCCTGAGCACGTTCTTGTCGAGCTTTTACAGCAGTCCGAGGGGATCGTTCCACGTTTGCTTGAAAAAATTCAGGTCGCTCCGGGTAAGATCGCTGTGGATCTGAAAGCTCGCATCGCCAAATTTCCCGAAGTCCAAGGCGGCAATACCCGTGTTGGTGCTTCGAATCGTTTGCAGAAGCTCTTCTCGTTGGCGGAATCCGAGGCCCAAGAGATGGGGGATGCCTATATTTCCACAGAGCATTTCCTTTTTGCAGCCCTGAGAATGAAAGATTCCGAGCTTTCACCGATCTTCAATAAGAACGGTCTCAAGGCCGAAGCACTTCAGGCCGCTCTGCGCGAGATGCGTGGGGATCAAAAAGTGACCGACGATGATCCTGAAAACAAATACGAAGTCTTGAAAAAATATGCCCGTGATCTCACACAGCTTGCGGCCGAAGGAAAGCTCGATCCCGTCGTTGGCCGCGACGAAGAAATTCGCCGTGTGATCCAGGTCTTGTCGCGAAGAACGAAAAACAACCCCGTCCTGATTGGTGAACCCGGCGTTGGGAAAACCGCGATCGCAGAGGGTCTCGCTCTTCGGATTGTGCAAAAAGACATTCCTGAAAATATCGTGGGCAAAAAATTGATGGCCCTCGATATGGGAGCTCTCATTGCTGGTGCGAAATACCGTGGTGAATTCGAAGACCGACTGAAAGCCGTCATCAAGGAAGTCACTTCCAGTGACGGTCAGATCATTCTTTTCATCGATGAACTGCATACCCTGGTCGGTGCGGGCAAAGGTGACGGCGCCATGGATGCGGGTCAGCTCCTGAAGCCGGCTCTGGCTCGGGGCGAGCTTCGTTGTATCGGTGCGACCACTTTGGACGAATATCGTAAATACATCGAAAAGGATGCGGCCCTCGAGCGTCGGTTCCAAACTGTTCTGGTCGAAGAGCCTTCCGTCGAGGATGCGATCACCATCATGCGCGGCCTGAAAGAAAAATACGAACTTCATCATGGTGTGCGCATCAGTGATGCGGCTCTGGTTTCGGCGGTGAAGTTATCCCATCGCTATATTACTTCCCGATTCCTGCCGGACAAGGCCATCGACTTGATCGACGAGGCGGCCTCGAAAATGGGAATCGAGATTCGCTCTGTCCCGCAAGAAATCGACGAGATCGAACGCAAACTCATGCAGCTTCGGATCGAAAAGGAAGCCCTCAAAAAAGAAACCGACGAGGATGCAAAAGCCCGCCTGGTTTCTATCGAAGGTGAACTCAAAACTTTGCAGGCGCAGAATCAGCAGCTTCGCGAACAATGGGAATTCGAGCGTGGCGGGATCGAAAAGATCAAGACGATCAAAGCCAATATTGAAACCACTCGCCTCGAGATGGAGCGAGCTGAAAGGCAAGGGGACCTGGGCAAAGCCGCCGAAATCAAATACGGCAAACTCCCGGGCCTCGAGTCCCAGTTGAAAGAGCTCCAGGAAAAAGTCGAAAAGCCGACGGCCAACGAAAGCCGGATGCTCAAAGAGCAGGTGTCCCCCGAGGACGTGGCCGAAGTGGTCGCGAAATGGACCGGGATTCCCGTTTCGAAAATGCTCGAAAGCGAAACCCAAAAACTCCTTCACATGGAGGACAGCCTGGCGAAACGAGTCGTCGGTCAGGATCACGCGCTCAAGATCGTGGCGGATGCCATCCGTCGAGCGCGGGCCGAGATCTCGGATCCGAATCGCCCGATCGGCAGCTTCCTGTTCCTCGGTCCGACCGGGGTCGGAAAGACCGAAACCGTCAAAGCCCTCGCTGAATTTTTGTTTGATGACGAACAGGCAGTGGTTCGGATCGACATGAGCGAGTACATGGAAAAGCACGCGGTCTCTCGTTTGATCGGCGCCCCTCCGGGGTATGTCGGCTACGAAGAGGGCGGGCAACTGACTGAGGCCGTTCGCCGCCGCCCTTACTCGGTGGTTCTCTTGGATGAGGTTGAGAAGGCCCACACCGATGTCTTCAATATTCTGTTGCAGGTGCTCGATGACGGCCGCTTGACCGATGGACAGGGACGGACCGTTGATTTCAAAAATACGGTGCTGATCATGACTTCCAATATCGGCTCGCAAAGTATCCTCGATCCGAAAATGTCGGAAGAGGAAAAACGTGCGGCCGTGACCGAAGCTCTGCGCCGCCACTTCCGTCCCGAGTTCTTGAACCGGGTCGATGAAACGATCATGTTCCACTCTCTCGGCGAAGGACAGATCGCGGGAATCGTTCGCGTTCAGCTCGATCAGGTTGTGCAGCGTCTGAAAGCGCGCCGGATTCAGCTAGAGATCGACAACAAGGCCGTGGACTTCCTGGCGAAGCGTGGCTTCGATCCGATTTACGGGGCAAGACCTCTAAAGCGGGTCATCCAAACCGAACTGCTGAACCCTCTCTCCAGGGATCTGATCGCCGGGGCTTTCCGCAACGGAGATTCCTTGGCGGTGACCGCTCTGGACGGGGAACTGAAAATCGAAAAAGTCTAGAACCCCTGTTCGGGTCTTGAGTGAGGATGGCCTTCGGGTCATCCTCATTTTTATGAGAACACTCGTCGCCTTCCTCATTGTCATGTCCGGTTTTTCAACGGCCCTTGCTCAGGGACGTTACCTTCCTCAAAAGAAGGACACTCGGTTGACCTATGATCTGAGCGCTTCGACGGGGTCGACCAATGGACACAGCTACACAGAGATCAATCTTGGTTTGAATTGGTTCCTGACCGATTGGGCCAGCTGGAGAAACGCGGCCTTCTCCCGTCAAGGGCAGGGGATCCAAAGCGTGCAGGGTCTGGATTCATCCCTTCGCTTCAATGGCTCCTTGGGGGCGGACGACGGTTCGCTGGGAGTGGACGCTTTTGTCGGTCCCGGCGTGCGCTTGGCCACGAACAAATACAATGCGGCTTTCGGTGAAGCCGGGGTCGTCTTTCGTTTGGGTGGGATTCGTCTCGGAGCGGGCGTGAAAGCCCTGAGCTACTTCGCGGACCGCGAGATCGACGGGGTGTCGATCCCAAAAAATGAAAGTCAGTACTTCATCATTATCGGTGGCGGCGGAGCCTTGTAGCTCCCGCCCCTCAGATTCAAATCATTTCGCAAAGTCGATACCACGATCCATCACGGGGAATCCGGGATTTTCTGTCCAAGAGTTTGCCGCTTCCGAAAACCTCGACGAAAGACCAGTGCCTGAGTTCCTTGAAACCGTCAGTTCCCTGGACATCGCCTCAAAAAAAATCAGGACCCCCTCTACAGCTTTCGAAAATCCTCCGACAGAGGTCAGGTCTGGGAAAAGAATTCCCGGATCTGAGTCGAGAAAAAGGAATCCCCCGCCACGGATCGGCGGGGTTTTACTGAGGAGGCTGAGTATGACATCGAAAACGAATCTCTCACGAGGTCTGAAGATTGCGGGACTGGCACCGCTGGCGGCCCTTTTGATGGGGAACGAGTCCTGTCAAAAGCAGGTCGAGGTTCCGAAAGCTCGCGAACTGAAAAAGATCGTCGAGATGGGGCGGATGTCGTCTCCGATGATGGTGATCCCGGGCGTGACGAACTTCGATTTCGGTTTCGTCGCGAACCAGCAGCTTTACGGTGTTTTGATGGAAAGCGAAGGCTTCGCTCTTCGTTATCTGCCACCTTTGAGTTCCTCGACCATCGACTCTGCTGTCAGCTCCAATCTTTCGAATAACGACGTGGCGATTTTCAGAAAGGCCCGCTTGAACGGTGGCGCCGTGAACCAGGCCGCCAACTGGTCCAAAGAGGCCTCTTGTATGGTGAACCTGCCGTTGGCAAAGGTCAGTGGGTCAGTGAACTCCTTTGAGCTCGTCGGTGGCGGCGGTTTGACCATCGGCTTTACGCCTTCCGGCGCTCACAACGGCGGCGGCCTGAGCGGCGATCTGGGAGTGCAGTTGCAGTACGCCCAAATGGATCTCAGCATGATGGCGGTTCGCGCTTTGACCAACGGAACGATGGCGGCGGTGAACGTGACGGCGAAACAGACCAAAACCAATATCAATGTCGGCATCAATTTGGGGATGTTCCGCTTGGGCCCGAGCTTCTTTTATCAGACGCCGCTCGCCTCGGTCACAAAGAACGCCTTGGTGAAGGCTGTGACCGGTCTCAAGGAAAACCTGGCCAAAGAAGAATGGTCCACACGGGTTCTGGCCAACCACGACAGTCATTTGACCATCATCGGCGGTCGGAACGTGAATCTGGAAAAAGGTGACCAACTGTCCGTCTATAACGAGCTCTACTACTGGTACGGCGAACCCTGCGGTTCCCAGTATATTGGCGGTGCGGCCCGCGATCCTGTGGCCATCGTCGAAGTCGAGTCCGTCGGAGACGAAATCAGTATCGTGAAGCTGATCAAGCAGTCAGATGAAAACGCAGTGATCGGCGCCAAGGTCACGGCCTACAAGCTGATCGAAAAGGCCAAGACAGGAACGAATACCGACGATCTGACGGATGTCGGCGGCAAAAAGTGATCTGACGCCTCCCTAAAAAACGGTTCTTCATGAAGGCTTCTCAGGATGAGAGGCCTTTCTCCTTCTGGGGGTTGCCTCCCGAGGGGGAGCGATGTACATCAGTGCCATGTTTTCCGGGATCGTCGAAGCCGTTGTTCCAGCCCTCCGGGGAGAAGCCAAATCCGGCCTTTACCGCCTTGTTTTGCGGAGGCCTGCCGAGTTCACAGATATCAAAGGCGGTGACAGCATCGCCGTCGATGGAGCTTGCCTGACGGTCGAAGAGTTCGACCACGAGTCGATGACCTTCGCACTGGCTGCCGAGACCTTGAAGGTCCTTCGCTGGAATCCTGATCAGTTGTTGTCGAGGACCTTCAATCTTGAGCGCTCCCTTCGTTTCGGAGACCGTTTGCATGGACATCTCGTCAGCGGGCACGTCGATGCCTTGGGCGAAGTCCTTCGGGCCGAACAGGATGGAGAGTCGCTCTTTCTGGATGTGAAGGTTCCTGCCTCTTTGCGTTCTTACGTTTGGAAAAAGGGGAGCCTCGCTATCCACGGTGTGAGCCTGACCATCAACGAACTCAAGGATGACGTCGTTTCCGTTTGTCTGATTCCTGAAACTCAAAAACGAACCAATTTGTCGAAACTCAAAGTCGGAGACTCCGTTCATTTGGAATCCGACATGATCGCTCGTGCCGTCGTTCGCGCCCTGGAAACCGGTGTTGCGACCTCTGCGCAGGCGAAGGAGGACCGTCCATGAAAACGACTCGAGGTGAATTTCACGCGATCGAAGAACTCATTGAGGACATCCGCCAGGGAAAGATGGTGGTTCTCGTCGACGATGAAGACCGGGAAAACGAAGGTGACCTGGTTCTTGCCGCTGACCATGTGAACTCGGCCGCCATCAACTTCATGGCCTGCGAGGCCCGCGGCTTGATCTGTTTGGCGCTCAGTTCTCAGCAGATCGACCGGCTTCAGCTTCCTCAGATGGTTCGTGATGATATGAACTTCTCGCCGAATAAAACGGCCTTCACCGTCAGCATCGAAGCCGCCACTGGCGTCAGCACGGGCATCTCGGCAGCGGATCGCGCCCACACGGTTCGCGTGGCCTCGAATCCTCAGGCCCGCCCGCAGGACGTGCATATGCCCGGCCACATTTTTCCTATTCGCGCTCGCCAGGGCGGAGTGCTGAAGCGGGCCGGACACACCGAAGGCAGTGTGGACCTCGCTCGTCTGGCCGGCTTGAATCCGGCCGCGGTGATCTGCGAGGTGATGAACGCGGACGGAACGATGTCCCGGGTTCCCGATCTGCGCGAGTTCGCCCGAAAACACGATTTGAAAATCGGTACCATCGTCGATCTCATTCAGTATCGCTTGCAGCACGAATCTCTTGTCGAGGAAACAGGCTCGGAACTTTTGCCATCTCGTTTCGGCTCTGATGTGCGCGTGCGTATTTTCCGATCCCGCGTCGATGATGTCGAACATCTGGTTTTGCAAAAGGGCGAGATCTTGCCCGAGCAGCCGACCTTGGTTCGGATGCAGGCCGATCATTACGTCAAAGATCTTTTCACCGGGCTTCTCAGTGAGGATCAGGGCTGGCTTCGCGCCTGGCAGGCCATCGAAAACGAAGGGCAGGGTGCTCTGGTCTTGATTCGCGGAAACAACCGTCCGCACGTGATGGGTGAACTCAAGGCGCTCTTGGCTGCGGATGAAGAGCCTTCCAAGATCAGCCTGATGGACGAGCGTGATTACGGAATCGGGGCGCAGATCCTTCGCTGCCTCGGCGCCCGCCAAATCCGCCTTCTCTCCAACCGACCGGAAAAGCGGGTGGGGCTGAAAGCTTTTGATCTTGAAATCGTTGAGGTCGTTTCGTTCGACCTTCTGAACTCCTCCGGAAAGGACCAAACCCATGAAACGGATGAAAATCGGCGTCGTCACGAGCCGCTTCAATGAGGAAATCACCTTCCTTCTCGAGGAAGGGGCTCTTTCGGCTCTCGAAGATGCTGGTGTTGAAATCCTGAGCGTTCGGGTCCCCGGTGCAGTGGAAATTCCTCTGGCAGCCAAAGTGTTGTTGCAGCAAGGCTGCGAAGGCGTCGTGGCCTGCGGAGCCGTCATTCGCGGAGAAACGACCCATTACGAACTCGTCTGCAACAGTGTCGAGCGGGGTCTGACGCACCTGATGCTGGAGACGGGAAAACCGATTGGATTTGGCGTGATTACCGTCGAGAATGACGAGCAGGCCCAGGATCGGGCCGGCGGCAAGCATGGGAACAAGGGAACCGAGGCAGCTCAGGTCACTCTGGAAATGCTCGGCCTGATCAAAGATCTCAAGAAAGGTCTGAAAAAGAAGCGTTGATGTCCGTCCAGAAGGAACCAGCCCGGAAAAAACGAGCCGTCGAAATGGCTCCCATCAAAATGGAGAATCCCGCTCTCGAGCAGCGTAAGCGCCGCCGCGAGATTCTCATTGTTTTCCTGTTGTCCTTCGTCTTCGTTTTCCTGACCTGGTTCGAGATCCGTCTGTTTGCGACCAGTCAGCAGCTTCCCTTTGTCCACAGTATTTTCTTTTTCGGTCTGGTGAACTTCAACATCGTTTTGCTGTTGCTTCTGGCGTTCCTGATCTTCCGGAACGTGGTGAAGGTCTTCGTCGAAAGACGGGGACGGATCTTCGGCAGCTCGCTCAAGGGGAAGTTGGTCGCCGCCTTCGCAGCCTTCAGCGTGATCCCGACCCTCTTGATGTTCATCGTCTCGGTTTTTTACATCAACTCGAGTTTTGAAAAATGGTTCAGCGTCAAAACCGTCGGCGTTCTGAAAAGCGCCCTCGAAGTTCAAAACGCCTATTACTTCAACGCCAAAAAGAACAACTACCATTTTGCACACGAAGCCGCAGCCCGGGTGAAGGAACTCACCGCCCGTCCAGCAGCAATGGAGCGCGAGCTCGGACGCTTGCGCGGACAGTTCGCTCTGGATGCGATCGAATGGTATCCGTCTTTGTTCGGCCGTCGAATCGTCGCGACCTCGGGCGATGAGGCGATCGCGGGAATCCCTCCGGTCTCTCTCGAATTCCTTCAGAAAGGCGTTCGCTCTCAGGCCGAGGCCAGCACCATTCACCAATTCGGTGATGGGAACCTGGTGCGAGTGATCATTCCCGTCGAAGAGGGCCGGGATCGTGGGGCCCTCGTCGTCTCGAGTTTCGTTCCCCTGTCCCTGATCTCGCGGATGAATGACGTGAGTTCGGTTTACGAAGAACTTCGGGATATCAATCCTCTCGAATACCCGCTGAAGTCGATCTATCTGATCATCCTTTTCCTGATGACCTTCGTGATTCTGTTGGCGGCGGTGTGGTTCGGGTTCTACCTGGCGAAGCAGTTGGCTGTTCCGTTGGTACGTCTAGGCCAGGCGACCCGCGAGGTCGCCAAGGGAAACTACGTTCCTCTCGATGTGCGATCGGGGAGCGAAGAGATCGCCACCCTGATCCAAAGCTTCAACCAGATGATCCAAAACCTCGAGACCTCCGAAAACTCCCTGCGGGAAACCCTGGGGTATCTGGAAGTTGTCCTGGGTTACATCAGCACCGGCGTGATCTCGGTCGACAAGACCGGCAAAATCACGACGATCAATCGTCACGCCGCCGATCTGCTCAAAATCGAAGCCGAGGCCTTGATCGGGAAATCGGTTCGTGAACTTCTGACGTTGGAATCCTTCCGGGTCTTGGCCGAGATGCTGAAGACGATGCAGGAAAATCGCATCGAAAGTTTCCAGCGCGAGTTCAAGGTCCAAGTCCAAGGCGAAGAGCTACCGCTTTTGATGACCCTTTCGATCCTCAAAGACGAAAGCGGAGAAGAGATCGGGAAGGTTCTCGTCTTCGACGATCTGACGCCGATTCAAAGCGCCCAAAGGGCCGCCGCCTGGACCGAAGTGGCCCGACGGATCGCTCACGAGATCAAAAACCCTCTGACCCCGATCAAACTGTCCGCCGAACGTCTGCGAAAAAAATTCGGAGAGCAAATCACGGATCCGGCCTTCAATGATTGCACGACGATGATCATTCGACAGGTCGACGATATGAAAAACCTGGTGAATGAATTCAGCCAGTTCGCTCGTCTTCCGCAAAGCCGCCCGATCGAAGGTGACCTCAAAGAGACCATCGAAGAGTCGCTGACTCTGTTCCGTCAGGCTCACCCGACGGTCAAGTTCGAGGTCGAATACGACCAAAGCATGCCGCGATTCCGCTATGACCCGGATCAAATCAAGCGCGTCTTCGTGAATCTCATCGACAACTCGGTGGCGGCCTCGCTCAAAGAAGAGCGGCCCGTCGTCTCGGTCAATACATCCTTTGACCCGGATCTTCGCATCATCCGATTCTCCGTCACAGACAATGGGGAAGGGATTCCTCAGCGGGATCGGGCCCGGATTTTCGAGCCTTATTACAGCACCAAGGAAACCGGAACGGGCCTTGGGCTTGCAATCGTGAAACGTATTATCGAGGATCACAACGGTTTCATCCGAGCCACGGCGAACGAGCCCAAGGGCACGCGGATGGTGATCGAACTTCCTCTCAGGCCATCCCATGGAGGTGCCACGTGAAAATTCTCATTATCGACGACGAAGCGCCGATTCGCGATGTTTTGTCCGCTTCCCTGATGGACGAAGGGTACAATGTGCAATCGGCCGAAGATGGCGAGCGCGGCCTCGCGGCTCTTCGTCAGTTTCAACCGGACATCGTTTTCCTCGACATCTGGATGCCGGGAAACTTTGACGGAATCCAGGTTCTTCAGAAAGCGCGCGAGATGTTCCCCGCGACCGAGTTCATCATGATCTCGGGACACGGAACCATCGAGACGGCGGTCAAGGCCACCAAGCTGGGTGCATGGGACTTCGTTGAAAAGCCCCTGTCCATGGATAAAATCTCGATCATCATCCAAAACGTCAGCCAGTATCGTCAGGAGAAAGAGGAAAAGTCGGCGCTTTTGAACAAGCTCCGTCGTTCGATCGCTCTGATTGGCGAGGCCCCATCGATCGTGCAGATCAAGCAGGTCATTTCCCGAGTGGCTCCAACGCCATCCTGGATCCTGCTGACGGGCGAGCCCGGAACCGGCAAAGAGCTCGTCGCTCAGAACATTCACTACATGAGTCCGCGAGCCAGTCGACCTTTCGTTGATTTGAACTGCGCCTCCATCCCTGAAGACCTCCTGGAAGGCGAGATCTTCGGGATCGAAAAAGGCGCTTTGCCGGGCTTGGAGAAAACCAAGCGGGGGAAACTCGATCTCGCTCAGGGGGGAACGCTTTTCATCGAGGACATCTCCGAGATGAACCAGCCGACTCAGACCAAGCTTCTGCGCTATCTGCAGGAAAAAAAGTACCAGCGAGTCGGTGGCATGGAGTTCATCGAAAACGACGTGCGGGTGATCGCTTCCTCCTCGAAGGATCTGCAAAAAGAGGTCGCTGAAAAACGCTTCCGCCAAGACCTCTACGACCGTTTGAACGTCATTCCCTTCGAGATCCCGACCTTGCGGGAACGTCCCGAAGACATCGCGATCCTCGTTTCCTATTTCAGCGATCAGTTTTCGCGTGAATCAGGAATGCCGAAAAAGATCTTTTCGGAAAAGGCCCTCGAGACCATGCACGGTTATGCTTGGCCGGGGAACGTTCGCGAACTCAAAAATTTCGTCGAGCGGGTCTATATCCTGACGCCCGGAGAATACGTCGACGTCCACGATCTGTATTTCGCCGGCCTGATCGGTGGGGAAGAGGCCTCTTCGGCCGAAGACCTCGGAACTTTCCGTGAAGCGCGCTCAAAGTTCGAGCGTGAGTACCTGGTCAAAAAAATCCAGGAACATAACGGGAATATTTCCAAGACCGCCGAAGCGATCGGACTTGAAAGAAGTTATCTGCATCGTAAGATCAAAGCTTACGGTATTGAAGGCATTGAACGTTCCGAGCTGAAATAGGCCGAAACGAAGAAAACGAAGGAATCGGTTATGAAATGGTCCCAGTCGATGATCGTCACGTTGAAAGAAGCTCCCTCCGACGCGGAAATCCCAAGCCACAAGCTCATGGTTCGCGCCGGCATGATGAAAAAGCTCGCCCCTGGACTCCACACCTACGGCAACATCGCTCTGCGGGCCATTCGTAAATTCGAACGCATCATTCGTGAAGAACTCGATCAGCGTGGCGGCGTCGAGATCCTGATGCCGATGGTTCACCCTCGGGAGCTCTGGGAGGAAACGAACCGCTGGACGGAAATGGGTGACGGTCTCCTCAAGTTCAAGAACCGCAATGAACATTGGTTCTGTCTGGGCGCGACTCACGAAGAAGCCGTCACGGACTATGTCCGTCACGACCTGAAATCCTATCGGGACCTGCCTAAAAACATTTATCAAATCCAAACTAAATACCGTGACGAGATTCGTCCGCGTTTCGGCCTCATGCGCGGTCGTGAGTTCTCGATGAAAGACGCCTACACCTTCGATGCTGATCAGGAAGGCGCGCTGAAATCCTACGACCTCATGTACAAAGCCTATCAGGCGATCTTTGACCGAATCGGCGTTGATTACCGGATCGTTCAGGCGGATGCTGGGAATATCGGGGGCAGTCAGACCCACGAATTCCAATTGCTCGCCGAAGCTGGCGAAGACGCTTTGCTGGTCAGTGATCAGGGCGATTTCGCGGCCAACATCGAAGTCTGTCCTGCCATTGATCCCGAACCTCATGTCTCTGCGGACAAAGAGGAAAAAACCCTCGAAAAGTTCGCGACTCCGAACCAAAAAACCATCGCCGATCTGGCGAAATTCACCGGACTTCCCGAGCGTGAGCTCGTGAAAACCTTGTTCTTCTCGGCCAATGATGGAACGGATCCCAAGGTGAAGGACCTTAAGCCGATCTGCGTGCTTTTGCGCGGTTCGGACGAGGTGAATCCGGTGAAACTCAAGAACGTTCTGGGGCTGACCAACCCGCCACTGATGTTGACCGACGAAGAGGTCCGTCAGGTGAGCGGCGCTTCGCCGGGCAGTTGCGGTCCTGTCGGACTCAAGATTCCGATCTACGTCGATAATGGCGTGACCGGCCTCAAAAACTTCATCGTCGGTGCCAACGAAGACGGTTTCCATTTGAAAAACGTCAACCGCGGCCGCGACTTCACAGAAACAAAGCTCGCCGATCTGCGCATGGCTCGCGAAGGGGACAAGTGCCCAGTCTCGAACGGTCGCTTGAAGTCCTACCGTGGAATCGAAGTCGGCCACGTGTTCTATCTCGGCAAAAAATATTCTGAAAAAATGAGCGCCACCTTCCTCGATAAGGACGGCAAGGCCCGGCCTTTCGAGATGGGCTGTTATGGAATCGGTGTGACCCGCACGGTTCAAGCCTGCATCGAGCAGAGCCATGACAAAGACGGCATCATCTGGCCCAAGGCGATTGCGCCCTTCCATGTTCATATCTGCGCCCTTGATCCAAAGGATGCGGCGGTCATGGGGCTAGCCGAGACCTTGGAAAAAGAACTCTCGGCGCGTGGTCTTGATGTTCTCGTTGATGATCGTGACGAGCGTCCAGGCGTGAAGTTCAAAGATGCGGATCTTCTGGGAATGCCGGTTCGGGTGGTGATTGGCGGCAAGGGTCTCGCGAATAACGAGATCGAGCTGGTCGAACGCCGTTCGAAAAACGTCACCAAAGCAGCGCCAGAAAAAGCCTTCGCTGAAATCATGAAACTCGTGGAGTCCGCGAAGTAAAATCGGAGCGGATCATGTCCGATCTCGAAACGCTTTCTTGGGGACACGGTTTTTTTGACCGATTCCCCCTTGATGAATCCCGGGCGCCTGGTTCTCGCCAGGTGTCGGGGGCCTTTGGATCTCTGGTTGATCCGACTCCCGTTGCGCGGCCGTCGCTGGTCGGTTGGTCTCAATCTTTTTCGAAACATTTCGGCTTGTCTCGTCCCGATGATGCCTCGGTGGGGCTTCGGGTCCTCGCGGGCAATCAAGTCCTTCCTGGAATGAAGCCGCTGGCGGCTTGTTACGGTGGCCATCAGTTCGGTCACTGGGCGGGGCAGTTGGGTGATGGTCGTGCCATCAGCTTGGGCGAGGCTCCTGATCTCAAGGGAAACCTTTGGGAGTTTCAGTTGAAAGGTGCCGGTCCCACTCCTTATTCCCGTCGGGCCGATGGTCGGGCCGTTTTGCGCTCTTCTATTCGGGAATTTATCTGCAGCGAAGCGATGTTTCATCTTGGGGTGCCGACGACCCGTGCGCTGAGCGTGGTTTCGACGGGTGAACCCGTGGTGCGGGATATGTTCTATGACGGTCATCCGAAAGAAGAACCCGGAGCCATCGTCTGTCGGGTCTCGCCCAGCTTCCTGCGATTTGGAAACTTTCAGATTTTCGCCGCTCGTGGCGAAACGCAACTCCTCCGCACGCTCGTCGACGAGACGATGAATCGATTTTTTCCCGAGTTATCGACGGAGTCTCCGGCTCGCGAGGCCGAATGGTTCAGGATCATTTGCGAACGAACGGCTGTGCTGATGGGGGAATGGATGCGAGTCGGTTTCGTTCACGGTGTGATGAATACCGACAATATGTCGATCCTGGGTTTGACCATCGACTACGGCCCTTATGGTTGGTTGGATGACTATGATCCATCGTGGACGCCGAACACCACGGATCTTCCTGGGCGTCGTTACTGTTATGGACGGCAGCCAGCGATCGGACTTTGGAATCTGACCCGTCTTGCCGAAGCTCTCTTGACCCTCGTTCCCGAACAAAAAGACCTTTTCGAGGAAAGCCTCGCCAGTTTCCAAGGCGTCTTTCAAAAAGTCTTTTTGCGCTCACAAGCGCAGAAGCTCGGACTCAAAGAGCTCGATCTCGAACGGGATGAGTTCTTGATCGTCGAGCTTGATCGGCTCCTGACGGAATCCCAGGCGGACATGACTCTTTTCTACCGGGAACTCGCGACAGGTTTTTCGATCGAGACAGCGGAACGCAGCGCCTTGCCTGATTTTTTACCAGAGGTTTTTTACGCTGGTTTGACAGCTGATCTCACGGCCGCTTGGACTCGCTGGTTTCAGGTTTACGCAGATCGCCTGCGCTCGGAAGGCCAGAGCCCGGAAAACCGTTTGGAAATGATGAACGCAGTGAACCCTCTCTATGTGCCCAGAAATTATCTGGTGCAAGAGGCGATCGAGTCGGCCGAGGTCGGGGATTTTTCGAAAGTCGAAGAGCTTCTTGCGGTCCTTGAGTCTCCCTATGTCTTTCGGGAGAATCGAGAGTCTTATGCCAAGAAGCGTCCCGATTGGGCGCGCTCAAAGCCGGGGTGTTCCACTCTCTCCTGCAGCTCGTAAGTGGCTCTGAAGCCCTTGATGTGGCCGGATCTTCGGCTATGATGGGGCCATGCTAAACAATCCGTCTTCGAGTCCTTTTTTGAATCCTCTGGTGGTCGCCTTGGATGTGGACACCCGCGAGGAAGCCCTTTCACTTGCCAAGAGCCTGTCGGGTCAGGTGGGTGGCTTCAAGCTCGGCCCCAGGCTTTGCCTGCGCTACGGTCAAAGCTTCGTCGAAGAGATCGCACGCCAAGGCCCGGTCTTCATGGACAACAAGCACTTCGACATCTCCTCGACGATGGAGGCGGCGGTGCGCGCCAGTTTTGACTGCGGAGCCTCGGTCGTCACGGTTCACGCTCTGTCCGGACTCGATGCTTTGAAAAAAATGGCCGCTTTGGAGTTGGAACTCAGTCGAATTCGACCATTTCGCATTCTCGCCGTGACAGTGCTGACCAGTTGGGATCAAAACTCGCTTCCACCGGTGCTTAGGCCTGACGGGGTTGCCATCCATGTTGTGGCGTTGGCCGATTTGGTAAAGTCCGCAGGTCTGACGGGGATCGTCTGCTCTCCTCACGAGCTTGAGTCCTTGCAGGGGCGTGGGCTGTACCTGCTCACGCCGGGGATTCGTTTCCCCGATGATGAAAAGGGAGACCAAAAGCGGGTGGCGGGACCGCAAGAGGCGCTCCAGGCCGGAGCTCGGGCTCTGGTCGTCGGGCGGCCTATCGTGCAGGCGAAAGATCCTGGCGCTGCTGCGGAAAAGTTCCTGCGGGCAATACAAGTTTAGGAGAGTCAAACATGCGACCCAAAAATCATTCTCGAGGGAAATCCTCTCCTCGTTCGGCACCGACTTCTTCTCGTGGACCTCAGCGGTCCGCAGGTCCTCGTCGTGAGCCCGAGATCCCGAAAAACTGGCGAGCTGTTGCTGGAACTCATGCCTTGAGCGAAGTTTTCTCGGTGCGCCCTCATCAGATCAAAGCCTTCTGGCTGCGACAAGGGTGGGAGTCCTCTCAAGATCTGCGAGACCTCGAAGAGAAAGCACGCAAGGCTCGTCTCACGGTCGAAACAAAACCGGTCGCGGTCCTGGATCGTCTGTGCGCCACTCATCAAGGAGCGGTTGCCTACGTCGATGGTCGTCCGACTTTGGATTTCGATGGCTTGGATTCTTTCAAAACATCCACGGTCTTGTTGCTTGATGGAATCGAAGATCCTCACAATCTCGGAGCGATTTTACGAACAGGATGGTTGATGGGCGTGAATGGTTTGCTCATTCCTGAAGACCGCGCCGTGGGATTGACTCCGACCGTTCACAAAGTGGCTTGCGGTGGTGTTGAGCACGTTCCCGTTCAAGAGACGACTCACTTCCAGGGCTCCATCGAGACGTTGAAAGAAAAAGGATATTGGGTTTTCGGTCTCAGTCACAAAGCGAAGAAAACGATTTTCGATCTCGAGCTTCCAGAAAAGGTCGTCTGGGCCGTCGGTGCGGAAGACAAGGGTCTTCGAGTTCCCACGGAAAAGCTTTGCGACGAGCTGGTTTCCATTCCTCAATTGAGCGCCGCAGCGAGTTACAATGCCTCTGTGGCAACAGCCATCGCTTTGACGGAAACCTTCCGTCAGCAACGCCGCTTTCGGGCTTAAAACAGGCAAAAGGCCTTTTAAGCCCCTATTGTCTTTGGTTTTTGCCAGGGAAGAGGTGTTTCGCCTGTGGGATCCCCTCGAAAGAAGGGCTTCTTGGGTTGCTTGAAAGATGGGCAACCCCTTCGTTTCCGCGGGGATTTCACAAAAGCCTTTGACGGCGGTAAAAAATTTCCATACAAAGCGTAGGTTCTCAAAACGCGGTGGATTCGTGTCCCTTCAGAATTTCTGATGGGGTTTTGATGAAATCGAGTCGAAAAGAATGCTGGCTTAGCTCAATTGGTAGAGCAACTGATTTGTAATCAGTAGGTTGCGGGTTCAAGTCCCATAGCCAGCACCAAGCAAAAGAAAACGAGTCGAGCGGACAGGTGCTCGAGTGGCTAAAGAGGGCAGACTGTAAATCTGCTGGCCCATGGTCTACGAAGGTTCGAATCCTTCCCTGTCCACCAAAGTCGATTTCTTGGGCGTGGTGCTGGCTTTGTGACGAGAGTTTGCAAGAGCTGGCGAGAAGCCCCGTTCTCGAGAAATCGAGATCGGTCTGAAGCGGGAGTAGCTCAGTTGGCTAGAGCATCTGCCTTCCAAGCAGAGGGTCGCGGGTTCGAGTCCCGTCTCCCGCTCCAATGAGTGAGCAATTGGAATTTTCCATTTGGAAGAGACCATAAAATTGCCCGTGTAGCTCAGTGGTAGAGCACACCCTTGGTAAGGGTGAGGTCGTCGGTTCGGCTCCGATCACGGGCTCCAGTTTTTTTGAAGTGTTTTGGGAATTGATTTTAATTTAAGGTTTCATCTTTCAGGAGGAACAATGTCGAAAGAGAAATTTGTCCGTAATAAGCCGCACGTGAACATCGGTACGATCGGTCACGTTGACCATGGTAAAACCACTTTGACTGCTGCGATCACAACGACTCTCGCGGCCGAAGGTAAATCTCAGGCGCTTGCGTACGACCAGATCGACAAAGCTCCTGAAGAAAAAGCTCGTGGTATCACGATCTCCACAACTCACGTTGAGTACGAAACTGACAACCGTCACTACGCTCACGTTGATTGCCCAGGTCACGCCGACTACGTAAAAAACATGATCACTGGTGCCGCTCAGATGGACGGCGCGATCCTCGTTGTTTCCGCAGCTGACGGTCCTATGCCACAAACTCGTGAGCACATCTTGCTCGCTCGTCAGGTCGGTGTTCCTGCCCTCGTTGTTTTCATGAACAAAGTGGACATGGTTGACGACAAAGAACTTCTCGAGCTCGTTGAACTCGAAGTTCGTGAACTCCTCTCCAAGTACGAGTTCCCTGGCGACACCATCCGCATCGTAAAAGGTTCTGCATTGAAAGCTCTCGAAGGCGACACTTCCGAAATCGGACGTCCAGCCATCAAAGCTTTGATGCAAGCTTGTGACGAGACGAT
>JAHBUU010000044.1 GCA_019637895.1 Pseudobdellovibrionaceae bacterium | reverse complement strand
GTTTTCGAGGAATGGGATCAAAAGGCCGACAAAGTCCGATACTAGGGCTCTTAAGGATCGTGCTGCATCGCATTAAATTGAAAACTGGCGGAGAAGGCGGGATTTGAACCCGCGGTACGCCTTTTGAGCGTACGAGCGTTTAGCAAACGCTTGGTTTCAGCCACTCACCCACTTCTCCGCGGCTTTGGCTCTCCGTAAGCTGCCATAGAGGAACCCAGAAAAGCAAGGATCGTCGTCTGAGGAAATTGCAATTTTGTGGTCTGCGCTTGATTTTAGGGTTCGAACTAGGGTATCCCATCGTCTCCCGTGTGCAGTCGTAGCTCAGCTGGATAGAGTACAACACTACGAATGTTGGGGTCCCAGGTTCGACTCCTGGCGACTGCACCAATTTTTTCCCTCTCATTTCATGAAAAAAAAGATCTCTTTCTCCTCTATTCGTTGGATTTTGCAGGGTGGGCTTCTGATTGTTGCCTTGGTGGCAGTCATTGTGTCGATCCGCTCTCTGCGTGATCCCGGACAGACATTGAATTTGGAAGAGCTTTTCGAGGATCATCAGGCCGTTTGGGACTGGTGCCCGACCGGAGAGGAGCTGAAACTGCAGGCTCTGATCGGGACGGGGCATGAGGTCGAAGCCTCGGATGTCTGCGAGGTGGAAACGCGGGCCGTCCAGACCGGACAAACCGAGGGTGCTGTTTGGAAGCCCTTGCTGAAAGCTCACGCCCTCCCCTCCCAAGAAGTCATTTTGGAAGGGGATCTGGAGCGGGGAGTTTTCCGAGCCCAGGGGATGCCTTTTTATTCCCCCCGGCTGCAGGAGTACCTGAGGGGTCTCTCTTCGCCTTGACAAGGCTTTGGTTTCTTTCTAATTTCATCCTTCGCGTTCAGGAGTAGCTCAGTCGGTAGAGCAAGCGGCTGTTAACCGCTGGGTCGGGGGTTCGAGTCCCTCCTCCTGAGCCATTTTTTTCTTACTTCGGATATTCCCGTCCAAGATTTCAAAAGATTCCAAAACGTTCCGGATCCGTTTTGTATTACAACGTCCGTCAGTTGGAGTTTTTCATGAATGAAGCAAAGAGCATTCAATCCGATCTCATGGACCAAGCTCGGGACTTTCTCGAGCGGGCCTTCGCGGAGTTCGAGCGAAAGGCTTTTTCGATCGAGGATCATTGGCACATCGATCATCTGTGCTACAGGACCTCCACGCAAGAGCTCTATCTTTCGACAAAAAAGAAGTTTGCGAGTTTTGCCGAGCTGTTGGTGGAGAGTGAAGTCAACGGTCGGCTGATTTCCACCTTCAAGCTGACATCTCCTCTTGTGTTTCGCGAATGGGAAATTGATCTGATCGAGGTTCCTGCTCCAAAAAAGGGGAAAATCGTCGCGGATGGTTTTGAGCATCTTGAGATCGTCTGTGACCTTCCTTTCGACCAGATCAAAAGCCGTTATCCTCAATGCCGGTTTGAGGAATCGGGTCTGAGCAAAGGATTCAATCAAGAGTTGGAGATTCCCTTCGGCGGCTTTGCCGTGAAGTTCCACCACCTTTCTCTTGAGTCGGTCATCGCCCTTGAAGTGAACGAGAGGATTTTTACCGCGGTGAATGAATCCGGAGTTTTGGAATTTCTGAGGCCGTTTTCGCCGCTGATCGCAGGGACTTTTCCTCTCGGTCTGGACGTGGCGGGATCGGATGTGGATGTTCTTATCTCGGGCGATCTAAGATTGGCGAAAGACATCCTTCTCGAACGCTCGGGTGGCTTTCGAGAATTCAACATCCAAGAGATGATGGTTCAAGGCGTCCCCACTTTGTTCGCCTCCTTCTCGTCTGGAGGAGCGGACTTTGAGATTTTCGGACAAGAAACTCCTTCCGTGAATCAACGAGGCTATCGGCATTTTTTGATCGAGGAGCGCTTGCTGAAAATGGGCGGCACCACCTTTCGGAGAAAAGTCAGAGAGGCCCGCGAAGTCGGCCTCAAGACGGAACCGGCTTTCGCGAAAGTCTTGGGGCTGAAAGGTGATCCTTACGAAGAACTTCTTGTTTTGCAGAAACGCAGCAACCAGGAACTTAAAAATCACCTCGCCTCTTGCGGAAAGTGACCATCCACGAGTGATCGCACTCTCTGTCTAACTTTTAGACGAACCCCTCGGCACACGGAAGAATCTTCAGCAACGTCATCTTGAATCAGCCGACTCATTCGAGCTGGGACAAACCTGATCCCGAAAATTTGAAAATCAGGCGGCCTTTGTTTATACATCGTCGGTCCGCGAAATTTTTTGAAAATTCCCCCTCAAGGAGCCGTAATGACGGAAATCATTCTTGGAACTCTCCTGGGCCTGCTGTCGGCAACGGTCACGGAGTCTTTCGGGCATCGGTTCTTCGGTCACCCCAGTCGGTGGCAGTTGAAGCTCTATTTCAAATATCCGCGCCTTTTCTATCCAGTCCTGAAAGCCTATTACCAACACCTGGTTATTCATCATCACAAGACCTATCGGCTCGATCTTTTTACCCAGTTCCGTGACGCCGAAGAAAAGCAGGAAATCGATAGCTGGATTCGCAGCAAGTTTTCCAAGAAATTCGCCAATCTGATCTGGCTCGAACGTTACAATCTGACCTTGAAAGGAATCGACGGGACTTTGCCCTTTGTCCTTCCTTTCTTTGTCGGCCCGATCCTGATCGGACTGATGTTGGGACCGGTGGCGTTCGGTGCAAGTGCTGTGATGGCTTTTGTGCCGATGCTTTTCAGTAAATATCTGCATCCCCTGGTCCACCACCCCGAAGAGATCTCGTCGGCATCACTGATCGTTCAACGAGTTGCCCGGACCAAATATATGCGCCGAGTGGTTCAGAACCATTTCCTGCATCACAAATATAGTGACACGAACTTCAATCTTCTTTTGGGCGGCGACTACTTGCTGGGTGTCCGGCAGAGAATGTCGAAAGAAGACCGTCTTGAGTTTGAAGTGCTTATGGAAAAATTCGACAGGAAGATGAAAGTATGAAGGCCGATCACTGCGCCTCCCCCGGAGAAATCTCTGGTCAGCGATTGTCGTTGGAAGAGATGTACTTTCTGAATCGAAAGGTCAGCCTGAACCAACGATTCCTTTTCAGACGGGAACGGCATTCCCGATTGGAGAGTGCCCGCGCCGATCAGCGGTCAGCTATTTTGGCTGACTGGGCCGAGGGCCATCGGGACTTTGGAATGGACACCGATAGTCGTTCGATCCGGTTCGAGGACTGGTCGAAGGAATCCGTTTACTCACAAGAGTCTTATCAGCCGACAGCAGAAGGTGTGATTTACCGGCAGGTGGAATTTCTGCCTGGAGATGTTTTTCTATGCAACCGCACCGATGACTCGGATGGGATTTTTACGACCCTCGTTGAGGGAGAGCAGTCCTTTGCTCACGCGGCGATCTTTGCCATGTTGGAAAAGGATGGATGCCGTTATCCAGCAGCAGTCGAGATTCACCATGAGGGTGTTCGGGCCGTTCCACTCAATGTCTACCTGAGCGACCGGTTCAACTCTTACGTCGAAACCTATCGCCACGAAGCCTTGACGACAGAGCTGCGAAACAGAATCAACGCGGAAAGCTTGCGGATCCTGGGGGAAACTCACGGATTCAGCATCTACATGGAAGAGAACCAAGAGCACTACCTGAGCTGTGCGATGACGGTGAGCTTGATTTTTGCGCGAGCAGGGGTCGGCTCCATTGCGGGCAAATCCAGGTACAGCTTGAAAACGGAACCGAACCTGAAAGTTTTGGGTGTTTCGTCTTGTGCCAACCGAGATTTGCTAATGCCGGATGATTTTGCGAAGAACCCGAATTTTGTTTTAGCCGGAGCCGTGGACAACGGACGCTTTTTTGAAGTGACTGGGAGAATGCTCGCTCGAGAGCGGATTCGCAGCTACTGGCAAACACGCCGTATGAGGCGCAGGCGCTTTCCGATGTCCTTTCCGGTTGCATGGCTCTTGCTTCGCAGTGTTCAGTGGCGGATTCCGCGGTTAAGCCCTATGGCCGCGAACTTGATCGGATTCACGGTCGACAATTTCCCCTCGGGCCCTGCGACCTTTATTGCCCTGACACCCTTGGCAGAAGAGCGAATGAAAAAGGCCTCTGTGCGAATCGCCGAAGCTCTCAAAAACGATCATGGCGGATTCCTGAGTCTGAAAAGTCTTGATGACGTCCATGAATCTGACGACATCCGCGCTCTGGTGGAATCCTCGCTCGCGGAATTCCGGAAGTTCTACGGAGAAAAGGAAAGATCATGACAAAGACGGATCTTGGAGCGGAAAGGGAAGAGCTGAGAAAAGCCCTGATCCTTTTGAAGCCCTACCACCAGCTTTCTCCGAAAAGATTCTTTACCGATCTGACGGCGACGGGGCTTGTCGCTTGGGGCTCTTTGTGGGCAATGAGCGTTCTGAATATGGGTCCCGTGTTTTGGCTTCTTTTTCTGACGGCCTATTTGGCCTTTTTCCGGGGAAACGCGTTTATCCACGAAGTTGTCCACTTTCATAAAAAGATCCCGGGACTGGGCGCTTGTTATAATCTGTTTTTTGGATTTCCGAATCGCATCCCCTACTACATGCACGAGCCTCATCGGTTTCACCATCTTCCGAACACCTTCGGAACGAACCGTGATCCCGAGTATCTTTTCCTGAAGGGAAAAGGTATGGGATATTTCTTTCTGCCTTTTCTTGCGGCTCCACTGTCACCACTGCTGTTGACGGCCAGATTCGGTTTGTGGCCGCTCTTTTCGTGGCTGACTCCGCGAACCTGGCAGAATTTCGTTTATCAACGAGCCTCCACGATCGTCGTCAATCCGTCTTACGTCAGAAATGAACCATCTGAAGAAGAGCGCAAAGAAGCCCTCTGGCAAGATCTGGGTTGCGCCTCGGTCTTTCTTTTGTTCATCGTCCTCGGCGTGACGGGAGTTCTTTCTGCGAAGTTCTTTGTTCTCTGGTACGTGATTGCGACTCTGAACGGGGTGGTGAATATTTACCGAGCGAGGGTTGCGCATCTTTATGACAATGAAGAGGGCTCATTGAGCCCGATGGCGGCCCTCAGGGACTCTGTCACGATCGAAGGAAGTTTTTTGTCTGAGCTTTGGGCGCCGTTGGGCCTCAAGTATCATAGCCTTCATCACCTGGCGCCATCCATTCCCTATCACAATCTGGCGAAAGCCCATCATCATCTGAAGTCACATCTTGATCGGAATCATCCTTACTCTCAAACGATCCTTCCGAGTTTCCGTGAGGGGATCTTGCAGTACCAGCGGCTTGTTCGTCGACAAAGAGCTCCGCGGGAACAGACAAATCAAACGAATCTTTTGTCATAATCAGGCGTTGGGGCCGGTGCATTCTGGCCACTTTTGTCCTGGCACCGTCATTGCTTTGTGGACTCCCCGGTGTCGAAATGAACCGAACTTAAAGGAGTTCCTAAAATGAAAAAGAAAATGATGTTGATCGTGGCTGCACTGATGGCTGTTGCTCCACACTCGTTCGCGCAAACAGCTTCTTTGGAGCAAACCTACGATCTCGAGGAAGGACCGATGTCCTTCGAGGAACTCGCGCCGAAAATCGATGCCGGAGCTCTTCAGATCGGCCGCTCGAACAAAGGTGATATCGTTGCTGGAGTGGTGATCGGTTTGATCGCAGGCGCCATTGCTGCTGAAGCTTTGGACTCTCAGATCGATGCTCGTAACCGCGACTACAACCGCCCTGGCCAAGATTGGAACCGTCCCGGTCGCCCAGGCCGTCCTGGTGGCCGTCCCGGTCATGGTGGTGGATACTATCCTCCGCAACCGCCTCCACGCCCACAGCCTCGCCAAGTGGTGTGCTATGCTCAAGCTCCCTACGGACAAGTTTTCCGCACCTTCGGTTACAATGCCCAAGCAACTCAGCGCCAAGCTGTGATGAAGTGCGCTCAGTTCTCTTATGGCTGCCGTCCTGCCGGTTGCCAGATCGTTGGCGGCTGGTAAATTTTACATGTCGTTTTCATGAACGATTTCAAAGCCGTGGGCGATCCCCACGGCTTTTTTTGCGCCCATTTTTGGATGATCTCCGACAAGATTCGGCGCCCTCTTGCGGGAGTCCAAGCCTCAAATTGAAACAATTCGATCTGAGGGTCTTTCGGACTCGGCACATCCTTTGATCTAGGACTCCACGAAGTTGCACGTTTGCTGGAGGCACGAGAGTCATGAGATCCCTGATTTTGACTTTGGTATTTGGAATGGTCGCTTTGCTGTTTGCGCCTGGAGCCGTCTGGGCTGCCGACGTTGGCGCTGTGAAAAGCTACCGGGAATGGAAGCGGGCCAAGGTCGTCGATGCCCAGAACCGTTTAGAGGGCCGGAAGCTTTCCCTCAATCATCGTAAAAGAGACCCCAATGTTCGCAAAAAAGTGGGCTTCGAAGGTCAAGACGTCGAGGGCACACGTCTTTTGACTCAGATCCGGAACGATGAAATGGAGCTGGAGACGGCTTTAGAGCTGACCGTTTCGGACTACTTTGCAGGTTATCTGACCAAGCTTTCAAATAAGAACGTCTACAAAGATGTGGCCGGCCGATTGAGCCCGGACGAGGTTGCTGAATTGATGGCGGCCTATGCAAACTCCGTCTTTGGGACCCAAACAGGTCAGTTGCCAGCCAGTGCCTTGAACATAGGCAGTGATGGCTCGAAATAAGTCCTTAAAATTGCTAAAAAAATCGATGACCTCATAGAATTTTGAGCGTCCTTGCCTTGACTCCTCCCTTGAGCAGTCCATATTACTTCCGTTCGTTCATAAATAACGGCGCTGGGCCCATATTGCCCGGTCGTCATTTTTACGTTTCAGGAGGTCTTTATGGCAAAATCCGAACTCGGCGTGCGCCCGTTGCATGACCGCATTCTCGTCCGTCGCATGGCTGAAGAAGACAAAACAGCCGGCGGCCTGTTCATCCCAGACACCGCAAAAGAAAAGCCTCAAAAAGGTGAAGTCGTTGCGACCGGCAAAGGCCGCATCACTGAAGACGGCAAAACTCTTCCTCTCGAAGTGAAAGCTGGCGACAAAGTTCTCTTCAACAAATACGCGGGTTCCGAGCTGAAATTGAATGGCGAAGAATACCTGATGATGCGCGAGGAAGACGTCCTCGGCGTTTTCCACTGATTTGAAAATTTAAGGAGCACATACAATGAGCAAAGAACTTCGTTTTTCTGAAGATGCCCGCGCCCACATCCTGAAAGGTGTGAACACTCTCGCGAACGCGGTCAAAGTTACTCTCGGTCCTAAAGGCCGTAACGTCGTCATCGAAAAATCTTTCGGTGCGCCACTGATCACCAAAGACGGTGTCACCGTTGCCAAAGAAATCGAACTTGAGAACAAGTTCGAAAACATGGGCGCCCAGATGGTGAAAGAAGTCGCCTCCAAAACCAACGACGAAGCTGGTGACGGAACAACGACTGCAACTGTTCTCGCCCAAGCGATCTATCGTGAAGGCGCGAAAATCGTTTCCGCTGGTCACAACCCAATGTTCGTGAAACGCGGAATCGACAAAGCCGTTGCAATCGCTCTCGAGGACCTCAAGTCCATGGCGAAGCCGGTCAAAGGTTCGAATGAAATCGCTCAAGTTGGTGCGATCTCTGCGAACAACGACAAAGAAATCGGCCAGATGCTGTCGGATGCAATGGACAAAGTCGGCAAAGAAGGTGTGATCACTATCGAAGAATCCAAAACAGCTAAAACGGAAGTTGCGGTTGTTGAAGGGATGCAGTTCGACCGTGGTTACCTCTCTCCTTACTTCGTGACCAATCCAGAGCGGATGGAAGCGACTCTCGAGAACGCCTACATTCTCGTTTACGACAAAAAAATCTCGTCGATGAAAGACATGATCACGATCCTCGAGGGCGTTGCAAAACAAGGCCGTCAGCTTTTGATCATCGCTGAAGACGTTGACGGTGAAGCTCTGGCGACACTCGTTGTGAACAAACTCCGTGGCACCCTCCACGTCTGTGCAGTGAAAGCTCCAGGTTTCGGCGATCGTCGTAAAGCGATGCTCGAAGACATCGCGGCTTTGACTGGCGCGAAAGTCATCTCCGAAGAAATCGGTCGCAAACTCGAGCAAGCAACTGTTGCTGACCTCGGTATCGCGAAACGCGTTGTTGTCGACAAAGACAACACCACGATCATCGACGGCTCCGGCAAAAAAGCCGAGATCCAAGCCCGCGTCGCTCAGATCAAGGCTCAGATCGAAGAGACCACTTCCGATTACGACAAAGAGAAGCTCAAAGAGCGTCTCGCGAAACTCGCTGGTGGCGTTGCCGTGATCCACGTCGGTGCTCCTTCCGAGATCGAGATGAAAGAGAAAAAAGCCCGTATCGAAGACGCTTTGAACGCGACTCGTGCGGCGACTGAAGAAGGAATCGTGGCTGGTGGCGGAACCGCTCTCTTGCGCGCTTCCCGCAAAATCGACAAGAAAGAGTTCAGCGAAGACGAATGGGCAGGCGCTCAGATCGTTCGCCGTGCTTGCGAAGAGCCGATCCGTCAGATCGCGTTCAACGCCGGTCTCGATGGTGCGATCGTTCTCGATCGTATCCTTCAGAACAAGTCCGTTTCTTACGGATTCAACGCTTTCTCTGACGAATACACCGACTTGTTGAAAGACGGCGTGATCGATCCTGTCAAAGTTGTTCGCAGCGCTCTGACGAACGCAGCGTCCGTTGCTTCGCTCATGCTCACGACTGAGACCATGATCGCTGAAGCTCCGAAGAAAGAAGACAAAGGCGGCATGCCAGGCCATGGCGACATGGGTGGTATGGGCGGAATGGGTGGCATGGGCGGCATGATGTAATCAGCCGTTCGAGGCAACACTTCCTCGTTCTTGGAAAACCCGGGCTGGTCCCGGGTTTTTCTTTTTAAACATCTTTATCGGCAGGAGCCTGTCCAGGTTTCCGAAAAAGGGCTTTTCTTAAGGGAATCGCCTTTGGGAAAAGACGAGGAAAGTGTGACGCCTTTTTTCTCGTCGGCGGTGAATTTCGTGTTGGCGAAAGAGAAAGAGGCTGAGTTTTCTCCAATCTTGATCTGCTCAAGAGGGATACTCCACGAATTGAGATTTTTTGAGTTTATCGTTTTCCTGGAGATATCGAGTTCGATGACCTCACATCTGCGTGCGTTCAGTTTGCAGTAGAACTGAGAAACTTTTTTCGAGTTCGATCCCTTCATCTCAAGCACACTTTGCACGATAAAACTCTTTCCCTTGGTGAAAAGGCAGGAGTTTTCAAGGGTGAGATTCAAGGACTGGGGAGCGGAAAAAGCCGGGCTACCAAGAAGCAGAATGATCGTAAGCATCGCCAAACATTTCATCTGATCCTCTGCTGTCGTTAAAACGCGTATTCCAAGCCCAACCACAGTGTCGTTGCTCGGTGGCTGTTCGATTTTACGCCGGGGTTTCTGGATCCGTTGTTATTGAAATCAGTGCTGTAGTATTCGAAGTTCAGTTCTCCGACATAACGGAAGTTCTGCCGAACTCGACGAGCAAGCAGGAAGGCGAAATCATTCGCGCTGACCGACTTCACGGATCCGGAATCGGCTGAGTCGCTGGCACTCGGAGACAGATAGTACTTCATGCGGGCACCGACATCCCAAAGGCTTTCTTCGCCAAGATTTGTATTAAAATTGAAGCCGAGGAAAGTTCCTCCGAAATCGATATTCGAAAAGAGCAGAGGATTTGATTCGTCGGCTCTGGATTTGAACTGCGCCATTCCCAGGCTGAGTTGCAGCTTCGGTCCGAAGAAATCGTTCCCAAGAAGGAAGTTGTAACCGGCGCTGACGTCGTACTTCGACAGCGACATATTGATCTTTGAGGGTGTGGAGTTCGCAATGCCGTTATTGACCGTAAAGGCCGACTGTCGCAGCGAGAAGCCGACCCACCAATCTCGATTGAGCCATCCTTCGGCCATCAGCGCGAGGTTCGGGGTCAGGGCATTGGATCCGGAGACACTGCCTCCGGTTCTGAAGCTGCTGGATTGAGCGTACTGGCCGATTCCACCAAGGATCTGCGCTCGTCCATACTGCGGGGTCGATTCCGGCAACCATTCGATGGGCTTTTCACCGAAAGCCAGAGGGGCATCGGCTCTGGCAGAGGCGCCACCGGCCGTGACTGGTTCGGCATAAATGATCGGCCGAGGTGCAAGAACCTTCAACTGAGGAACGACCACGCCGGATTCTTTTTCATAGACGAGATTCCCGAAACTGAGTTCTTCGTCAGCCTTGAAGATGCGGGCTTTTCCTAGAATCTCTTTGTCCGTAGAGATCATGAAGCTCAGCTTCGGGTGACGATTGACCCTGAGGATTTGGATGATGTCGACGATATCCCCGTCACGAAGACCGGAGTTCTGCCCCAGGTTGATCGTGACCTGTTGTCCGCGTCGGCTAGACACAATTCCATGAAAGGGCAGGCGGTCTCGCAAGCGCTGAAGGCTCTCTTTCAGAAGAGCCGTCATGCGATCAATGGAAAACTGTCTGGGCTCGACGACCTCTTCCACAAGCAAAGGTAAACCGCTCGATCCTACATACAGGGTCAGACGAAGCGAGAGCCCGGCTGGTCCCTTTTGCACTCGTCCGGTCAAGACCGCATTTGCCTTGAGTGTTTTCATCGCCTCTTGGATACGAGCCGAGCTTTCTTCGAGACCGATCGAAAAATTTCCCGTCTCAACGAGAGACCATCGAGGATCCATTGAGATTCTGGACCTGAGACTTTCCGTCAGGGGTCCTGCGTAAATTCCAGAAAGATTATCCGTCATTGGAAAAACGGCGACTTGTCGGATGCTCAGGTCTTTGTCCACGGCGCTGACATAGGATGGTTGCGTCTGACCATGGGCAACAAAACCCGCAAAAAAGGTCAGGAAAAAAAGAGCGACGACACCCGGCAGCCGTAAACTGATTTTCATATCTTTTCATTCTGCCTGCAGAGTGAAATTCCGTCAAACGGCCATCAAGTCTTCGTCTGGTTATCCGAAGAAGATCTTATGTGTGTTCGCGGACTTTTCTTCATTCTCTTTTTCATGGCTTTCGGCGCACAGGCACAGATCGATTTCACGAGCCACTTTCTTTCCTCGGGAAAGTACAAGATCAAAGACGAGTCCAGGTCCAAATCAAGAGCGCCCGCATCCGTGGAGGCGGCATCTGGTGAAATAAAAAAAGAGCCCGCGGCGGCGGAGCCTGCCGGCGAAGAACCCGATTGGCGTGAACAGGCTCGAGGCCTCTGGACTGGGGACCAGGATCACATCGATCAGTTCTACCAGGAAAAAGTCGATGCGGATGATTCGCGGTTGAATCGAGTCGAGATCCAGCTTCAATCTGGCCTAGGCGATCTCGATGCCAAATCGAATTTTTCAACCCGTCGATATCGTATGTCGGCCGGGGATGTGAATCTGAGATCCAATGTCTGGTTCACTCCGCTTCTTGGTTTGTCGGGAGCTGTTCGGTTTTCACTGGGTGGGAGCATCGATGCGAACGATCAGACCAGATCCACGGATCCTGTGCGAAACGAAGAGATGGAGCTTGGAATCAAGGTTCGAAAGTATCTCGGGGTTTCCAAACTCTCGTCCTCATTGACGTTCAGATTGTATTACCGGGACGAGGACTTTAGGGTCTCGGCCGATTCAACGACCCGTCTTCGCACAGAGACCTCGGGTTTTGGTGTCGGTGTCCAAGGATCCGTCCCGAGCTCCTCATCGCATACCTGGGTATTCGGTGGTTATCTCGAGCCCCGACTTTTTCATCGTGAAAGAGAAACGAAGCTGATCGCGAACTCGGGAGACCCCGCTGAAAGTCTTGGGGTTGGGGTCGACGTCGGTGGCGAATGGAAATTCGATCGGACAAGTCAGTTTTTGTACGGCCTTGGCTATCGAGTGGAAAAAAACGTATTCGATGGCCCGGCCTCACAGGCCGATGCCTTGACCGGAGTGACCCCGTCCAACGTCACGGCGACAACGAACCGTCTGACGTTTTCGCTCGGCTATCGCTGGGGTCATTGATATCATTTCTGTATGTCCATTCGATATATGATCGTCGACGATACGGTATTCGTGCGTGAGCTTGTGAAGGCGGTCATGAAGCCAGCCGGTCACATTTGTGTTGCGGAGGCCGCCGACGGCGTCGAGGCGCTGACCCTCACCTCTCAGACATTGCCTGACTTGATTTTCATGGATTTGGTGATGCCGCGAATGAACGGAGTCAATTCCGCTAAGGCCATCCGAGAAATGTGGCCTGAGGCCCGGATTGTGGCTTTTACCACCATGGAGAAAGGGGATCTGCCGGGAGCTGGCGACGATTTCTTTGATGGTTGGATTTCGAAGCCTTTCGACAAAGAACAGATCTTAAATACGATTCGATCGCTTTTCCCAAACGAGGGAAAAACAGAGGCTCGCAATGACTGAATTTCTTTTTGTCTTGAAGTGTTTGGCGGTCACCGCCGTTCTGACGATGGCGATGCAGCTCCAGATGAACGGTGTTCCTCTGGAAAATAAAATTGAAGAGTCGTTAGAAAACTCTCCAGTGGTCGCATGGGTTCAGAGCGCCGCAGCTGGCGGTGCCTTGATGATCAAGAAATCATCGGACTATGCGACGACCAAAGCGAAAGAGATCTTCTCCGGCGAGGAGAATTCAGCGTCCTACACTCAGCGCGCAGGACGCTGACGCTTTCTTAGTTCTTACGAGCTCCGCCGTCACGGTTCGTGCTGTTCTTGCCGGCCTGAGTTTTTTCAGGTGCCTTTGCAACCCGTGTTTTCACACCCGTATTGTCGTGCATACGCCCGCCAACCATATTCGCGCATTTCGCGGAGGCCATGGATGCGGACAGGCTCAAGACGATCATTGCCATGAAGACTTTCATAGGTAACTCCTTTTCAACAGGGTTCTACTCACGGAAGTAACCTAGCGAGGAGCATGCCAAATGGAGACGTGTTTCGAAAAAAAACACCCAAGTTATTTCAATAACTTGGGTGTTGTCTCAAATTGAGAATGTCTGAACTTTCGACACCTGAAGAGCGTGATACAGTCTACTTGCGTGTCTTGGAGTTGGTTCCGGTCTCGCCGGCACCGCCGCCCGTGCTGGCCGGGGCCACCGTGTTCTTTTCCTCTTTCAAGCGCTTATCGTAGCGATTGGCATAGCACTCGCGGCAGCCACCAGGGTTTTCAACCTCGGGGACGGTGGCTTCAGCGGCTCCGGTTGCCTTTTTAGCCAGATTTTTGTCGTCAGGGTTACAGACAATGCCAGAGTTCGAATCTTCGGTGAGGGGCTTATTGCATTCTGCGGGGGTCTGCGCCCAGGCCGAGAAACTCAGAGACAGAACCATCAGGATGACCGGGATAACGAATTGGATCTTCATGCGCTCTCCTATAAATAAAGTTCTGCCGTTGCAGGGGCGATAATGTCGAGAAGATTGTTAAAAGTACTCGCAACCTGCATTGCGACCGACGGACCTTCTTTACTTTCTACATTCTGGATATCCCCGTTGGGCCGGTAGGTGATCTTAATGGTCCCCAAACCGGGTCTTGTCACGACCGAGGGCTTTCCGAACTTCTCTTCATACTGGATCCGGACGACCTTTTTGGCCTGATCCATGATGCTGGAAATCCGTCCTTTGTTGTCATAGGTCATCGCAATCTTCATTCCGTCGGTATTGACCGCGCTCGAAAGGTTGCCCTTTTTGTCGTAAGCGAACTGGGTAATCCGCTTACTTGCGGTCTTTCCTTTGTCATCGAGGAAATTGATCGAGACCTGGCTCACCTTTTTGATGTCTTGGTGGTAGACGAAATCCATTTTGGAGTTCGCGCTCGCCTTGGTTTTAGGAAGACCGTCTGGATAGTATTCGTAGGTCACGCGATCGGCGTTTCTTCGGATCGACATCGGCTTTCCAAAGAGCTCGTGATAGATGATATCCGTGGTGTTCCCGGCAATCGAAGCCAGAGTGCGGTGAAGGTAATATTGACCGTCTGGGCGCTGCTTGTGCCAGAACTCGTAACGGTTGTCCGCAATCACTTCTTTGCCGCAAACCTTTTTGACTGTTGACCAGTAGTGGTTTCGGGGATCGCTGGACGAAAACTCGTATTTATAGCTCTCGATACATTTGTCGCGATCTGTGAAGCCGACGACCCAGTCTTGTTTTTTGTCGTATTTGATTTCGATGGAGGTCTTGTCCGGCCAGGTGGCATGGACGAGATTATGAAGTTCGTCGTACTTGTAGGTATAAACGTTCTTCCATGCGTTCTTGACCATCGAGAGGTCATCGAGACCTTCAAAGCGGTATTCGGCAACGAGACCATTTGGGCCGACGATCTTCTGAACTTTTTTGTTGGGGTAGTAACGGAAGCTCAGACGACGACCGTTGTTGTCGGTGATCTCGCGGATCAGGTCTTTGTCGTATTCGAACTTCAGAAGATTCCCGTTTTTGTCGTATTGAGCGATGAGACGACCGTTCAGGTCGAAGCGTTGGGCGCTGCCGTCAACGAAGTTCCTGGTGTAGTGAGTTTTATTGAACACGAAGTGTTCGACTTCTTTCCCGTTCGCAAAAAAAGTGGTTCCTTCTTTGATCGGAATCGAAATCTTGTACTGACGAGCAAGCTTGTCACGAGTCTCGGCATCTTCAACCAAGGAGGTCCGCAGGCTCTTGTAGTAGGCTTCGGTTTGTCCGACGCGTTTTTCTTGCTTCATCCCATCGATGATTTTCGAAACCGTCTTGTCGATTTCGGCGCGGTTCAGCTCGCGAGGAGAATACAGAATGGAAACGCCGCCACCACACTCGGTGACCTTGATATGACCTTCCGCTGTCTGCTCCATCGTCGTTTCGAGATCAGAGCACCAGCCGAATCCGAACATTCCATTGAAGAGTGAACGGCTGTTGTAGGTACGGACGATTTTGAAGTCATATCCGGTACCGGGAACTTCCATGTCCGTCCAGGTGTTAGTGTAGTTTGCGTTCTTCATATCCACGAGCGAAAACGCAGGCGCGGAAACAAAGAAAGAAAGAAGAACGATCCATCGTTTCATCAAAAATCCTTTTTTAGGGGACGTGCTTACACCTTAATCGTAACAATCTTCTTGATGGCGATTCCACCAATAATTTGCAAAGTCAGGATGGCAAAGAGAAGGAACCAACCCAAGGTCGTGGTAAACATAGGTCTGATGAAATTGGGGTCGATCGCGAAAAAGACGCCCATCAGGACGAATGGAATCATGGTGACGATGAGGCCCTGCATGATCCCTTGAGCAGTCATGGCTTCGATTCTCTTCTCGATTTTTTGTCTCTCTCGAACAACCAGGACGATGGTTTGGAAAGTCTCTGCCAAGTTACCACCGGTTTCTTTCAAGATGTTCACCGAGGTCACGAACATCTGGACGTCAGGCCGGGGAATTCTTTCACCCAAATCGTTGAGGGCTTCCTCGAAGCTTTGACCGAATTGGGTTTGGTTGAGGACGATCTGGAATTCCTGGCTGATCGGGTTCCCCATGATTTCAACGACTCGCTGCATGGATTGAGGGGCATTGGTGCCGGATTTGATCCCGTTGGCCATAACGGTGAGACCATCCACCATCTGATTTACGAATTTGTTGCAGCGGCGTTCGTAAATTCCTCTGACGATAATCAATGGCATTTGCCAGCCGACCATTGTGACGGTGATGCCGAAGAGAAGACCAATGAGAACATTTGGCCAAAAGAGAATAAAGAACAAAGATCCCAGACCGAAACTCATGAAAAGCATCAACATGGTCACGCGCTTTTCATCGACTTCCGCGGACATCAAGCGCAGATAGCGGATGACCTCGTCCTTTTTGCCAAGGCTTTTGTCCTTCAGGAAATCAATGAGTCGGTCCGCTGAATTGTAAATGATGATGAACGCGCAGATCGCGATCAGCGGAATCAGAACCCATTCTTTTGCGAAGAAAGACATCATGGCATTTCTCCTTTAGCCTATCCGGTCTTCTTGACCCCGGGGGCACCCGGTCGGGGTGCGCCTGGAGATGCTGGGGTTTGAAGTTTCGGAGCGGCCGGTGCTGTTGGCTGGGTCGAGACGTCGTTTGAGAAAATCTCTCTTGGGATGTTGACGCCTTTGTCCGCGAGTTTCTGGATGAAGCTTGGAATGGTTCCTGTCGCCTGGAACGTGCCTAAGATTCTGCGGTTCTTGTCGTATCCCGTTTCTTTGAAGCGGAAAATCTCGGCGAGAGTGACCACGTCGCCTTGCATGCCAGCGACCTCGGTGACGCTCAAAACTTTTCGACTTCCGTCGGAAAGACGCGAGATCTGAACGATCAGATGCACGGCGCTGGCAACCTGTTCGCGAATCGCGCGAATCGGCAGCTCCATTCCGGACATCATGCAAAGAGTTTCCAAACGAGCGATACATTCTCGAGGGCTGTTCGCGTGAGTGGTGGTCATCGAGCCGTCGTGACCCGTATTCATCGCTTGGAGCATGTCCAGCGCGGCGCCATCCCGGCACTCACCGACGACGATGCGATCGGGACGCATCCGGAGGGCGTTCTTGATCAGATCGCGGATCGTGACGGCATTCGAGCCTTCCATCGAAGGAGGACGCGTCTCCAGACGAACCACGTGTTCTTGTTGCATTTGAAGTTCCGCCGCATCCTCAACGGTGATGATCCGTTCATTGGAGGGGATGAACGAGGACAGCATATTCAGCAAAGTCGTTTTACCGGAGCCCGTACCGCCGCTGATGACCACATTGAGTCCGTTTTCGACGCAGATACGCAGGAATTCGATGATATTCTTCGTCATCGATCCGTACTCGATGTATTTCTCGGGATTGACTCCACCCTTTTTGAATTTACGAATAGTCAGGGCAGGTCCGTCGATGGCCAAAGGTTCGATGACGGCGTTCACCCGCGATCCGTCTTTCAATCGAGCATCTACATAAGGAGTGGCGTTATTGATCTGACGTCCAAGGGGCGTCACAATCCGTTCGATGATTCGACGAAGGTGATCGTTCGACGTAAAGGTTGTCCCTGAAAGTTGAACTTTTCCGCTTTTTTCCACGAAGATTTTTTTGGCTCCGTTCACCATGATCTCTGAGATATTCGGATCGGCGAGCAGGTCCTCAAGGGGGCCGAGGCCCAGAGATTCTTCCAAGACTTCTTTGATGATTTTGGAGCGTTCGTCTCGGTTGATGTCGGGCGATTCTTTGTCCACGATCTGAGTGATTTCCCGTCGGGTTTTTTCACGCAGCTCGGCTTGTTTGCTTTCGTCACCCTTGGTTTCCGCGAGGAGCTTGTTCAGATCGGCGGTACGAATCAGCTCGGAATGAACACGCAGTTTGAGCTGAGTGCGTGGATCGACACCCGGAGCGGAGATCAGCTGCGAGGAGCCGGAGGTCGATTCGGCGGTGGCTTGTGGCTTTGGCTTTTGCAGGGCTTTGAGGCGTTGCAGGGCTCCGCTTGTCAGTTTTCTGACGAGATCGAAGTAAGCCGTGGTGATGGGGGCTTTCGGAGCCGCCAGAACCAGAGGCATAAATTTCGAAAGAGCCGCCGCGGAGGTCGCCTCATCTTGAGGGATGACTCCAAGAGGGGGCATTTGAAGCTGGCTTGAAACGGCGGCAGGATTCAGGCCCGTCGCGCTGGCTCGATTGATCACGAGCTGGAACATATCTTTTGGAAAAGTCGCGGACATCAGATCGTTCATCATCCGGATGGTTTGCGTGACGACCAGAACCTCTGGTGTTGCCACGATCATCCCGGCCGTCGCTTCCATGAGAATCGCATGCTGAAGAGGACCGAGATCGTTTCCAAGATCGACGACGATGTACTTGTACTGGCGACTCATGTACTCGAGAAGACCAATGACAAGATCGGGACGAATTTCCAATCTTTCTTCGGGTCCTCGAACGGCGCCCAGAAAGGAAAGACCCGAGGGGTGAACGGTCACGAGTTGGTTGATCGGAACAGCGCTGAGAGATCCTTGGAAAGAGGCAAGCTCACGGAGGGTTTTCGTCGGCTTGAGACCGGTGATGACGTTTTGATCACCAACGGATTTTGAATCGGCATCGATGAGAAGGACTTGGGATCTCAATTCAGTCATCAGAGCGCAGGCGAAGTTGGCGGCAAAGACGCTTTTTCCAACGCCGCCTTTTCCACCGAGGACGCCGATCACTGTGCAGTTTGGATTTAAAGCCACGAAACCCCCTAAGACCTACTCCACCTTATCGGCGGACTTCCCCCTGGATTGGACAGGACCGAGGTCTAAGAGTGCGAAGAAAGAGAGAGGGTCCAGGACCCTCTCTGATTACTCATGCAAGCGGAACTTCTTTTTGATCTGTTCGGATCCAGCGCTCGCCGACGTTTTCACCACAGGCGTGATGAAGACGACAAATTGGCTCTGTTTGCGCTGATACTGCTTGGATGCATACAGGCTGATGATCGGATTTCGAGTTCCGTTCGGCGGGTTATAGGCCGTTGCGGACGTATTTCTGATCAAGCCCCCGATGGCCGCACTCTGACGGTCCCGGACCGTAATCGTGGTCGTGATGTTGTTTTCGGAAGTGATCGGAATACCGGATGAAAAATCCACGATATTACTCACCGAGAACTGCATGTCCATTTTCACGCTACCAGACCGTTCCCCGAGGAGAACCGGAGTGATCTGTGAATTGATTCCGACCCGGATCGACGTATAAGTCGGTGCTGTCGCACCCGGAGCCGGAGGTGTTGGGACCGGATAAGACGTCATCTGATTGATCGATCCTTGCTTTCCATCTTGAACGATCAGGCTGGTGCTTTCGAGGATACGAGCATGACCGTGGCTCTTGGCCCAGTTCAATTTCGGCAAAAGATTCGAGATCGTTCCGGTGATCTGGCTCACGACACCGCCACCGTTGGTTCCAGCCGAGAACTGCATACCGGAACCGTCGTCGATTTCAGGCGTAAACTGGAAGCGGAAGGATTTTCCGTACTCCTTGTTCAGCTCGACGAAGTGGACAACCAGCTGAATCATCTTCGGTGGAGGCCCTGGGGCTTTCTCTTTCACCTGGATCAGGTTGATGATCCCGTCGTTCGCTGGCTTTCGCTTCTTCACACCGGCTTTGTCTTCGTTCGGATCAACGAAGATATCCGGCAGGTACATCTTGGCGATGATCTCTGCGCGAACGCGTTCGTCTTCGTCGCCGGCAAATCCGGTCAGCTTGATTTTATCGTTGATGGCCTGAACTTCGATTTCCGGGTTATTGATATCCCGGGAAATGAATTCGGCGATTTTCTTCATCGCGAGTGGGCTCAGACTGACGAGGCTGGTGGCCTGATCGGGAAACTGGGCGATGACGTTCGCGATTCGGGTCACGTCTTTTGGCAGGAGAACCTGACCGTCGACGACGACGCGGCTATTGACGACCTTAATCGAGATTCCTTCGATATCACCGAGCAAGGCACGAACCTCGCGGACGACTTTGTCGAGCTTGCTTTTTTGAATGTCGATTCGGTATTCGGCGATCTTTTTGCCGTTTCGTTTGTCATGAATAGTGAGTGTCGCAAACCCTTCGTTTCGGGGATTGAAGCGAAGGACATTCAATTCTCTGGCATAAGAGGCAGATGTCACCCGACGGAAATCACCTTTGAATTCGACGTCGGACGGAAGTGGGGGTAACTTCACGTCTTGTTCGATTCCGATTGTCAGGTTGACGTATTGTTTCGTCCGGTAAGAGAGGGACTCTTCGGCCACGGTGACGTCTTCGTCGGCGGCCCAAGCCGGCGTCGAAGCCATGGCGAACAGAATCGGAATAGATCCGAGTAACCACTTCATACGATTCCCCCCTTGTCCTTCACGCGTCCCGCCTCACAGAGTTCTGAAGCGAGAGTTGCTAGGACTCGAACTTGGTGCACTAGGTGCCGTTCGCATTGGAGCGGACGGCGGCAGCTGAATAGGCGGAGATGCCGATGGCGCCGAACTGGGCGGCGCTGAGGG
>JAHBUU010000043.1 GCA_019637895.1 Pseudobdellovibrionaceae bacterium | reverse complement strand
TTGGGTCTACGGAGCGAATATCGGGACAACCTCGGTCGCCCTCATCGCAGCGGCGGGAGGCAACTACATCGGCCGCCAGGTTGCTTGGGCGCATTTCTTTTACAAAACTTTGAGCGTCTTGATTTTTTATCCCTTTACGAACTTTTTCATCACGCTTCTTCAGGCCTACGACACATCTCCGGCGCGGATGGTGGCGAACAGCCATTTGTTTTTCAACATCCTCTCGGCCGTGATCTTTTTCCCCTTTATCAACAAAGCGGCTTCGATCATCGAAAAAATGTTCCCGCAAAATCCATCAGAGGTTTTTGGAACAGAGTTCGTGAACATGAACAACTATCAAAGCTCGGCCCTCGCCGTCTCCTATGCGAACCGCGAGATCATGAGAACCGCCGACATCGTGCTGTCGATGATCCGCGACTCCTTGGGGATGTTCGAAAAGTCCGATCCGGCGCTCATTGAGTCGATCAAGGACCGCGACAATAAGGTCGATTTCCTCTATCGCGAAATCAAAATGTTCCTGCTCGATCATGCCAATCGTTCGTCAACGGCTGTGCACCAGAACATCATGAGCATGATCATGTTCCTGAGCGACCTCGAACGAGCCGCCGATTCCATCGACATCAACCTGACCGGACTCGCGATCAAAAAAAACGCTCTCAAACTCGATTTTTCCGTCGAGGGGTGGAAAGAAATTCGCGACATCCACAGCCAAGTCGTCAAGGTCGCCCTCACCGCCATCAACTCCTATCAAACGAAGGAGCTCTGCGAAGAGGCTATCCGCATGAAACGAGAGCTCGCCAAGGAAGAAATCCAATTGCGTGAAAACCACATCATGCGCCTCAATCGCGGCCTGACGACATCGATCAATACCAGCTCGATCCATCTGGATCTTTTGAGCGAATACCGCCGGATTGCGAGCCTGCTCGTGAATCACGCTTACAACACCAGCAAGTTGCAGAAAACCGAATGATCGCACCGATCGCACTTCTTATTCTGTCCAATGTTTTCATGACCTTCGCTTGGTACGGTCATCTGAAAGAGCATCGAGAAAGCGCTCTGTGGATGGTCATTCTGGTGAGCTGGGGAATCGCCTTTTTCGAATACTGTTTCCAGGTCCCAGCGAACCGCCTTGGGGCCCAGCACTACACTTTACCGCAGCTCAAGATCATCCAGGAGGTCATCACCATGGTGGTCTTTGCGGGCTTCAGCATCTGGTTCATGAAGGTCCCCTTGAAATGGGATTACCTGTGGGCCGGCTGCTGCCTGGTCGGTGCCGTGTATTTCATTTTTCGCAGCTAAAGAGAATCGAGCTTCCGGCGGCCCTACTGATTCGGACGACTCAGAACAAAGCCGAGGACACCACAAAGACCAAGGATGATGGCCGCTTTTAGCCACAAAATCCCGACGAAATAAGCCACGCTCGCCATCGAGATCAAAATCATCATCGTCGCCAAGGCCTTGGCCTTCGGAGGGATGGCCCCGGATCTGCGCCAGTTGATCACCATCGGGCCAAAGACAGGATGGTTGAGCATCCAATCATGGAAACGATCCGACGAACGCATGAAACACCAAGCCGCAATCAGGATGAAAACCGTCGTTGGCAAAAGAGGAACGAAAATCCCGATGATCCCCGTGATCAAGGACAGCCATCCCAACAGGAATAGCAGCATTTTTTTTGTCCGTGAATACATGCTCCCCATAGGGTGAACCTGTTCTATTTCCTGCCGATCCGCAAGACCATTCGGCACCCGAATCGCAAATGAAACCATTTAAGAATGGCCGACGACGAAACTACAGGGTTTTGACTTTCCAGGTGGCTTGTTGGATGGACTCGTATTCCCTCTGAAAAAGAGACAAAAGCTCGAGTGCGATTTCCTTTTCATCGAGACCGAAATCGTCCTTCAAGGCGCAGGTCGGAACCGGTGTTCCCGCATTGGAGACATTCATCGCAAAGTGCATCAACGTCGAATTCGAAGACTTGGTCGCGATACTGATGCTGAGTTTTTTTGTTCCCCAATAAAGGTCGTCGCCGCTTCGTCGAAGCGTCTCGCCACCAAAGCGGCCACTCGCACGTTCGGTCAGCAGGTCTTTGGCCAAAGACGCCATGATCCTCTGACTGGCCACACCCGCGAACAAATCCCGATCGAAAACTTCCATCACGAAATGCAACATCCGAGAGCCCCGAATGGCCGCCTGTTCGCGAAGATCCTCACCATCCACCATATGCTCGAAAGAGATCTCGCAGGGCCCCACCCAAGCCACCAGCGAATCGCCCATCAAGCCGTGCTTGAGGTAGTTCACCAGAGGGTTCAGTTGAGTACCGTCATAAGCCATCGTCTCTTGGATCCACAGAGTCTTCATGTCGCGTCCTTAAAATAGCGTTCGAGATCCAGCCCCACGGATTTATAAGCGCGCTTGTCACGTTGGCAAGATTCGCAGCGCCCGCAGGGAAGCTCTTCATCCAGATAACAAGGCCAAATCAGATGAAAAGGAACCCCGAGCTCTTTCGCACGGAAGGCGATCATCGGTTTGTCCAGATCGGCGGTGAAACACTCCACCTTGACTGCATTCGAAGTCGAAAAAGAAAAAGCGTTCGTCAGTGACTGCATAAATTCCGGTGTATTGTCCGGAAAGGTCGCGGCTTCTTCTTTATTGAAACCAGGAACGATGATCCCGGCGCCAAGCGACTCGGCAAAACCGGCCGCGATATTGAGCAGGATGCCGTTACGGTTCGGAACCCAAACGGACTTCGCGGTTTTTTTTGAAACTTCGAAATCGTCGATGGCAACATCTCCACCGGTCGGAACGGACTTCGCCCGATCCACCAATGCCGACGTCCCAAAATCACGGAAAAAACCTAGCTCCAGAACCCGATGAGGCACATCCAGCTGATCGCAGATGAGCTTTGCTCTTTCGATTTCCCTTGAGGCCGCTCTTTGACCGTAATCGATCGTCAAGGCCATCCGAATGTCCCACCCCGCGCGATGAGCCGCGAACAGGTTGGTCGTCGAGTCCAAGCCCGACGACATCAAGATGACCGCCTGATGACTCACTTCTTGGGACCCTTTTTCTTGAGCCCACGCAAGGAGCGACTGATCTCCTGAGCGCGAATCAGAATTTTTCCGGCAAGCAGGGACAAATCCCCACGACGAGCATCGCGACTGTCCTCCAAGGTCTTCGTCAATTGCGAGATCTTGTCCTGCAACTGCGGATTCATCTTCACGAGAACCCGATCGACGATGTCCTTCACTTTGGAGCTGGATTTCTTTTTGGAAGAGCCCGTTGTCTTAGCGGAGGTCTTTCGCACGGTTTTTTTTGCCGTTTTCTTTTTCATTGCCATGCTTGCACCTTGAGATCCCTCACGAGGATCTGCATTGTTTTCTGGCCGTTATAGTAATTCCACTGCAGTTCACCAAGAATTTCGAAAGACCCCGCCGAAGCGCCCCCCACCAACTCGACCTGTCTCGCCGCTGGCGAAAACAAAAGAGCGTCGACGGAACTGCGACCGGAAAGGTCCGAGATCTGAAGTTTCAAATGTCCGCCCTTGAGCGTTCGAACACCACGTAACTGAACATCCTTGAACCGGAAGAGCGGAATCTCGAACCCCACTCCGTATGGTCCCATGAAGTCATGCCACTTCATGAAGGTGGCATCGAGCCCCCTCAAGGACATTTCAAGATCGTATTTAATCTCGAGGGGCCGGGGCTGACGCCGAAGAGACTCAAAATGCCCCTTGAGCGAGGAGTTGAGGGCCTCAACCTTCGGCAGATGCACCTCGAACCCCGCCGCCGCCGAATGTCCGCCGAAGCGGGCCAAAACGGATGCACCCGCACCGAGGGCTTCGACCAAACAGCCATCCGATCCTTGCGGCAAACGCGCGCTGCCAACGATAATGCCTTCTTGGGGATCCAAAGATCCAACAAAGGCGGGACGATTGAAGTTTTGCGCCAGCTTGGTGGCGATCAACCCGACGATGCCTCGATGGAAATGCTCGGAAGCGACAAAAACGAAATCCTGTTCCGTCCAGTCTTTGAGAAGCTCCATCGCCTTTTGTTCCGCATCGGCCTGAAGCTGGACACGGGTCGAATTGTTTTCAAGAACGACCTTCATCAGCTCGCGAGCCGTCGCACGGTCCTCGCACAACAGAATGTCGATCGGAAGAACGCCATTTTCCATCCGGCTCAAAGCATTGAGCTTGGGTGCGAAACGAATGGCCACGTCCTGACTGGTCAGAGGGCGGCCCGAAAGCTCCAGGGCATCCAACAAGGCACGAAGGCCAGGGCGCTGAGTTTCGGCCAGAACGACAAGGCCGTGCTTCACAAGCACGCGATTGTCGTCGATCAAAGGCACCATGTCCGTTAGGGTCGCGATCGTGAAATAATCCAACAGAGCTTTCAGATCCAAAGCTTCGGCAATGCCCTTTTCGTGGAATCTTTTTTTCAAGCCGCGCAAAAGAGTAAAGGCAACTCCCGCACCACAGAGATATCCAAGACCGGACGAATCATCTCCCTGATTCGGATTCACCACGGCGTAAGCCGGCGGCAAAGTCTCTGAAGGCAAATGGTGGTCCGTGAGAACCACGTCCATTCCGATTTCCTTTGCGCGCTCACAGGCCGCATGCGCCGTGATCCCCACATCCACAGTGACGATCAACGTGACACCCTGTCGATGCAGTTCTTCGACCGCTTCACGGTGAAAGCCGTAACCTTCCGACAATCGTTTTGGTTGATAACGAAGAACGGTCTCGAAACCGAGCTGCCGAAGACCGGTCCACATCAAGGCAAGCCCTGATGTTCCATCCAAATCAAAGTCGGCATAAATGCAGATCTTTTCCTTGGCCGCGAAAGCCCTTTCAAGACGATCCACGGCCAAAGACAGATCCTTCAGCAAGAAGGGATCTTTGAGATCGGACAGTTTCGGGTACAAAAGATTTTGAATCGCATCGGAGCCTGAATATCCCCGATTCTGAAGAAGCTCGAGAAGAGATCCTGGAGGGACCGCGCCCACACTCACGGACTCCCCGCCCGGCTGTGAAGCCGGTGCGCTGGAGTCCTCAAGACTGCGCGGTTTCCAGATTGGATCCAAGACCCTAGGCCTTTGCTCCCTTTTGCAGTTTGTTCAGCAAAAGAATGGTCGGAGCCGCCACGTAAATCGAAGAGTATGTTCCGAACAAAACACCCACCGCGATCGCAAAAGCAATGTCGGCCACGGTTCCATCAGCGAAGATCGCCAAACAAACCGAGGAGATGAAAGTCGTTCCCGACGTGATGATCGTCCGGCCCAACATATCATTGGTGGCTTTGTTGATGATGAAAGCCCAGCCTTTTTCACGATAGATGTCTTCGGTCTCCCGCATCCGGTCGAAGACGACGATGGTATCGTTCAGAGAGAACCCGATCAGCGTCAGAATCGCCGCCAAAATCGGAATGTTCACTTCACGGCCCGAGAGAACGAAGATCCCCAGAGTGACCACGGCATCGTGGAACAAGCAAAGGACTGCACCCGGCGAGTATTTATAGTCGAACCGCAACCCGATGTAGATCAGGATCACGAGCAACGAGTAAAACACCGCAAGAACGCTGTTTCGTTTCAAATCCGCACCGACCTGAGGTCCGACCGTATCAACACGGCGGATTTCAGGGCCCGAGCTTGCGAATTGCTTCTCGATGACTTCGCGAACTTTCGCGATGGAGTCATTCAGGATCTCGTTGGTTTCTTTGTCCGTTTTTCCGGCCCGGCCTTGGAAACGGATAATGAACTCGTCTTGATCGCCGAAGCTTTGAACGCCGACTTCTCCGAGGTCAAGACTGGCCAAAGAACCACGAAGGTGGTCGATGGTCACGCCTTGGGCGAAGCGAACCTGGATCTCGGTTCCTCCGCGGAAGTCGATCCCGTAGTTGATCCCGCCGATCATCAAATAGATGATCGAAGCGACGGTCACCAAAACCGAGAGGGAACTCACCCACCAGGCATGTCCGACAAAATTGAAGCGTCCGTAGTCGTTGGTTTTTACATCTGTTTTCATTTCAGCCCCTACACCGACATCTTCTTCACGTTAAAGCGATGAACCAAGACGTCCACGATGACTTTCATCACGAAAACGTTCGCGAACATGGTCGTCAAAATCCCGATCAACAAGGTCACGGCAAAGCCGCGGATCGGACCGGTTCCGAAGTACAACAGAACCGCCGCCGTCGCCGCCGAGGTGATGTTGGAATCCAGAATCGCAGACATCGCACGGTCGAAACCTTGCTGGACAGCGGCCTTAAAGGAGGCCCCGGCTCGCAGTTCGTCGCGGATCCGCTCGTTGATCAGAACGTTCGCATCGATCGCGACACCGACGGTGAGCGCAATCCCCGCGATCCCCGGCAGAGTCAAGGTCGCGCCCAGAGTGGTGAGCAAACCGAAGATTCCAAGAACGTTGATTCCCATACAGACGGAAGCGATGAAGCCCATCATTTTATAGTAAACGATCATGAAGATGACCACGAACAAGGCCCCGACGTAGGAACCAATCTTCGCTTTTGCGATGGCATCGGCACCCAAGCTCGGACCAACCCGTCGTTCTTCGAGCTGTTCAAGGCTCGCCGGCAAGGCACCGGCACGCAGAGAGGTCGCGATCATTTTCGCTTCGTCCATCATGGTCTCGCGGTCACGACCGCCGAGGGTGATGACAGCGGATCCACCCGAAATTCGGTCTCGCAGGCTCGGAGCAGACTTGACCACTTTATCCAAAACGATCGCCATCTGACGACCGACGTTGGCTCCGGTCAAATCGGCAAAACGATTTCCACCGGCGGCATTGAAGCGCAAAGCGACTTCAGGTTCACCGTACTGACCGTAGCTGACGAAGGCGTCATCCAGGTCTTTTCCACCCAGGTTGGCATCCGTCTGCAGAAGCAGAGGGAAAGCGCCGTCTTCCATTTTTTGTGCGTTCTGAGATTTTTCGAAGAAGACCACGGTTTTGTCCGGAATCTTACCCGCGAGGTCCTGATTCAGTTTCGTGACATAGTCCGAATACTTCAGGGTCTTCATCGAGTAGTTACCGGCTTTTTCTGCGTCTTCGACCAATTTGGCGAGGGCTTGCTGATCGATCGCTTGGGAAACGATCATAAAGTCCAATTTCGCAGTGGCGTTGATCAAAGATTTCGCGCGTTCGGCATCGGCCATTCCCGGAAGCTGGATCAGGATCCGGTTCGTTCCTTGACGGGCAATCGAAGGCTCGGACACACCGAACTCGTCGATCCGGTTACGAATGGTTTCGATGGACTGTTGGATCACGCGATCCTTGTAGTCCAAGATATAAGCATCGAAGTAACGAACGGTGACCGCATCGGCCGTGGTTCCGACCGTTTGAAGAGACGTCGAGTAACGGTCCGAGAGATGTTTGGTGACCGCATCGCGAGTCGCCGCGTCCGCCTGGATCGTGATCTCGCCACGAGTGCCATCGACCAGTTGAATATCACGCAGGTTCACACCGGCTTTCGGAAGTTCTTCGCGCAAGCTCGCGATCAAACGAGTGGTGCTTTCGTGCACGACACCATCGACATCGGCGCCCATCACGAGATGGAGTCCACCTTGGATGTCCAAACCGTAATTCAGTTTGGATTTCGACGGGTACCAAGCCCATTTGCTGACATCGACGACGTTCGGAAGAACCCAGATGACCGTCAAAGCCACACCGAAGCACGCCAAAAGCGTGCGCAGTTTCAGATTATTCATGTTGCCTTATCCTTTTTTCGCTTCTGTCAAAGACTTGCTGCTGGTGGCGACCTGAGTCCGAAGGACCTTCAGACGAACGCCGTCAGCCACTTCCAAAGTGACGAACTGCTCTGTCATGCCTTCGATGCGGCCAAGAATGCCGGAGGTCGTGACCACTTCGTCGCCGCGCTTGAGCTCGGAAACGAACTTGAGATGATCGCGTTGTTTTTTTCCTTGAGGTCGGATGACCAGGAAATACATCACCGCGAAGATGAAGATGAACGGAACGAGGGACATGAGCATATTCGGCTGTTCACCAGCGGCGGGAGCGGCTTGAGCAAATGCCATCGAAGGGGCCAGGATTGAGGACCAAAACATGAATCAACCTCCACACTTATCGTCGATCAGGGGTTGAATTCAGCATGTCAAACAGGACAAATCAATCCTTTTCAAACCCCGTCTCTCTTGACGAAACGCGCAAGGCAGTCGTCGCGATAAGCTTCCCATGTGCCTTGTTCAAGATGCAGACGCGCCTTCTCCATCACCTTCATGTAGAAATGAATGTTGTGAATGGTGTTGAGTCGGCTGCCTAAAATCTCGCCACTCAAGAAGAGATGTCGCAAGTAAGCCTTGGAATAGTTGGAGCAAGTGTAGCAATCGCACTCGGGGTCCAAAGGACTCGGATCCTCTTTATATTCTGCGCGTTTGATACTGACCTTGCCGTTCCAGGTGTAGATGGTTCCATTCCGTGCCACTCGAGTAGGCATGACGCAATCGAACATATCAATGCCCGCATCAACGGCTTTGATCAGGTCGTAGGGAGTTCCGACTCCCATCAGGTACCGAGGTTTGTGCGCCGGCATTTTCGGTGCCACGTCCGGCAACAACTCGTGCATCAAATGAATCGGCTCGCCAACACTGAAACCGCCCAAAGCATAACCGGGTAGATCCACACTGGTGATCTGTTCCAGACTTTCCAAACGGTGCTTCAGACTGAGTCCACCCTGCACGATTCCAAACAACAGACTTTCCGGACGGGTCATCGCCGCCTTCGAACGAACCAACCATTTGTAAGTGATGTCCATCGAACGACGGATTTCTTTTTCTTCGGCCGGATACTTCAAGCACTCGTCGAAAGCCATGATGATGTCGGATCCAAGATCCATCTGGATCTCCATGGATTTTTCCGGCGAGATGAAATACTTGGAGCCATCCAGGTGCGAACGGAACTCGACGCCCTTTTCAGACAGATCCCGCAGATTCGACAGCGAAAACACCTGAAAACCACCCGAGTCCGTCAGGATCGGTCCATCCCAGTTCATGAACTTGTGAAGACCGCCCAGTTTTTTGATCGTCTGTTCACCAGGGCGCAGATGCAGGTGATAGGTATTTCCCAGCACGATCTGCGTGCCACAGGATTTCAGTTCCTCGACCGACATCGCCTTGACCGTGGCCTTTGTTCCCACCGCCATGAAAACCGGCGTCTGCACGGTTCCATGAGCCGTGGTCAAAGTCGCCCGTCTTGCATTCCCCGAAGTGTGATGGACTTTGAATTCACCGATGTTCATGACTGACTCCTGATCCAGATGGACAAATCACCGTAGCTGAAGAGACGAAATTTTCGTTCGATGGCCCAGGCATACGCGGCCTTGACCTCCGGCAAAGTGGCAAAGGCAGAAACCAAGGCAAGCAGCGTGCTCTGCGGCTGGTGAAAATTCGTGAGCAAACGATCCACGGATTTCCAAGCATAGCCCGGCTGAATCAACAGGTCCGTCCATCCACGCAGCTCGCCGCCGGGGCCCAGCTCGAGCTTTCCGGCCGCCGCACTTTCCAAGGTTCTCGCCACCGTGGTGCCAAGCGCCCAAACCTTGCCGCCTTTTGCTCGGACATCGGCCAACCCTTTCCCCGTCTCGACGGGAATCTCGGCCCACTCCGAATGCATCACGTGATCGTTCAAATCCTCGGTGGTCACGGGGAGAAAAGTCCCGAGCCCCACATGCAAAGTCACTTTGAACAAACGCACGCCCCGCGAGACGAGGACCGCAAGATCCTCCTCACGAAAATGCAGACTTGCCGTCGGGGCCGCGAAACTTCCCGGTTCCTTGGCCCATGCCGTCTGATACCAGCCGCGATCCAATTCACGATTGTGCCGCTCACCTCTGGCTTTTTGGATATAGGGCGGCAGAGGCAGCTCGCCGAAAGCATCGAAGTCCTCTTCGGTCAGAATACGGTCCGTTTCCACACGCTGGGGACGACCCTTTTCAAGCAGAGTCATGACGACTCCACCCGGCAGCTCAAGAGTTTCCCCGACCTTCATTTTTCGCGAGGGAAAGAGGACCTTCCACTCACGCGGATTCAAGGCCGATCGATCGAGGAAAAGAATTTCGACGTCACCAGCGAAAACCCGGCGTTTCAGAACCTTGGTTTCGTTCAAAACGAGGGCATCCCCGGCAGGAATCCGATTGAGGACCTCGGCCCATGGGATCTCGGACGGCTGACCCGCTTCGACCCACATCACGCGGGGCGGAGACTGAGGCTGAATGGCCACCAAAGATTCGGGGTAAGGGAAATCGAGATCTTGGACTTTCATGGAAGCCTAGGTTCTCGGCAAAAAGCCCCAAGGGGTCAATGGATTTCCCGGTTTTCAGGCGCGCCCTTGATTCGTTTCAGGGTTCGTGTTGGGATGCCTCATGGCTCATCAAAAGAAACACTCGGAAACCGAAGCAACGGAACCCTCTTTCACCGAGAAGCTTTTCCAGGGTCAAGACCCGCAGGAAAAGCTCAAGGAATGGACTGAAGACGCCAAGGACTTCGTCGAAAAGAACCCCTGGGTGGCCGTGGCAGGCGCTTTGGCCGTGGGTTATGTCCTGGGCTCCTTGATGAGTCGCCGCCGAGGTGGTGAATGATGAACCTCGTCGGTCTCCTGATTCAAGCGTTCTTCGATCATCAGGCTCGCACGCAGGCTGAGCGCTTTCGTGAGGCCGGTCTCCGAGCCGCCGAGAAAGGTCGCCGATTCGCCATCGCCGCCGTTTTCTATGCTTTGTCCGGAGCTTTCTTTTTTTCCGGTCTGCTGATCGCCCTGATCGATTTGGGCCTTCAGATCGATCGCGGTGACGGGGTCGGTTTTTCGGGACTCATGCTGTCCACCACTTTGCTGATCGTGATCGGACTTTTGAGCGTTTTGATCGGATGGCTCTGTGGACGCGATCCTCAGCCGGTTCAGGCGCCTGCCTCCGAGCCACCTTGCTCCTCGTCCGAACTGAAGAATCTGGTCGAAGAACTCGCCGTGGTTTTCCTGAAAGACTTCACCGAAAGTCAAAAAGCCCGAAGAGCCCGCGACTCACGAAGTGATTCAAATTAAAACAAGTTCCGGAGGACTCCTCCGGTCCGCGCACTTCCTCCCCGCCCGAGGGCCAGCTCGGCTCTGACTTTCCTGAAAACTATCCTCGGACAAAGGCCTCGATCTGCCGATGGATGGACATGCGGTTTCACGTGGGCTGGGTGCTCTTTTCATTGCTTTTCATGACGGCGGGACCAGCCTTTGCCGAAGATTACGTGTCCATTGAGCAGCTCATCAATACCATCGATGGCGTCAATCGATCCAATGCGCCCGACACTCGAACCGACTGCGACAAGGGCAAAGAACAGGCCCTGACTCCGGTTCAAAAAGAGCCCACACAAAAATTCCAAACCATCAAAAACCCTCTGGATAAGGACGTCAAAATCAGTGTTCTCAGCGAAGAGAAGGCCAAAGAACTTTTCAAGCGCTTGAAAGCCGAGGGACTGAACCTCAAGAAAGACTGCGTCTGCGCCCAGCGGGCCCACCTCATGTCCTTCATCATGGAGCAAGAGGGCATCGAAAGCGGAAAGGTTTTCGCCGTCCCCAGAAGCGGTCTTTTGATGGCGGGAACCATGTTCGGTGGCCATGTCGTTCCGAACACACCAGGGAACGAAAAGGGCTCGCGCTCGTGGAAGTACCACGTGGCCCCTTTCGTTTACGTGGAAAAAGACGGCAAGATCGAAGAATACGTTTTCGATCCCCTCCTGTTCAAAGAACCTGTTCCAAGAACCGAATGGGAAAAGATGCTCACCAGCCATCCGGACTCTTCGAACTTGAGATTCACAGCCACGGGCAAAGGGATCTTCCGCCCAAACCAGATGTACGACGACACCGAGGGCTTCATTCCCAGCGAAATCCAAAAGGCTCGACAAGGACTTTACTCGCCCTACTGCGCCGACATCTAATCTTGTCACCTGTCCTTGCGATTGCCTGACAAGCGCTCGGAATCGTGGGATAAGATTCGTCTATGACAACAAATTTATTTTCGCCAACAGACGTTCAGAGATTTTTTGACGAGCATTGGACTGTTCGTAAATACAAAGCGGTTTCCATGCCGTCCGAACATCTTGAGACCATTTTGGCGGCGGCTCAGCGGGCCCCGACGGATGCCACCGCTCAGATGTATAGTTTTATTCGACTGACCGATCCAGCTTTGCGGGCTCGGATCGCGGAAGCGGCGACCAATGCCCATATCGCCACAGCTTCGGAATCTTTTTTGATCTGTGCGGATGTCCATCGCCTTAAGCGCATTCTCGAGGTTCATGGTGTGGAGGGCGGGCACTTTCCCCATATCGCCATTCATTTTGGCATCGGTGATGCGGTGATGGCGGCGCAAAACATGCTGATCGCCTCGGAGATGTTGGGTTATCGCGGTTGCTGGATCGGCGGGGTGCTGAACGCCCTGGATCTGATTGCAGAGCTCACCCAGCTGCCGGAAGGGGTCTTCCCCTTTGCCGCCCTGACCATCGGGGTCCCCGATGAACCGCCTCAGCATCGTCCCCGCCTGCCTCGCGAGCAGGTCATCCATGAGAACCACTACCGCCCCTACAGCGAGGACGAACTCAAGGCGTCGTCCAAGGCCATGGGACCGATCACGGCCCGAGGTGACTGGCCTCAGACGCTTTCACGTTACTTTGGCAAAGGGGGCGGAATGGAACAGCGAGAGCCGGTTCTTGAAAGCCACTTGAGACGAAAGGTCTTTCTCGAATAATCGCTCGAGGCGGATCTTGACGAAATCCCAACAAAAGGCCGCGACTCGGCGTGGCTCTTTTTCAACATTTTAGATTTCATTTTGAAAATTTGCCGATTCGCCATACACCTCGCGCGAACACCAAAACAAGCGAGGAAACGATGGATTCTGTCTTGAATTTCAGTTCCCGATGGCTTTTGACCTTTTTGATGGGTCTGGCCTTGGCCTTCTCTCCCGGTCTGGTGCATGCACAGCTCAAAAAAGACGGCACCCCCGATATGCGGTACAAAGCGAACCGCGATAAGGCGTCCCAGTCCTCGAACTCTGGTTCCAGCTCCCGCCGCGAAACACCTCCCCCACGTAGAGACACCTCTCCCTCGCCAGGTCCTCTGAAAAAAGATGGCACACCTGATATGCGGTACAAAGAAAACCGCGATCGTTATGGCAGCAACCCTCCCGCCACCACCACCAAGCCTCCGGTTCGCTCGAATCCTGAGCCGGGTCCTCTGAAAAAAGACGGCACGCCTGATATGCGGTACAAAGAAAACCGCGATCGTTACGGCAGCAATCCTCCTGCCGCCTCTAAAGCTCCGGACCGCACCACGGAAGTTCGTCCCCGCACGACCACTCCTCGCAGCCAATGGGCCACTGATGGACAAGGCCGCTATGTCGAACCTCGCACCGGTCGTCCGTTGAACAATGACGGCACTTATGACATGCGCCGCTCGGAAAATCGCGACCTGAAAACCGTTTCGGTCGATCCGAAGAGCAGCCGTCCACGGACCTCGACTCCGAAAAACCAATGGAAAGTCGATTCCAATAACCGCTACTACGATCCCGTGACCGGCCGTCCGTTGAACAACGACGGAACCTTCGACATGCGTCGAGCCGAAAACAAAGACCTTCCGAACCCGGCTTCCCGCGTTCGCATCGGAACGGACAATGGATCCCGCACCAGCGACATCCAAAGCCGTGTTCGTTCGAATCCCCGCAACAACGTCGTGATCAATTATTACTACACCAACGTGTACAACACTTATGTCACGAACAATGTCGTTTACGGATCTTGGGGATGGCAGACTCGTTACTACAGCACCATCATTTGGGGCCAGCCGCTCCCGTCATGCTACTACGGATGTGTCTGGTACACGACGACCTACTGGGATTATTGGGTCGACCGCTATCACTACTATCCGGCTTATTACTTCCCGTATCGCCCGGTCATCTTGAACGACTCGGATCTGTCCATCGGTCTGATCTCGTGGCTCTTCGTTCACGGCGCCATGAACCGCGCTTACGACAATGGCTATAACGACGGGTACAACGATGCTGTCCGCGATCGTTACTACGATGATCGTGCCCGCGATTACTACCGCGATGCTTTGCCAAGCCTGCGTCCGGTCGAGCGTGAGTTCATGTACTCGCAGGCCTATATGCCGACCGAAGATTTCGTCGAGCTCGCTCGCGACGTTTCGGGTGCCGACCCTCGCACCGTTCAGAATTTCATGGATGGACTCGAGGACCTGACCACTCGTCTGCAGGCCCAGATTCAGCAAGCCACCTTCAACCCGGGCTTCCGAATCGCTCAGCATGACATTGATGTCCGCGTGGCCGAAAACTATGGCAACCGCCTGATCGTCCTGAAAGGACATCTGGATCGTCGTCATCAGAACGGTCGCGACGTGATCGCCCGCGCCGACTTCACCGGCACCATCGATCTGTTGACCGGTCAAACCAAGCTGTTCGTGGTCACCGCGACCTCCAGCGAGTCGCCGATGGCGACTCCAGAGCAGATCATGAACCTGCAGGAAATCAATCGTCAGATCGAAGCCGCCAGTGCTCAGGTCGGATACTGATTCCCGAACCCCTGATTTAAAAAACAGAAAGCCGTCATCAAGACGGCTTTCTGTTTTTTTAAAGTCATTTATTTTTGGCCGCTGCCGGAATTTCCCAGCCGGCCACCGTTTGGAAACTCGCCCAGCTTTTGTTCATAGGCCGCACAGGTCTGTGCCAGATCGGCCTTCGATTTTTTCAACTGTGCTTCAGAGCTTCCGCCCAACAGGGACTTGATGTCATCATCATTGCCCTGACAAAGGCGCTCATAGGTCCAACGAATCTGCGACAGGACCATCGGATTTTCTCGGGCCAACTCGACGGCAGATTTGATCGAAGCTTCTTTCTGCGAGGCCTTACTGGAAACGAAACGGCAGCTCTCGGTGGCTTTCTTGTTCCGAGGAACGCAGAACGGGGCTCCGTCCTTGTCCAAACCGAACACCAATGGATTGCACAGGACAACCTTCCCGCTGGGTGCCTTCTTGGGAAGAATCACTTCCCCGCCGGCATTGCTGTGGGCTTCGCTGATATCCTCTTTTTTGCAGGCAAAAACCTTTTTGCTTTTTTCACTCATGAATGAGCCGACCGGCTGGCAGGAATCGTTCTCCGGCGTCTTCTTGATCGCAAAGCCCGCATAGATGCATCTCAGCGGTCCTTTGTGATCGTCCTCGAGCTTTTTGAGTTTTTTCATCGACGCGTTCTCGGCCTCTCGGAATGTCTGCGCTCGTTTTTTGCCGGAGATATCCGTGATCGGTTGGCCGGTTCCGCTCAGATCCTGCGGGGTATTCGACACCTTTTCGATAACCGTGCCCTTGTCATCGACTTTGATCCTTTCGGTCAGAGGATCCGAAGAGACCGGCTTCTTGCTCGCGTCCTCGCTTGGAATCGCTAAGATGACGGGCTCGGACCGCGTCGGAAGGACTTTGACTTCGACGGCGGACACACCAGAGGGATACTTGATCTCTTGCTTGAACGAAAGGGCGCCGTCATAGCCGTCTGCTTCATAGGCGGCAACTTGTCGAGCCAGATTGGCCGTGTCCACACTGACCTTCAGACCCTGCGACTGAGCCAGTTCTGCAGAGAGTCTCTCGGCCACTTCTTGAGGAGTGCCGTAAGGGCTCGTCAAAACATTGATGGTGTCGATCTTGCCGTTTTTACCTTCGCAGTAAAGCTGCAAGAACTGAGCGCCCCCCTGGACAACTCGGGCCAGACGACAGTTCTCGTCTCCGGCAGCTTGGGCCTCCGGCATCGTCTCCAACCCCAGATAGTGCAGGAACAGTTCCCATTTGTGATGAGCGGTGGTCGGCATGCCGTTCGGTGCGATCCGACTGAGATCGACCATAAAATCCCGCATCACCAAGATGTAATCGGCCTGAGCCTGCGGAGTGAGTCGCATGAACTCACCGTGGCTGAGAACCGGAAAGCGCTCTTGAGGCTTCAGAAACCTCACGGGTGGTGACTCATCGACCTCTTCCGAGGCGATCCCCATGGGTGTTCCTCCGAAGAGAAAAACGCTGACCCACAAACAGAAAGTTCCGTAGAAAAAACTGCGTCTTGATCGTGTTCTCATAGCTGGAAATGGATCGGTCTATTTTGGGAAAGTCCTGAGTCATTTTTCAAAAGGCGTCCCAATTCGAGACAATCGAAGGCGCGCTCTTTGAAGCCCGGGGCGATAACCCTGCGGCAGCCGTTTTTGGGCCTTCTGATCAGGTCCTGACAGGTCCTGACAGGTCCTTTGAGGGCTTATTTGTTTGGACCTGGGTCTCTTCCTTGCACACTGTCTTGCTGGAACTCGATCGTTCCAACGGAGTTTTCGTATGCGTGCGTTCCGACCCTTCGCGGTCCTGCTGATCCTGTGGCTCACCTCAACGGCTGGGGCCTCTCCGTCCCTTTGCTCTGACATTTTTGTGGATCGTCCAACGACCTCGTCCTCGGGAACTCATCAGGGCTTGGCCCTGCTGCCCTATTACCTGCAAAAGGCCAAAGAGCTGAACCAACTTGATCACTCTGCCCCCTTTGCGGTCAGTCTGCGTTTGCTCATCATGACGACCACTCACGAGGTGCGGACCGAAAGAATCGCACTCAAAGATTTGCACGAAATTCATCCGATTTCCCGACCCGCCTCCATGGAAAAACTGACCCAACGCATGGAGGGGCTGGAAGGCATGCCCCGTTGGACCTGGAGAAACCAAGAGATCACGAACGACGTGCTGAATGCCTATCTCCCCTCGAAAAACTCAATCCGGGTGGTCCAAAGATCCACAGGAGATTACGTGGTCTTTGACGGCAATGGTCGACTCTTCGCGCTCAAACAAGTCTTCCCGGACTCTGTTAAAATCGAGGTTGAGCATTATGTCTCGTCCTCATCCCTGCTGCAGCGAAATTTGGAAAAACTTTTGGAGACTCGCGGGTTGAGATAGGGTATCCAAGCCCCATCGTGAAAAGCCTGTTTGCGCTTGTTCTCTTGTGCCTTGGCCCGGCCTCTGCGGCATGGGGATTCAGTGTCGGAACCCTGAATCTCTATCACTATGCTTCAAAGTTGGACGAGCGCCGATCGAATCTCGAAACCGAACTTCGTGTGCGCGGTTTTCCCGACATCATGGGTTTTCAGGAATCCGCTCGCTGGATCGGTGTCGAGATGCCCTTCGATACCTTCGTTCGCTTCACTGGCTTTAGCGGAATCTATGAAGCGACAAACAGCTTTGGCGTGATGAACGAGGGAATCGCATTGGTCTCGCGCTATCCGGCCCATCGCCTTTGGAGTGCGCGATTACCTGATACCCGCCGCCTCTCCAGGCAGGCGATCAATGTTGGGCTTTTCGATCTTCCCGAAGGCGGCAAAGCGGTGGTGGTGAACGTTCATCTCAGCCCCTATCCCGAAGGAGCCTGGCGACGAGTGGAGCAAGTGATCTTCATGCTTGATCACCTGAAAGCCTACGCCTCTCTGCCCGTCATCATCATGGGCGATCTGAATGATCATTACGACTCCGAAGCCTTGCGTGTTCTCAGAAAAGCCGGGTTCGTCGATGTTCTCGAGGGTCGGGGCGCCAGCTATGACCCAACGACAAATCCCCTGTTGATCAAATCCGAATATCCCCCCTCAAGACTCGATTACATTCTGTACCAACCCTCAAAGCTAAAGCTCGTCCGAGCCGATTGGATGTGTCGCGAAAATTGGGTGTCTGATCATTATGGACTCAAAGCGGAATTCCGGCTGAAATAAGTCAGAATCGATAGCCGAGCGCACCACTCGTCAAGATGTCATTCCCGATTTTCAATCCCGACGAGATCGCATAAGGCGAGCTCACTTCGAGAGACAAAAGCCAGTGCGACGAAAACCAATAACGGTTTCCGAGAATGACCTGACCGTAGTCGTATTGGGATTTCGGCACCGTGAATTCAATTTGACCGGTGTCTTTGTCTTTGAAATCCACAGGATCGTTTTTCACATGGACGAATCGCAAAGTTCCGTAAGGCTCCCATGACCCGGACAAGTAACTCGCCATCAGATCACCTGAATAATAGGTCCCCGCCCCGATGGATGACCCTGTCCCCAGAGCCGTGGCGAACGACCAGCCCTTGTCGCGATTGAGAAAGGCATACTTTGCACGAAGACCCACACTCAGACTTTCCCAATGCAGGCCCATGTCCAAATTTTCTGTCAGACCATAATTCCATTTCGCGACGAAACCGGCCGTCCCGAAACCGCCGACGAACTCGTGCCGAGATCTTCCGACGGTTCTCGCCGTTTCATGGCTGACCAGAGGCCCGATCGCACAGCCGGAAAGAGCCATGGCGAACATGAGAAAGATGAAACAGACTTTCATAAAGCGCCCCTTTTCAAAGATGACCCGTTTTCGTTCTCAGGCTCTCTGAAATTCCCGTCGAAGTCCATGCCTTCGTCAGCCTCAGAGTTTCGGGATTTTTTAGAGAGAAGGGTTCGCAGAACTTGATACTTGGTGCGCGAGCAGAATAAGTAGGCGAACACCTCGGCGGGTCGTCAGTGCTGTTTCTATTTGAGTACGAGGCTATCCAGAGGCTAAAATTCTGTCCGATGCTGAATTGAGAGCACTCTATCAACGTTTTGACCGCCGGATGGCCGTTGCAGCGGAAATTGGTGCAAGCGAAGCTTTTGCTCGGCAAAAATCAAAAACTAAAGCGCCTTCTTTTTAAAGACGGCCTTTTCTAATTTTTGAACACGGTCTTCCAAGTTTTCTTCACCTAAAACTGCGCCTCTCAGCTTTTTATTAAGCCAGGTTAGATAGCCTACGCCTTCTTTTTCTGCTCGCTGCTTCGCTACTTCGATGATGTCTTTATCAAGCCGAATGGAGGTGAGTGTTTTTTGTTCTCCAAGTGCGGCATCAACCTGCGATTTGGATTTGATCGGCCCTTTGATGACAGCTGCTTTTGAAAAATCATAATTGCGCTTCATATATTTTCCTCTCACCTTTGGTGGCTTTGCGTGCTGAAATGATTCGGGTGACCTCGTCTTCTGGATAGGCAACCACAACGACAAGCACATTCAGTTTTTTGCATATGCCCAAATAAACATAGCGTTCTTCGCCTGAATCGGTGTCTTCCTTGAGCACTACGACGAGACCACAATTCAGCGCTTGCTTTGCATCCTCAAAAGAAACTCCGTGTTTCTTGATATTTGCTTTTTCTTTTGAAGAATCCCACTCGTAGCGCATAAATCCATTGTACTACATTGTAGTACAAATGTAAATGGTCGTGAGCTATTACAATGGTGTTCGACTGTAACGAACGGTCACGTTCGGGTGAACACCCTAGGTCACTGAAAATATTAAGTATTTTTTTTGAAAATTGACATTTGGTGCGCGGGGGGGGACTTGAACCCCCACACCTCGCGGCACATGCCCCTCAAACATGCGTGTCTACCAATTCCACCACCCGCGCGCACCGACATCTGGATCTCAGAGAGGGACCCTTTTAGACCACGGTTGACGATTCCTCGTCAAGAGTTCGCCTTTGGGAGACCTCAAAAATTACGGAAGTGCTTAAAAAGAGGGCTCTCGCTCTTTCGAGTTCTTTTCTCGCATTTATCAGCTTCAGGCTTTACCGCAGGCCTTCCTCGTAAACCCTTAATTTGACGTCAAAATCTCCCCGTAAAAACCCGACGCTGGTCCGGCTTTTCGCATTTTTCCGTCTTTTAGGCTTTCCGATTAACCCCACCAAAGGAAAAGCCCGTCATTCAAGTAAGAGCAGGATGCTTGATCGCGGAGGGGGCATGGCGGAGCTAGGATGGCGAAGCCTTTTACCCCGGTGGAGCGAGAGAGGAAAGGAGCCAAGGACATGGCGGATCTCAGCGAGGTTTTACTTCTGTGCGCGTTTTATTCAGGGGTGGTTCTGTCTTCTTTGATTCTTCCCAAGCCTCAAGAGGCCCGGAAGAAGGCGCCCCCGAACTCTTGATTTCAAAATTGATAGACCGATTCGGGTTTGGTGGTTCCCCGGGTCGGTCCGGCGGGGTCCTTCGGGGCCCCGCTGTTTTTTTGTCCAACCCACAGCAGGAATCCATTACCATCGCCCCATGGACCTGAAAGCCTACTTCCAAAATTTGATCGATCGCGTGGAAAACTCAGAGGTCGTCACCAATCAAGGCAAAGACGCCGATGGTTTTTACAAACCCATTCGCACGATTCTGCTCAGGCATCTCAATCTGCTCAAAGACTTGCACGGCAAACCCCTGGCAAAGCCTATGATCAAGGCGTCCTGGGCCTATGTCGCCGAACATCTGCCTCCAGAGTGGCTGGTGCCCGAGACCCCTGAAGAGCGAACCGCCCTTAAAAAAATTATTGATTCGTAAGTTCTAATTTCCCCGCGTGAGAAAACGGGATCGTGAACAGAGACAGCTTCGCATCACCTTCGATCCGATAAGACAGCGTTCGTGCCTCGAAGATCCTCATCAGATTCGACCACAGTCCTTTGTATTCAACGGGAACCGGGATCCCGATTTCAGCTGAACCACGAGCCGGGACATT
>JAHBUU010000042.1 GCA_019637895.1 Pseudobdellovibrionaceae bacterium | reverse complement strand
CGGAGATGCGGCTTCTCGTTTGAAGACGGCCCTGTATGAAATGAATTTGCCCGCCGGTGATTTCCTGTTCTTGATGAATGGAAAAACGGCGGTCGGTGGTGTCAAGGTCATCGCCGGCGAGCTGACTTTCAAAGCGATGAATGCGGAAACCGCTGTGGCGGTCGAGAAAGGTCAGAAAGTTCGGTTTGACGGGGTCGTCGAAGAGGGCGAGATCGCTTACGACATCCTCTTGCATGGGAAAAAAATTCCGCGTGGCGTTTTGGGCAAGGTCGAAGAAATGACCGCTTCGGAAAAGGAGCCCTTCAAAGAGGCGGATCAGAAGATCCGCGAACACCGGGCTCGGCTGGAAAAGGCTGAACGTGACCGCCAAGCCAAGGAAAAGCGCTCGGGTGTGATCTGCAAGGCTCCCGCTGGAAACTTCAATGAGTGCGCCTGGATCTGCGAGAATAACCCCAAGGGAGCCAGAGGCTGTCAGACCCATCGTGAAAAGGTCACTTGTTACAGGGTCCGGTGCAATGCAAATGGGGTGTGGGCAGACCGTCTGAACCTCCCGGCCGAAGAGGGGCGAAGCCGGTGCCAAGCTGCCACCTTGGTTGAAAAGTGCGACTACTGAGTCCTCATCGGATGGTTTTGTAAAGATTGGACTTGCTGACGCCGAGTGAGGGGTGGGAAAAGAGCCTCCATGTTTTTCGTTTGCGGAAAGTCGAATAGACGGGGTCTTCGGGTTCTCGTCCTTGCGGTCGCAGCGGTTTTGTCCGCTTGTGCGGGCCCTTCTTCGGAGAGCAAAGAAGTTCCACGAGGTGTCGCCCAATATCAGGACCCCAATGGCTGCAGCTATTTGACTGGTGAGGCTTGCGAGATTTTCAAAGGGGCCAATTTCCAAAGGGTGAAAAACAAGCTTCCTGTCCTAAAAATTTCAGCCCGCTGTCAGGCCGTGGCTGAATCCCATGCGGCGGATATGGCCAAGAATCGATATCTGGATCACGTGAGCCCCAAACATGGGGACTTCATGAGTCGTGCGACCAAGGCCGGGCTGCTGGGCTTTGTCGGCGAAAACATCGCAGCGGGGTATGATGCTTCGGGTGCGATGAATGCTTGGATGAACTCGAGTCCGCATCGGGCGAATCTTTTGGACCCCCGTTTCGTTTCAACGGGAGTGGCTGTGGCGGTTGATCGCAATGGTCGCCCTTACTATGCCCAGTGCTTTTCTGACGAAGCCGATCTTTAGGACTTCACTTCAGCGCCTTGCCGGAAATACCACGAACCTGCTTGCTGCCTGAACTTGCTGACCTCGTGATGAACGTGATCTTGGTCGTCCATACGATAGTGGGCTTTGAATTCCACAGTGGCCTTGTTTCCGTTTTCTACAGCTTTCAGAATTTCCAGACGAGAAAAAGTGGCCTGCTCGGCCCATTTGTCCTGGGCTTCGTGATCAAAAAGATGGGTGGTCTGAGGATCTGTCGTCTCGCGGAGGTATTCGCCGTTCTTCATGGCGAAAGCGCTATAGCGTGAGCGCATCAGGAGTTCTGCGCTGGGGGCTTCGGCATCTCCGCGGTGAAAAACTCCGCAGCAGTCTTCATAGGTCTTGGCGAGTCCGCAGGGGCAATTCATTGTGTCCTTTTGAGCCGAATATCAAACTCTCGATGTTTATTTTCATTTGCCGTCTTTCCATCATTATTCCTAAAGAAACTAGACCAAGGCAACGAGGAAATCGGGGGGATTTCGTTTCATCCTGAGACACGGAGCGGGGCTGGTGCCTTTAGCAGAGAGGCGGATTTCCGATAAGATTCTGTGGACTTGGGAGGAAAAACAATGATCCGCCTGTTACTGATTTTCAGCGCTTGTTTGGCAACGACGGCTTGCGGGCCTGGTTTCCGATCTTTGGATCAGTTGGCGGACTATGTTTGGAATCCAATTCCCAATGAAAACCGAGAGTACCCTGACATGACTCCTTCTGAGGAAGTGATCACGAGCGGGGGAACCACGGGGTATCGAATTCGCGGAGCGATCGGTGAGGTCGGCGAAGACGTGACCACGAGCAACGGATGGAAAGTACGAGGGGTGTTTCATGAATAAGCGTCATCTGGGTTTTGCAATCCTTCTGATTTCTTTCATGATGATGAATGTGGCGGCCGCGCAGACCCAAGGAATCAGCTTCCAGGCGGTCCTTCAGGCTCCGGGTGGGACTTATCCAACCGAAACGAACTTGGAAGTGAAACTTTTGGTTTTGACTCCAGGGCCAGCCGGAAACCGTTGCGTTCTGCGGTCAGAAACTCACACTGGTGTTTCGCTGACAGATGGGTATTTGAATTTAGTCCTGAGCGGTCTTCCGAGCTCGATCAATCCTGCGGATCCGCTGAATCCCTCGACGGTTTTGAGCCTGGAAGAGGCTTTGGATAATACCGTCACTCGCACGGGACTCGTCTGTGTGGATCAGGACAACGCTGTGGTGGCCTCTGGACAGTCCTATGTGCCAGCAGCCGGTGATCGGCGGATCCTGCGTTTGGTGGTGGACCTGAATCAGACAGGTCACTCGACGGATGTCATCGTGGCGGATTTCAACTTGCGATCCGTTCCGTATGCGATGAATGCGCAGACATTGAATGGCAAGGACCCTTCGGCCTTCATCCAGGCAAAGCCTGCAACCAAAGTCACTCAAGCGCATTTGGATCAGTTCTTTGCAACGATCACGACGGCCTCTGGAAACAGCATTCGTTGGAATGGGACTTCGTTCGTGGCTTTTGACCCGTCCAGTGGAGCGAATCTGACAGCAGGTTCGGTCCCGAGTTCGGCTTTGACCTCTGTCGATTGGGGAAAACTGGTGAATGTTCCCGCGGGAGTGACACAGCTGGCGGGGCTTTCATGTGCGGCAGGAAAGATCTTGAAGAGGGGTGCCTCCGCTTGGGTTTGCGGTGATGAAACAGTTCCCACCGAAGCTGACCCGACCGTGAAGACCTATGCGAAAAACGATCCTGGTGCCGGATTGGAAGTGAGTGCAAACGCTTTGCGCGTGAAGTTCTCGACATCGTCGGTCGCGGGCAGTGCGGTTCAGGCGAACGATCCTCGGTTGAGTGATGCTCGGGCCCCGACGACGCATACTCATAATTATGAAAGCATTTCGTCCTCGGTGAACGGCTATATGCGATACGCGCCGAACGGTGTGAATTGCAGCAATGGGCAGACCTTAAAGTGGGATGGAAGTAAGTGGATCTGCGGAGTGGACAACGTGGGAGGCGGTGGTGGTGGCGGTGGCCCTGAGACGGATCCAACCGTTGCCGCATTCGCCAGAAATAATCCGGGAATCGGGCTGGGTGTGGATGTCTCGGACGTCCTGTTCGTTCAGTACGGAAACACCTCGACCACGGCGGCCCGTGGGGATGACCCTCGGTTGAGCGACACTCGTGATCCGAAGGCACACGTTCACTCGGTGGCGGATATCAATTCTGCGGCCAGTGCTTACTTTACCTATCGTCCAAGCAACGCTTCATGTTCGGATGGCAACGTTCTGAAGTGGAGTTCTGCCGGCGGCGGCCGTTGGGAGTGCGGAACCGATCTCGAGGGTTCTGGAAGCCCGCCTGAGGGGCCGGTGCTGACATGGCCTGCGGCCACGTCGGGACAGTTCATGAAGTTCTCGGGCGGAAATTGGATCGGTCAAACCTTCGCGGAATCCGATGTTCCCGGATTGACGGCGAAGCTGGGCACATTCACTTCGGACATCTCGTCTTTGCAGGCTTCGGTCAGCGATCTCGAGAGCGAGGTCGCCGGACAACAGGTGGTCAAATACAGCCAGTTGCCAGGCAGTGCCTGTGCAGCTCATCAGACCTTGGCCTTCTCGTCGCCGTCCAATGCCTGGTATTGCGGAGACATCGATTACAGTGCGACTCGTTTGCCAGCGGCTGACGGAAGTGCCGGGGGTGCAGCCGGGATCGTAACGGCGGTGGCTCAGAGTTTCGCGGGTGTGAAGACTTTTGTGAATAAGGTCTTTTTTGGGAATGATATTGAGGTCACCAACAATGCCTCTGTCGGATTTGACCTGACGGTTGGGCAGGATGTGAATGTCGGTCGTGGAGTGAATGTTGTTGGGCTCGCTTCGGTCGGTGGTTTGAAGATCGGACTCGGCTCTGGCATCACCTGCGGACCAAGCACGGCGGGTGTTCTGCGCTACGATGACTCGGAAGGCGCGATTGTTTTCTGTAATGGCGCCAACTGGATGCCGATCGGCGGTGATGGCGATGGCGGTTCACCAGGCGGCGGAGATCCCGGTGGTGGCGGCCCCGATTTAGGATCAGGAAACGTTTGTTCTTTGTTCCCTCCTCTCGGAATGCCTTGTCCGGATGGAACGTTTTATTCTGGTGTTTTCCGATACGATTTCAGAGATCACAAGGTGACGACGGTTGCACCTCCGGGCTGTATTTTGGTTGACCCTGCGGATCCCGAAGATTCACCGACGATCGAGTGTCCTTCAGATGCGATAGTTGACTCACAACTGGGGCCTTGGGCCAAGGAGACAGTGACGGGCTCTTGTGGCGCGACAGGGGATCGAGATGGATTGGCGAATCGCGGGGCTTTGGAAGAGGGTGATTGTGCTGAGATTCTGGGAGCGCCGGCTTTTTGTATGGGGGTTCAGTCCGAAGATGGCGATGACTCTTTCTATCTGCCGTCGATTGATGAATTGAAGTACCTCTATGATCATCGAGCTGAGATCGGTGGGTTCACCAATGGCATTTATTGGTCTTCGACTCAGAATGGAGCCACGGCGCAGGCGAAAGTTGTCGATTTTTCGACGGGACAGGTGACTACCCGGAACATGACTCAAAACGCTCTCGTTCGTTGCATGAGACAGCACGCACAGTAGTCAGCGAGGATGTCAGCGTTTCGTCGAGCGTAAGTTCGTCAGGGGGCTTACCGACGGAGGCAGGTCAGATAAACTTCGTAATTCTGGCTGCCTGTGGGGCCGATCTCGGTCCATTTGTAAATAGCGCGGGCTTTTTGGCCGGTGGATAAGAAGGCTTCTCTTCCTAAAATAAAGGCAAGATTGGAATTGTTTTTGTTGGCGTTGCCGCCGAGGTAGATGGCGAAACGTCCATCTTTCGAAAAACCTTTGAGCCCGTAGGGCTGATTCAAATACTGGTTCAGGCTTCCTGTGTCCTCATTGCCTGCGGACAAGAGCAGATAATTGTCGCTGACGAAATGTCCGACCAGAGTGACGATCGCATGGGGCGGTTGGGATTCGCAAAAGAGGTGGCCCGTGCTTGCGACAGCAGCGTGAGCGGAGAAAAGAAAGCTCAGAACCAAGAACATGACTTTCATAGGCAACCTCGAGGCAGGGACGGTGAAGGGCCCGTCTTACTGAATCGATTTGAAAATCACAACTCCTTGTTGTCAGAGGAGCCCCAGGTGAACTTGGGGTTCTTTTCGGTCATGACGCGGCGTGGGCGAGGGGCTGTCTTGCGCTTGTCTTCGTAGTCCTGAGTGATCAGCTGAAAGGGCAGTCCATCCAGTTCGGCGAGGTCGTAGTAGGCTTGAAGAATCACGGCTTTGGCATACGCGAGCCAGTATTTGATCGGACTCATCCTGAGAACTCCTTGTGGGGTGGCGAGAAGATGATTTTAGCGTGAAGTGAGGAGGGATTTTGTGAAATCCCGGAGGCGCAGGAAATCCTGGACCCCAAAAAAGACAAAGCTTCGAGTTTACCGTCTGATGAGGGATGAAAAATCTGTGGATTTCTCATCCTCGATGAATATGACCGTTGTTGGGTCCCCAACAAGGTTTGTGAGCTTTTCTTGCCAGGCTAAATGAAAGTCAAATAAGATCGCGGCGTGAGAAAGATCGAACTTCTTCCTTTGCTGGTTCTTGCTTTGTTCGGTCTGGTGATCGGTCTTGGTTCTTATTCGTTCATTTACGCCCGGGGATATTCTTACCTGTCCGACGATCCCAAGGCCTGCATCAATTGCCACATTATGCGCGACAATATGGACTCCTGGCAGAAGTCGTCCCATCACCATGTGGCCAAATGCAACGACTGCCATTTGCCTCATAACTTTGTCGGAAAGTACGCCGTGAAGGCTTTGAACGGCTTTGCTCACTCGGCGGCGTTCACTCTTCAGAATTTTCATGAACCCATCATCATCAAGGAACACAGTCTCAACGTGGTGAAAGGCTCTTGCCTCAGCTGCCACCAACCCATGGTGCAAGCCATGGATCGGGTCGGCCCTCATCACGAAAAGGCGGACTGCCTGCACTGCCACCGTCAGACGGGGCATGCACGCTAAAAAGGGGAGAGCTCGGAATGAACAAAACCAAACTCATGATTCTTGTGTCGGTGGGCAGTGCCGTCGTCACCGTTTTGATCACCGCTCTTCTCGTGAATATTTTTGAGCGCAAGTCCGAGGAAAGAACTCCCTTTTATCGGGTGGTCGAAATCACGGACGAGACGGATGATCCGGCCGTTTGGGGCAAGAACTTTCCGCATCAATACGATTCCTATTTGCGCACGGCGGATATGCGCCGAACGAAATATGGTGGCTCGGAAGCGTTCCCTCATGTGCCGACGGACAAGGATCCCCGGACTCATGTTTCCGTGCAAAAGCTGGATGAAGATCCTCGTCTGCGCACGATGTGGGACGGCTACGCTTTCTCGAAGGACTTCCGCGAAGAGCGCGGCCACGCCTATATGCTGGTCGATCAGATTTTCACTCTCCGACAAGAGGCCGCCCAGCAGCCGGGCGCTTGCTTGAATTGCCATGCGTCCACTTACAATCTGTATAAGAAACTCGGTGACGGGGACATCGTGAAGGGCTTCAACGAGATGAACAAGATTCCTTATAAGGACATCGTTCACTCGGTCAGCCATCCGGTTTCTTGCATCGACTGTCACGACCCTTCGACCATGGCTCTGCGAGTGACCCGTCCGGCCTTTATGGAAGGGATCAAGCTGGTCAAAGCAAAACAGGGTATCAAAGAATACGATGTGAACACCATGGCCAGCCGTCAGGAGATGAGAAGCTTCGTCTGTGGTCAGTGCCACGTCGAGTACTACTTCAAGGGTCCTGAAAAGCGCCTGACCTATCCATGGGACAAGGGCCTCAAGGCTGACGAGATCCTGGCGGTCTATCGCGAAAATGGCCACAAAGACTGGGTGCATGCACAGACGGGTGCCGAAGTCCTGAAGGCTCAGCATCCTGAATTTGAAATGTTCAATCAGGGCACTCATGCACGGGCCGGTGTGGCCTGTGTGGACTGTCATATGCCCTATCAGCGGATCGGCGCGATGAAGATAACCGACCACCAGGTGCAGAGTCCTTTGTTGAATATCAATAAGGCTTGTCAGACTTGTCACAATGTTCCCGAGGCCGAGTTGATGGGGCGGGCACAAACGATTCAGGATCGGCACATCCAGCTGCGTGACCTGGCTTTCGATGCTTTGATCGATTACATCAACGATCTGAAAGAGTTCAAAGAGATCGATCTGGTCAAGACGCCTCATGAAAAACTGCGGGCCGCGAGGTCTCTGCAGCGTGAGGCTCAGTTCTTGTTCGATTTCGTCGAGGCCGAGAACTCCTCCGGCTTTCATGCTCCTCAGGAGTCCGCCCGTGTTCTGGCGCTTTCCATCGAGAAGGTTCGCGAGGGGCAGAAAATCGTTGCTGAGCTGAGAGCCGAGAAAACTGCCAAGAAATGAAGTGGCTCCGTCGTTTTTTTCGGTTTTTTGCGTCGTTAAAGTTCGCGGTTCTGATCCTGGCGACCTTGGCCGCGCTGGGAGCGGTCGGAACCTTTGTTGAGTCGACTTACGACGCCTGGACAGCGAAGAATCTAGTTTATCATTCTGTTTGGATGTACGGCGCTTTGGGGGCCTTGGTCTTGAGCCTTGCGGCGGTCGTTGTGGATCGCTGGCCGTGGCGTGCACGGCATATTCCATTCTTGCTGGCTCATGCGGGCATTATCATCATGATCTACGGAGCCTTGCTGACTTTGCTGTACGGAGTGGACGGAAGCATCCGGCTCGAGGCCAGCGGAGCAGCGGTCGAACAGGTGACTGTGGGTGAGACGGAAATCAATGTCTATCGGTCGAGGACCGGAGATGACTACGAAAAGGTTTTTGCTGAAGAAGTCAATTTCCTGAAGTCCCCCGTGCGTCCTGGGAAGCCGTTTCTGATCAAAGCGAAAGACCTGCGTGTGGAACTGCTTGAATCGATTCCTTACGGCGTCGCTAAAGAGCAGATCGAAGAATCCAAGGATCCGCTCAATGGGCCGGCGCTGCGCTTTCAGTTGTCGAATGCCAACGTCAGCGAGATCGACTGGCTCTTGCAGCGGACCGTTTTCACGCGGGCTGAAAAACAGATCGGTCCCGTGCTGATCACCATGGGGGGGCTTTGGACGAGAACCCCTGAGATCAATGAGATTCGCCTGTTCCAGGATGAAAGCAAAAAGCTACGCTTTGCCTTGTACTCGCGGGATAAAGTGGCCGCGGACCGAGAGGGCTTCATCGAGGAGGGCAAGGTCATTGCAACGCCGTGGATGGGGCTTGAACTCAAGGTGCTTAGATACTTCGAGCGGGCGATGCAGAAGTATTCCGTAGAGGCCTCGGAGCGTCCGACACCCAAAACGGTCCCCTCGGTGAGGGTTCGTTACAATGGAATCGAAGGTTTTCTGCTGCTGAATAATTACATCAAGGTGTTCACGGACGAGTGGGTGTATCTGGTTTCCTATCAGAACAAACGGGTGCCCCTCGGCTTTGAAATGTCCCTACGGAGATTTCACCGAACGAATTATCCAGGAAGCTTCCGTGCCATGGAGTACGAAAGCGAAGTTGATTATGATGATCAGACTCCGGTTCGGATCTCGATGAACGAGCCGCTCAAGTACAAAGGATATTACATTTACCAAGCGGGCTTCGATGAGCCCCCGAATGGCGGACGGGCTACGGCCTCGATTCTTTCGGTCAACAGGGACCCGGGCCGTGCTTGGAAATACATTGGGACGACGTTGATGTGCTTGGGGGTGATCTCGTTGTTCTATCGCCGGGCGCGCGGGGCGAAGTCGCCGGCCACTGGCTCTGCGGTCATGCAGGGGTAAAACTTTGGGCTCTTTCCCGTCCCCTGTTGCAAGCGCTGAGTCATAAAAGGCAGGCATCTGGTATCCCCCTGTAAGATTTTGTTACCACACGAAATTTTACGGAAAGGAAACACCGAGATGCCCGAGTCCAAGTTATCGCAATTTTTCCTGATGAAGGAACTGAAATTTCTATCAACCGGTTCCTGGCGGCAGGGCCGGATCTGGACCTGCGAGAAGCTCCGCACAGGAGCGGAGGTCTGTCCTCGGTGTGCGACGCCGAGCACTTGTCGTTATGGGGTGGCGTATACGAACGTCCGAGATGAGGTGGTTCGTGGTCAGCCGATTTTGCTGCGCATCCGGAAGCACCGTTACCTGTGCAAGGTCTGTCGCAAGCCTTTTACAGAAGCGGTGCCAGGGATTTTACCTCGTCGCCGCACGACTCAGCGTCTGCGCAAGCAGATGCTTCTGGACTGTGAGCAGTTTACGAATCTCTCGCAGGTGGCCCACCGGCACTACTTCTCAAAAAGTTTTGTGCACCGATTGTTTTACGAACAGATGGAGCTTCGTTTGCGCGAGAGAGTCGGTCAGCGTTGGCCCCAAGTGGTGGGCATCGATGAACACTTCTTCTCAAGATCGAAGGGTTTTACTGAGTTCACGACGGTGTTTACAGATATCGGTCGTCGGAAAATGTTCGAAATGGCAGAAAGTAAAAACAAGTCATCCCTGCTGGAACAAGTAGGCCAGATCGAAGGTCGTCAGAACGTTACACTTGCGGTGATGGATCTGTCTCGAGGTTATCATGCGCTGGCAAAAGAGCTGTTCCCGAATGCGCGGATCGTGGCGGATAAGTTCCATGTGCTTCGCTTGCTGACGCCAGCCTTGATCCGGGTCAGGCGCCAAATCCATGGGCATCGTCAGGAGCTTCACTTGCGGCGCAAGCTCTTGATGAACCGTGGGAGGCTTGAGTACTTCCAACGCTGCGAGGTGGACCGATACCTCAATCAACATCCGGAGCTCAAAGAACTCTACCACTTCAAAGAACGCCTGCATCAACTTTACCGGACGAAGGGTTACGTTCGAGCAGGACAAGCATTGCAGAACCTGTTGCTGGAAATGGAGCGATCGACCCAGCCCGACGTGGTGAGGCTCCGCGCTACCCTGAAGGCCTGGTCGCCGGAGATCCTGGAATATTTTAGATCTCGGTTCACAAACGCGTTTACAGAGGCCATGAACGGCATCGCAAAGCTTGTACAGAGGCGGGGTTGCGGATATAGGAACTTTAAAAATTACAGGTTGAGAACGCTAAATGCCTGCCCTCTTTAGAGAACTTGGCGAGACCAACAGTTAAGGAGACAGGGGCCGTTTTTTCGAGAAAAATTGGGGTGACCGACGGGGCTTGAACCCGCGACACTCGGAATCACAATCCGATGCTCTACCAACTGAGCTACGGCCACCACGAGAAATTCAAAGGCTCTCCTTTATATTCAATTTCCTTTGAAAAGGGAAATGAAAAATATGCCAATCATTTCAGCATCTTGCGGTTTTCATCTGAAGGGAGCCTTTGTGGTCTTCCCTGGGCCCCTTGATGAAGATTGCTGAGCGGGCGGTTTTTCGGATTGGCTCCCTTGGTGGGATGTGGTTCTCTCGCGCCATCGAAAAGGGGGTCTTTCGATGTTTCGTTTTCTGCTTTCTCTTTCTCTCGTCGTTCTTTCTGCTCACACCGTCTTTGCGGCACCCGTCGCGGGGCTGAATGCGGGCGTGTATTGCGCCACTCAACCATTCCCGACGACAATCACTCGGGCCATGGAAATGTCGAATGGCAAGGTCGTGATCGACTGGATCCATTACAACGGCGTCGAGTACATGCCGATGCATGATGATGTGGTCGTTCCTCAGGACATTCCGATTCTGGCCGAGCGGGCTGAAATCTTTCGAGCCTTGGGCGCTTGGCAGAAGTTCGAGTTCACCAAAGAACAATGCAAAAGCTATGGCGATCTTTTGTTCCGCTGCGAGAACTTCAAAGCTCCGGTCATGGAGGTCAAAGGACACAAGATTCAAGTTGCGGCTGTCTTTTCTGAACATCTCGAGTCCCGAAGCTTCGGGGGAACCTTCTATATGTACACAGTCACCGTGCACTACGAACTCGACGGGCACTCGGTCTTCGCGGCGATGAAATATCCGATCGACAACTGCAAGCCGCTCTAAGCGCGCTCGCGTCACATCCATCATTCAGGAAAAGGCGGGGATTCCCGCCTTTTTTATTTCAAGCGATCTGGATTGCTCCCATCTGTGAGATGTGCTCAGCTGAACATCTGAACAAGGAGGGTTTATGTTTTTCAGAATGATGGCTGCGCTGGCGGGCCTCGTGATCGGGCTGTCCGCGGCACAGGCTCAGTTGATTGGTGGGGGCGAAACCTTATCCCAGGGGATGATTTGCTCGACGAATCCGTATGCGACAACCATTTACCGGATCATGCCGGTCGCGAACGAGATGGTGGTTGATTGGTACCACGCCAATGGCGTCGAGTTCATGCCTATTCACGAAGGAATCATCGTTCCTTACAGCTTGCCGATTCTGGCCAAAAGAGCCGAGCTTTTGAAGGCCCTCGGTGTTGGGCAGAGATTCGCGTTCAAAACCACCGACTGCAAAGAATACGGACCGAAGGTGATCCACTGTGCGGATTACAAACGGGCACCTCAGGATATCAACGGCCACAAGGTTCGGGCGCTTTCGACTTATACCTCGTTGGAGCAATCAACGAGCTTTGCGGGATCCTATTCCATGTATGCCACGACCTTGCATCTGGAAGTCGATGGGCAGGGAATGTTCGTCACGATGAAGTATGAGGATCGGGATTGCTTTTTCCTGAAGAGCACTCAGGACAAACGGGATCTGTTCTAATTGAAAGAGTGGGGCCGGACGGCCCCTTATTTCCCACGTCGGGCGGCATCGATGGCGGCCACATCAATCTTCTTCATGGTCATCATGGCCTCGAAGGCTCGCTTGGCTTCGTCTCCGCCTTTCGCCATGGCCTCTGTCAGAGTCCGAGGCGTGATTTGCCAGGAAAGTCCCCATCTGTCCGTGCACCAACCGCACATGCTTTCTTTGCCTCCGTTTCCCACGATGGCATTCCAGTACTTGTCCGTTTCCTCTTGGTTCTCGGTCGCCACCTGAAAAGAGAAAGCTTCGCTGTGCTTGAAGTAAGAGCCTCCATTGACTCCGATGCAGGGGATCCCCAGCACCGTGAATTCAACGGTCAGCACGTCGCCGGCTTTTCCAGATGGATAATCGCCGGGGGCTCGATGGATCGAACCCACCGAGCTATTGGGGAAGACCTCGGCATAAAAGCGAGCGGCCTGATCGGCTTCTTTATCGAACATCAGGCAGATGGTGTTTTTCATGGGGCTTTCAGCAAATTTGCTTTGAGATCCACCATCGTGGATTCGCCCATTTTTCCGAACCAGATGGACATGACCTGTTTGATCAGTCCGGTGCTGCCTTTGATTGTCGCGGCCTCACCTTTGGCATTTTCATAAATCAGAGTTTCGCCGCCCGCAGCCTCTTTCACGCCGACGATCGAGAGGGTTTTTCCCTCGAGAGCAGGACCACCCACTTCGACGGCCTTCAGGAATTCTTTGATTCCAGGGGCGTCGAATTTGATGTCATTTGCGGTGAAGGCTTCTTTGAAGCTGTCGATGACCCGTTTGGCATCGACTTCGCGGCGGAATTTAAGAATCATTGCCAGTTGCTTTTGACCATCCAGAGAATTCAAGGCTCCCGCGTCGGTCCGATCGAAGGTTTGACCGTCCGCTAGATACAGGTGGGCGTCGTAAACCTTCACGGAAATGAAGGCCACTTTCTTGGCGCGCAGGCCTTTGCCCGCAAGCTCAAGTTTGGTCTTTGCGCCTTGCCAGTCGAGTTCGAGGTTTTTGCCACCGACGTCTCCGGAAAGAAGCGCCGCCCATGTCATCAAAGGTAAAAGAAATGTCATCATCATACCTTTAAGGATTCGGGGCGGAGCTCCTGTTGTCAATGGCTTTGCTGTGCCATTTCCTTCAACGAAACAAGCCTACTTGAGCAGATCGTGAACGAGCGTGAATCCCGCGATGAGATGGTTCTCGGTGAGATCCGGAGCCTGATCACGCCTGACCGTCTTTTGGCTCAGAGCCACATGATAGCGAGCAAAAGACGCCTCGGGCACGCGGTAGTCCATAGCCAGCGAGTAACCCGTGACGTCGTTTTCGAGCTTGGCACCGGTGTCCGGAGTTTCTGTCACCTTGGACATTTCAGCTTTCAAGCGAGGAGTCCATGCACCCATCTGGTAACCGCCTTCGAAAACGACGGAGGTCACTTGGAAATCAGAGGGGACCGCGAGAGCCAGGCCTGTGGCCTTGAGCTGGATGTAATCAAGCTGAACAAAGGAGCCCTGATCGGCCCACTTGAAACCAGCGGCCATGAGTTTGGATTCGGTCTCTGACGTGGAAGACAACCCGTCCAGATTGCTCTTGAAGGTGTGATAGGACAGCACGGGCTGAAGCGTGTTTCCGGCGAACTTCCCTTTCCAAACCGCACCCTGAAGCATTCGGTTGTGGGGGCGTGGGGTGGCCGAGGACTCGGCTTCGGGGTTGTTCATCACCATGAGGATGAGGTCGCTTTCGCCCAGGCCCACTTGGGCTTTGACCCCGGTGTTGAACTTGGATTGATAGAAAACGGGGCGGGTATTGGTCGACAGGGCATTGTAGCTGCCGGTCACGGCCTTATTGGCCTCGGACTTCAGATAAATATCGCGGCTGTCCATCAGGCCTTCGTGACCACCGACCTCAGCGCCGGTTTTCCCCAAGGTCAGAGTGACGAATTCCATTTTATGGCTCACCGACGCAAAATCGACACGGGTTGCGAGAGCGTCGACGCCTTGGACGGTGCTTTCGTTATTCACTCTGAAGCGCAAGCGATAGCTGAGATTCTCGGCAAGGTCACCCTTGAGATCCAGCCGAGCGGTCTGCAAGAGAAACCCGGTTTCGTCCCTTTTCCCCGTCGCCCAGGCCGCGCGGTTATAAGAGGCCGAATCCGCGTCCGTCCGCATTTCTAGCAAGAGGCTGGCGGCGTGGGCCGGAACTGAAAGTGAGATGAGAGAGAGCAGAGGCATCAGGGAGAGTTTCATGTGGGCTCCTTTAAGGGGTTCCATTGGCTTACCCCATCACGGGAAAATTTGCGACCGATGGCTGAAAGTTAGACACCGCTCAAAAAAAATTTAGCCTGAGATGTGAATAGACTGATATGAGGTGGGTCATGTTTTTGGACCAATATTCGCATCCGCTCGGTCGGCCTTAAAATAACCGGACCCTTTGGGTCCTTCATATACGGAGACTTTTATATGAATCTGAAAAAGATGCTTCTGACCCTCACCATGCTTTGTTCGGGCGCCCTCTTGAGCCCGGCCGCCCAAGCCCAGACCACGGTCGTTGTTCAATTCGACACGGTCTTCTGCTCGCTCCTCCCGCAGGAACTGCAGGGCGTTTGTTACCGAGATGTCTCTTATGACAGCTCGTCCCGCGCTGCGGCCATTCGCATGTGCTCCAATATCTACAGCTCGCAGTATCGTAGCGAGTGTTATGATGTGATCCAGAACGCCGTTTATTCGCAATCCGCTCTTGATATGTGTGAACGGATCTATTCCGAATCCGCCAAAGTTCAGTGTATGCGAATCACACGTAACGGTTACTACCAGACCAGCGCAGCGAATGCTTGTGCCGCGATCTACAGCTCGCAAAAACAAATCGATTGCATCCAAACCATCCGTAACAAAGTCTACGAAAGTTACGAGCTGGAAGCCTGCGGTCGTGAGTACAATGAAACTCAGCGCGTTCAGTGCATGGATCGTTTCGGTCGTCGCGTGAACGGTGGGGGCGGATCTTACCCAGCTCCGTACCCTCGTGATCCACAACCTCGTCCGATCCCACTCCCACTTCCTCAAGATCCTGCGTCTTGCGAAGTGCACAACTCGTCCTCGTACATCACCACGGTTTCTCGCTCGCGTTTCCTGACTTATGCGAAGCAGTTCGCTCGCGACAACCGCAGCTGTGTTGTTTCGAACAACTACAACGAAGAGCGCACTCGCACCTTGATCGATGAAAAAGGTCGTGTGATCGGTTCCGGTTTGACCGAAGCCGAAGCCAACAATCTGAAAGCTTCCTACGGTTACAACCGTTGCCGAATCCTGACTTGCAAATAAGTTGGTGATTCAGAGGAAGACTCGAAAAAGGGAGCCCGCAAGGCTCCCTTTTTTTATTCCCAAAAGAGTGATTCGCCGCCCTTGGTTTGACTCTCTTGTCGAAGGTGTTTCAATGGATTCTTTTTCGAAGGAGTCCTCATGGAAATCGGCATCCCGACGATTCTGGCATTGGCCGCTTCCGGCGCTCTCGCCGGGCTTTTAGGGGCGGTTCTTGGGATCGGCGGAGGGATCGTGATCGTTCCCACCTTGGTTCTGTTGTTCGGCTTCGATATCAAAATTGCGGTGGCTTGTTCCCTGGTTTCCGTGGTCGCGTCCTCGACCTCGGCCAGCAGTGTGTATGTCGGTAAGGGGCTGGCGAATATGCGCCTGGGAATGCTTCTCGAGGTGGCAACAACTCTCGGTGGGATTGCCGGAGGTTTTTTGGCCCTGATCCTGTCGCCCAATCTGCTTTCGGGAATTTTCGGGGTCGTCATGATCGGAATCGCCATCGTGACCTTTCGGAAAACGGAAAGCTCGGCGTCGATCCCTGCAGCCGCGGTCGAAGGGGCGCCCTCGGCACCCGAAGATTCTCCGGGGTACCTGTCTGGAACTTACTATGATGCTTATCGAAAGAGCCTGATTCACTACAAGGTGTGGAATATTCCCTTTGGAGGTCTGATCTCTTTCGTGGCCGGAGTCCTATCGGGGCTTTTGGGTGTCGGGGGCGGGTTCATGAAGGTGCCAGCGATGAACATCGCGATGGGTGTGCCGATCAAGGTGGCGGCGGCGACCTCGAATTTCATGATCGGGGTGACGGCGATTTCCAGCCTGTTCGTTTATTTCGCAAAGGGCTTTGTGTATCCCTTGGTCGCTGCACCTGTGGCGTTGGGGGTCGTCGGAGGCGCCTTGGTGGGGACCTCTGTCGCTCAGAAAATTTCTCCGTGGATCTTGAAGAAAATCTTTGCCGTTGTTTTGGTCGTGATTGCGCTTCAGATGGTCCTGAAGGCCTGGGGAGGTTTCCATGGCTGAGGCCAAAAAAGGTTTTTCTCTGTCGACGGAGCGGGGACTTGTTCAAGGGCTCATGCGTGGAGGGTTGATTTTATCAGCGCTCTTGATGGGGCTCGGGCTTTTTCTGCACATGCAGCAAGGAGAGCTGGGTCTTCATGGAATCAGCATGTGGGAGATCTTCCGTGGGCAGCTCCCCTTGGCGGACTTTTTACTGACCGCAGGGATTTTCATTCTGGCTCTGACGCCGGCCTTCCGAGTGATTCTGCTGGGGTTTCTCTGGGCCTCGGAAAAGGACTGGCGTTTCGTGGGTGTTGCCGTTCTCGTGATGGTGACCCTGATCCTATCGATCAGCTTGGGTGGCCACTAAACGCCTTTGCGGGCCTGCAGGTTTGGCGGCGCGTGTTTCTTGCGTCGCTTGCCGCTGGCCGTGAGCTCATGGTGATAGCGGCAGTTCTTTGAACAAACCGGAGCCGGTTCGGCTGCACAGGCCTCGCAGAGCGGCTTTTCGGTTCCGCACTGCACGCAGGTCGCCGGATGTTCCGCAGGGTCGCCGCAAAGAGGGCACAGCGTATAACGTTCGCTCGGCGTGAGATCCTTTTTCACCGCCACACGGTAGTCGAAGACGAAGCATTCGCCATCCCACTTGTCGCCTTTGGTGTCTTCGAAGTATTTCAGGATCCCGCCGTCCAACTGAGAGACGTTCTGATAGCCGCGTTCCTCCATCGCCAGGATGGCTTTTTCGCAGCGGATTCCACCGGTGCAAAAAATCAGAATTTGCTGATCTTTGGGAATATTCATCTGATCGACGGCGGCGGGAAATTCCTCGAAGCGATCGATGGGTGGGATCAAGGCACCTTTGAAGGTCCCGATTTTTGACTCATACAGATTTCGGGTGTCGAGCAGGATGGCGCCGGATTCGATGGCCTTTTCCCATTCGGTCGCGCTCAGATGACGGTGCGGACCAGTGGGCTTCAAATCTGGACGGCCCAAGGTGACGATCTCGGGGCGCAGTTTGATGGTGAATTTGCGGAAAGGGGATTTCCCTGTCGATTCACTGTCTTTGAATTCCATGGTGCCAAAGGTTTCTGTCATCCAGGCTTGGAATTGTTGACGGCTTTCCGCGCTCGGTGCCGCGATGGTGCCATTGAGCCCTTCATTCGAGAGGATCACCAAGGCTCGGATGCCTTCGGGTTCCCAGCGGGCAAGGATTTCCGCTTTGGTGGTTTTGGGGTCGCGAAGCGGCGTGAACAGATAAAAGCTAGTCAGAAACCATTGAGTCATGGGATCCCTTTTATCGAAGAAATCTGTCAGCGTCAAAACGGAGAATGGGATGAGGGAAAAAACGAAATCCGCTCAAGAACAGTATCTGGAGGCGAATTTTGGCCTTCCTGACGAGGATCTGAAAGCCATTCAGGAAGAGATGATCTGTCAGCACTGCGAGGGGATGGCTCTTTCGACCCCTGAATTGCGGATTCTTCAGTTCCTAATCCGATTGAATGGGGCCCGTCGGGTGCTCGAGATCGGAACGCTGTTTGGTCGTTCTTCCCTGGCTTTGGCCAGGGCCCTCCCTGACGACGGTCAGCTTGTCACCATCGAACGAAGTGCGGTCAATCATGGGGTGGCCCAGGGTTTTTTTGAAAAATCGCCAGAGGCCAGCCGAATCCGCTCTTTGTTGGGGGATGCCAAAGAGGTCTTAAAAACTCTCGAGAACGAGCCTCCCTTTGATTTCATCCTGATCGATGCCGACAAGGCGGGGTATCTGGATTACCTCCTCTGGGCGGAAAAGCACCTGCGAGTCGGAGGCGTGATCGTCGGGGACAACAGCTTTTTGTGGGGAGGGGTGTGGGACGACCCCGAGGCCGACGTCAAAGCCGCCACCGCGGAAAAGATGAAAGAGTTCAACCGGCGCCTGGCTGATCCCGAGCGGTATTCATCCATGGTGATTCCCACCGCCGAAGGAATGACGGTGGCGCAGAAGCGATGAGGTCATGAAAAGAGCGATCGGACTCAAGCAGCTTCATTCCATGCAGGCCTTCGGGATCGTCCCGGCCTTCGAGGAACGAATTCGAATCGAGCCTCTTCGTGTGCGCTTGCAACCAAATGTTCCGTTCCCGCACAAACATGATTTCTACCAGCTCGTCATTGTTCGCACCGGCCAAGGATCCCACGAAATCGATTTCCAAAAGTACCCGGCGGGGCCCGGCTCTATTTTTTTGATGAAACCGGTTCAGGTCCACTCTTGGTCGTTTTCGCCAGCCTCATCGGGTTATGTGATCGAGTTCGGGACAGGGTTCTTGACGGATCTTTTCCTGGGGAATGGCCTGGCTTCCAAACGCATTTCGCAGCTTCCAGAGTTGGTCAATGTTCCTCCCTTGCAGCGGGACTTCGTCTATGAAATCTGCGAACGGATGGAAGCCGAGTTTGAAAACCGCAAACCCGGTTTCGACGGGATGCTGAACTCACTGTTGTCAGTGCTATTGGTCGACCTTTTTCGTTGGTCATCCATGAAGGCCTCGGTTCGCACCAAAAGTCGCTCGGTGGTCGAAAGCTTCCTTGAACTGGTCGAAGAAAATTTCCGAGAGCAGCACGGAGTGCAATTCTATGCCGATGCCCTCGGCCTCTCACCAAAAGTTTTGACCATGCGAATCCGCCGAGCAATGGGAGACTCCCCAAGAGATTTCATTCTTGGAAGGTGTTTCCTCGAATCAAAACGCCTGCTCGCCTATTCAGATCTCCCCATCGGCGAAGTCGGCCGAGAAATCGGTTTCGAAGATCAAAATTATTTCGCTCGCTTCTTTAAGGCCCAAATGGGAATGACCCCAAAAGAGTTCCGACACAACATCTGGAAGACCCAAGAAAATTAAAGCATCCAACACACCTTTCGAAACCGCCAAAGCTCGTCGTCTCCACGCCACGTGCAAGGCCTCCAGGTTTGGGGAAGGGCCTCTCCGGAGGCCCTTCCCCAAACCGGGTTAGGCCCGTCACGGCTGTGAAGAAAGACGAGTCGTGGAGTTTAGAACAAATCTTTGGGGTCTTTAGAGTCGCTGCCTTCAATATGCTCGTCGAGAGTTCTTTTGGCTTCAGGCCCAGTGATACCAACCCATTCTGGGTAAAAGATCATCAGCAGGAAGTAGGCGATCACGGCCAAGGCCATCAAGCTGATCACAATGATGAATGCTGCCACAAAAGACCTCCCTGAATAGCCTGCATTTAACCTAGCAGAAAGGAGGCTGTTTTTCTAGGGCACGGGGCCACTTATTTTAGCACCAAAGCCACGATTTCGCGGATTCCTCTGATCTTGGAAATGGCGGGATGCTTCTTGCCTGGTGTTGAGCCTCTCTGAATACTGAGGGTCTCAGAAGGAGATCCGTCATGATTGATTTCTACTATTGGACCACACCCAACGGACACAAGGTCGCCTTGTTTCTCGAAGAGGCGAACCTGCCGCATCGGTTTCACCTGGTGAATATCGGCAAAGGCGATCAGTTCGCTCCAGAGTTTCTGAAGATCTCTCCGAACAACCGGATTCCCGCCATCGTCGATCAAGAGCCCAAGGATGGACAAGGACCCTTAGCGGTTTTTGAGTCCGGTGCCATTCTCGAGTACCTCGCCGAGAAAACGGGACTCTTTCTGCCAAAGGATCCTCGAGGAAAAACCGAGGCCATGCAGTGGCTCTTTTGGCAGATGGGCGGATTGGGCCCCATGGCCGGTCAGAATCATCACTTCACCCAGTACGCGCCCGAGAAGGTTCCCTATGCCATCGATCGCTATGTGAAAGAGACGACTCGGCTCTATGGCGTCTTGAACAAGCGGCTGGCGGATCGCGAGTATGTGGCCGGAGAGTACTCGATTGCCGACATGGCGATTTATCCTTGGATCGTGCCCCACGACAAGCAAGGCCAGAAGCTCGAGGACTTTCCTCATCTCAAAAAATGGTTTGAGAAGATGGCGGCCCGCCCGGCGGTCAAGCGAGTCTACGAAAAGGCCGAGCAGCTGAACCCTTCGCGTCCTTTGACCGAGGCGGAAAAGAAAACGCTGTTCGGGAAAAACTAAAAAAGGAAAACCGCCGCACTGGCGAGGCGCCCGTCGATCAGTTCCAACTGCCAGGCCGGGGCCTTTTCACCGACCAGGGTGAACTCGTTTCTCAATCCTCGAATTTCGAGGGACATGGCCTGTTTGAAAGCGCTTCGCTCTTCGGAGGTCCGTGTCTCATCGAAGTAGAAGGCGTGCAGGCGCTGCTCCAAGGTGGAAAGCTTGCTGACGAGGGCCGTGAGGCTGTCATCCCAGCTCAGAGCGGCGGGATCGCAGCGGAAATACTGGGCCTTGAGGTGACAGGCTTCCTTGGGAATTCCGAGCATTCGGCATTCTTTCAAATTCGACGTTTGATAGAGGCGAATGATCGAAGCACTTTCCTCGAAATGATAGCTGTCTTTGCGATTGGTTCCGTTCTTGGTGAAACCCCAGCCATCGCTCCCTAAGAGATAGCCGTGAATCTCGGCTCCGTAAGGGCCTTTGACCAATTTCCCTTCGCGGGTGACTCGACGGAGGGCGACGACGTCACCAGAGGTGGCCTGATCCTCGGGGACTTCGGTGCAAAGAGGCGATGACAGCCAGGCCGTGAATTCAGGTCCGTCCACATGGCGAACTCCTTCGACCAAGCCCCGGGAATAGAGGGCCGCATTCCAACAGTTCGGACCATTCAGGACAGCCTCTCGGCGTTCCACAAGGGCTTGCACACGAGCCACCTGCTCCAGGTCATTGGCGGCATGAAGGTTCAGACTGAACAAAAGAATCAAGGGAAAGAGACTCTTCATGGTTTCATCTCCCGAGCCGTGCGAACGGCGGCCTCGAAATCCACGATCCCGCCCGACAGCACGAGAGGCTGCTCATCCAGAGGCGCCGCGCTTTTGATGAAGATCTCGCGGACCTGAGTGGCGGTGAGTGAAGGGAACATCATCCACAGGCGAGCCGCCTCATGGGCCATGTATGGAGAGGCCATGGATGTTCCTGAATGAACAACCAGGCCACCGCCCAGTCGCGCCGCCGAGATATGAGCACCCGGGGCAAGGATGTCGACATTGGCCTTTCCGAAGTTGGACCAAGACGAGAGTTTGTAAGTCCGCAACCGAGAAGGATCGAGTCGGTCCGTCTCGGCGCTGGCCACCTTCAGAACATTCGGCGAGGTGAAGTTCGCCGGGTACTGTCTGTTTTTATAAATATC
>JAHBUU010000041.1 GCA_019637895.1 Pseudobdellovibrionaceae bacterium | reverse complement strand
CGAAATCATGAGTCGCAGGCCTCGTGGATTGGCGCTGCACCAACCACTCGACCACGCTGACGCTGCCGTTGGCGATCTGAAAACGAACCGCCGGCCCCGCCGAGGCTTCGTCGGCCGGTTCAACCTGTCGGCTGGGCAGAACGTATTTTTTGGCATCCGTGAAAAGAATGTCCCCGGCGTCGGTTTTGATTCGCACAGGTTTCGCCTCGGTCGGCGGATGACGGAAAAAATCGACCTGCTCTTCATGGAGCTTGGTCATCGCATCGCCGCCAAAGCTGGCATAAACCAGAATGTCCGTTTCAAAAGGCAGAACCACATGCCGGGCGCTCTGCCCGATCGGGATGGTCATTTGGCCATCGAGGCCGTGCTTCAAGGTCAAGACCGAGCCCAACAGCAAAAGCAGGATTCCGATGTGGGCAAGGACGAAGGCCGTGTGCTTCTTTTTCCAGGGCCAGCGATCCACCATGACCGCGATCAGCGAGACCGAAAGGGCCCCCATCACCACATACATCCAAACCGTGTCGTAAACCATCTTCCGGGCGGCCTCGGCATCGTACATGGATTCGACAATGGTTCCCCAAGCCGTCACAATCGCCAAGGCGATCATGATCAGGACGGCAAGCTTGAGGGACGCCAAGAAACGAATGAGTCGTTGAAGCTGCGTGTTCTTTTGCTGGCTCATGAGGTTTCAGAAACTAGACGCGCCTGCACGAATAGGCAAATCGGATTGCCTCTTTCCCACATCCTGATGCACGGCGCCCTTTAGCGGAGATGATCCAGATTTTCCCGAATGTAGCCAAGTGCTTGGCGGATTTTCTTCTGAATCTCCACGTGGGAATCTTTGAGCCGCTTCGTGGTTTCATCCATATAAAGGTCACGATTCAATTCGACCTGCAACACTTGGTTGCCCCTGGCGGGGTCACCATATTGTTCGGTCAATCGTCCGCCAAAGTAGGGCCAGTTGTAACCCACTTTGAAGCCCGCCGAACAGTAAGCGGCGATCACGAGATCTCGATAATTCTTGCTGCAGCTCTTTCCATGACTGTCGCTGACAACGATGTCCGCACGGCGCTCGCCAGGATCACGATGCTGCCGAGTCCCCACCGATGGCATCGAGTGCGCATCCAAATGATAGATCGTTCCGCTCGAGCCTTTCAGCAGCCTTTCGTAGGAATCACGAATACTTGCATGAAAAGGCTCATAGATCAATTTCACCAGCTCTTGGTGAAGAGAGGCGCTCACTGGCTGAGGCATCAAGACTTTTTCCGTTGTGGTGATTCCCCATAAAAATCCGCGATTGTTTTTACCGGCGGGAATTTCACTGCCGATCACGGTCGACGCATCCACGTCTCCGGGAAGGCGGTTCAAATCCCCCGCGTACCGATGCCATTCTGTCTTTATATATGGGATCCCCAGATCACCCAGGGCGGGTTCGTACAACCGATCGACATAACGATCGACATCGCACATCAGGATCTCTTCGGGGAGACTCTGCAGCCATGTCGCCTGTTCCGGAACTTTTTCTCCGGAATGGGGAATGGTCACAAGAAAAGGATTTGAGGACATCGGAAAACCTCCTCATGATGGAAGGATGCCATCGAAAATGAAAATCTACACGAAAACGGGAGATAAAGGCACCACACGGCTGGTCGACGGCAGCACCGTCGACAAATTCAATCCCCGGGTCGAGGCCTATGGCACCGTCGATGAGCTGAACAGCTGGGTCGGGGAAATCCGTCATCGCCTGAGCGAAGCACCCGCCCTTGAAACCATGGACCCCTTTCTGGAAAACATCCAAAGCCTACTCTTCAACCTGGGCAGCCGACTGGCCTGCGAAAAAGACGAGACTCTGGCCATGCTCCCCGAGATCACAACGGAACACATCGAAGCGCTCGAACGGCAGATGGACGCTTGGGACCAGGACCTTCCGGCCCTGAAGAACTTCATTTTGCCCGCTGGCCACGGAGCCGCCGCGGCTCTCCACATCGCTCGCACGGTCTGCCGACGGGCCGAACGACGAACCGCCGAAGTCAGCCGTAACGATCCCCGCTTTTCGAACTGCCTGATCTATTTGAACCGCTTGAGCGATGTGTTCTTCCTGGCCGCCCGCTGGGCGAATTTGAAAACCGGCCACGATGACGTCCTCTGGAAGAAAACATGAGACTCGAAACGTCGACGCCGGACCAGGCCGCGGAGCTCGCTCAGTTCTTCAAACGCTTCCCCGTCCAGGGACATGCCGAGCTGATCATTGATCGCAGCAAGGATTTTTTCGGCGTTTCGAGAATTCAAAGCGACACCAATCTGACGTACACCCTTCGCGACGATGACAGCCGCGAACTCCTCGGCGTCGTGAGTTTTGCGATCGCTGAAACCCTCGCCGGCGGGAAACCCGCGCGGGTCGCCTTTGGACGAGATCTGCGGATTCTGGAAACCCGGAAGGCCGTCCTGGGATGGTCGCAACACTTTCTGCCCGTCCTCGAAGAAGTGAAACGCGTTTTTCATGTGGACCATTTCGTCTCGACGATCAACATGGCCGAAACGAAGGCCATGAACGCTTTTTTACGACCACGACCGGGAAAGCGCCCCTTTCCTCGATATTTCCTGCATCGACGTTTCAATCTTGTCAGTCTGCATGGTCGCTTTCCCTGGGCCGCAAGTCCTTTGAAAAGCATCCGCATCCGGAGGGGTTCCCCGCATCTGCTGGAGGCCCTCGGCGAATACATTGCGCGAAAATCCAAGGATCGCGATTTTTCTCTGACATCCACGCCCGAAGCTTTCCACGAACTCCTCGATCGCTGGGAAGGATTGCGGTTGGATGATTTCCTGGTCGCCCTCGACAGCAAAGACAATATCGTCGGCTGTTGCGCGCCCTGGAATGCGGCCAGCCTCGAAGAACTGATTCCGCTCAAATACAGTTTGATGGGACACAATTTCCGACAGTTCCTGAAGTTCGGCCAGATCCTGAGGTGGACAAGGCCGATGACCAAGCCGGTGCACCGCCTGGGACTCGAAGCCGGGCTGCACTTTCGCTATCTCAATTTTTTGCATGCGGACAATGAGGATATTTTCGAAACGCTCGCCTGGATGGCCTTCGAAGAGGCGGCGAACAATGAATTTCTCGTGTATGCACAAACGAGGTCGGATCTGCACCTGCGCCGTCCCCTGTCCTGGGTGAGCGCGCAGATGCCCTTCGGCTTTTACACCATGATGCCGCCTGATGCGGAAACGCCGGACTTCCTGCATCCCTCGCAAGACCGCCCGGTCGCCATCGAACCTTTCTTTATCGCCTAGAAATCAGCTCCAGCTCGCCGCGGCACTCTCTCTTTGGCGCACAGACTTTCTGGGCATATTTCAGAGCCTTGCTCGAATCTTTAGTACCCTCCCCCACGGAGCCAAGCTAAATCTAAAGGCACCATGTGGAGAACGGAACTCACGAAGGCCTTGCAACGCTCTTTCGCCCAACGGAAAGCAAAAAACCCAAGATACTCCCTGCGAGCCTTCGCAAAGCACTTGGGCATCTCGGCCACTTCTCTGACCGATCTCCTCCACGACGAAAACAAGTGGAATCTCAGTATAAAAAGAGCCAAGCCCCTGGTTGCCAAGCTCGGCCTGAGCCCCCTCGAAGAGAATCGTCTCCTCGTGTTCATGGGCGAAACCACTTACACGAAACGAAGCCCCCTCCCCGAGTCCCACGTTCCCCTGCTGAACGACTGGCTTTATTCCGCCGTCTTTACCGTCGACGCTTCACCTATCGAGACATGACTCTCAGATTCGAGGCTTCAGCCTCTCGACGAGAGGTGCGAGTGACTCCGGTCACCTTTCACAACGATCGGACAACCTGCGAACTGGGACTGAGCAAGCTTTATTTCGACTGGCTGACGGGCGACCCTTAGCCTCCTCGCCCACAAAAGACGCACAAAATTCGTCACTCTTCCTTTTCTTCAACAACCAGGCCCGCTCGGCGCCCTCTTTATTTTGCGCCTAGGAACCGAGAGCCCCAGCACGCCTCTTGCTGAAAAGAGACCGCCCCCACAAAGGAGTCTCCGATGAAACGAATCCTCTTCCTTTTGACGCTGTTATCTGCCGCTTTCGCCCAGGCCGAAAGTTACCAGGGCCTGAACCCAACAACGGGCAACTCCTGCGCCGTCCAGATCCAACGGGACGAACAGAACCAGATTCTGCGAGCCGAAATCAAACAGCAGGACGCGCGTGATTCGATTTCTTTCAGCGTTGCCGAGAAAACGACAAAGGTCTCAAGGAACATCCTGCGAAGAGCCGTTAGCTACGAACGGGTGATTTATCAGGAAAGCATTTGCGAATGGAGCTGCGAAACACAGACCCTGCACTCGACACTGTTTTTTGATCGAAACAATCAGCTGACCACGATCTCTGCAGGAATCTGGAAACGGGTCAAAAGTGTTTTGATCGTCAACGGCACTCGCGAGTGGGCCAAGCAGTCCGTCTGTGAATCCTTGAAAATTCAGGAATAAAAAAACAGAGCGAACTCAAGCGTTCGCGGCTTTTTTGAATTCATCCCAGAACCAGGAGAGAGCCGGATCGGCCGCGATGGAGTCGACGAATTCGATGCGGTCATCCTGCAGCAGCCGGGGGATCTCGTCAAAACCAGGCCCGACCACTTCAACCCGAATTCGCTCGGCCTGGGCCAATCGCCACCGGATGTCCGTCGCCACCGCGGCCGGGCCCGAAAAATCCCGACGACGAAGAATCCCATCGAACGTCAACCCTCGTTGAAAAATCCGATCGGCCAAACCTTTTTGGATCGCTTCGATGACTTGAACCTTCAAATCCATGGAAAAGGCGTCGAATTCCTCACGAAAGGGAACCGTATTCAAAAGCTCGGTGCCCGGCAAGGTCTCTTGCAGGCGACGGATCTCAGTCAGAACTTCCGGCAAACGCAAACACTGCGTCCGCAGATCCGCATCCAAAAGCCCCCAGCCTTCCGTGAAATACACGAGATTCATCTCTCTATCTTAGGGCCACTTCGTCGCTTTCCCTAGGGCCCCTCTCGATTTATCGCCCAAAGCCCATGCCCGCATTCAACGCGAGTCAAATCCTGAAGTCTTCGAATCTAGTCCTAGGTCCAGGGGGAAATTTTTGCCCACGGCTTCACTCTTTGTTAGCATTGAAATGACTTGAAGGGACTCGAGTCCAGGTTTCCTTATTGGAGCCCGTTCAACAAAGGATTGTGCGAAGGTGAGTGCTGCGCGAAACTCCAAATCTTCCTCTTCGGGCCGGGTTCTCGCGGGCCGACTGGCGACCCTTGGCGTCTTCATTCTCGCCGGGTATTTCATCGCCGACGTCGCCGTTCTTTACTCTCGACAGTACATGCTTCCCAGTCAGCAGCCGCCTTCTCGTCCACGCCCGCCAAACATGGGCGGAGGCCTCGGAAACTATCAAAACGTCACTAATCGCAATCCCTTTAGCTATGACGGCAAGATGCCTCCTGCCCTTGCGGCTTCGGGTGCCGGGCAACAGCAGGAATTGCCTCCGGTTCCGTCGCAACTGCCATTGACCTTGCTTGGAACCCTGGTGCACTCGAATCCAGACAAGTCCATCGCTTCGATCGACATTCGCGGCAAAAATCAAATTCTGTCTTTCCGTCCGAAACAGGAGATCGAAAGCCTTGCGACCCTGGAAAAAGTCGAACGCATGAAGGTCATCATCCGGAATCGCAACACCGGGCGCCTGGAATACATCGAGATGAAAGACTCGCCGAAGCTTGCTCTGAAAGGGGCAGCCCCTTCGGGCAGCGGCGGTGGAACCGACGTGCGCAAGACCGGCAACAACCAGTTCGAAATCAACCGCGGAGATCTGTTGAAATACACCAACGATCTGTCGAGCGTTCTGATGCAAGCCCGGGTTGCTCCTGCCACGCGCCCTGGAAGCGGCGAAATTTACGGATTTCGCATGGTCGAAATGCAGCCGAATAGCGTTTACACCCAGCTTGGCTTGCAGGTCATGGACGTTATCACCTGCGTGAACGGCAATCCCGTGACCAGCGGACAGCAGGCCATGGAGCTCTATTCGACGCTCAGAAATTCGGCCGAGATCCAGATCTGCGTCGAGCGCGGTGGGCAGAACCAGAATTTGAATTATCGAATCAAGAATTGATTTTTTGACGGAGCCTTCAGGAGGAAGCAGCCATGAAAAAACAGAAAAAGAATCTTCTGATCGCGTCGCTCGTGACGGGACTCGCCACGCAGTCAGCCGCTCCTTTCGCCATGGCCCAAGAGGAACTCCCTCCTCCTCCGGAGTTCGATGATTCGTTCGCTCCCCCACCAGCTGCGGCGGGTGGTCGGTTCGGCAGTCCTCAGAACGGCTCTGCCGCTGCGGCCAATGCGGGCAGCACGTCGAGCGTTCTCTCGAAAGGTCAGCAGAACAAATTCAATCAATCCGGGATCGAGGACATCAACAACGCCAACTTCCCGGAAACCATCGAATCCTTCGATTTTCCGAACGTCGAAATCACCGATGTCATCAAGACCATCTCGGAACTCACCGGGAAGAACTTCATCATCGATCCGGGCGTTCGTGGGAAAATCACCATTATCGCGCCTTCGAAAATCACCGTCGCCGAAGCTTACAAAGCCTTCCTCTCAGCCCTGGCGATCAACGGTTATACCGTCGTTCCGAGCGGCAGTTTCATGAAAGTCAAAAACGCCCGAAATGCGCAACGCGACTCCATCGAAACCTATTCCGGCGCCTACTACCCGAACGATGACCAGATGATCACCCGAATCATCCACTTGAAACACATCTCGGCCGAGCAAGTGAACCGGGAACTGCGGATTCTTCCATCCAAAGACGGGGAAATGAATCCTTATCCTCCGACCAACTCGATCATCCTGTCCGACTACGGCTCCAACATCGATCGCGTGATGAAAATCATCAATCAGTTGGATGTCCCTGGCTTCGAAGAACAAATCGACGTCGTTCGCATCCGTCACGGAAAAGCCAAAGACATGGCCGACCTGATCGATAAAATCGTGAACAAAGGACAACGAAACACCGCTGGTGCCGGTGCTCCCGGCTCTTTCACGGCCGGAGTTCCCCGCTTCACTCGAACCGCCCAAGCGGGTGGCACTCAAGCTCAGGCCGGAAACAGCTTCTTCATGGCTCTCCCCGATGATCGCACAAATTCCATCATCGTCGTCGGCAACAAAGCCGGGATCAACCGGGTCAAACGCCTCGTCGCCCAGCTCGATTTCCCGATCCGCGCCGACTCGATCGGTGGCGTGTATGTGTATTACATCAAACACGGTGACGCCGAAAAAATCGCCCAGGTTCTTCAGGGTGTGACGAAAGATGCGGCCGCCGCCCGCCAAGGGGGCAATCAAGGCGGGGCTCCGGGCGGATTCCCTCCGTTCAACTTCGGCGGCGCACCGGCGGCACCTGCGGGATCCGACGGGCTCTTCGGTGGCGAAGTTAAAGTCACCGCCGACAAAAACACGAACTCTCTCGTCGTCATGGCTTCGAAACAGGACTACGAGCAGGTCTTGAACCTTTTGAACAAGATCGATATTCCTCGCGATCAAGTTTTTGTTGAAACGATCATCATGGAAATGGCCGTCAACGACACCATGGACTACAAGATCGGTTACTATCAGTACGGATCCCAAGGCTATGGCAAGAGCGGTTTCAACGCCTTTACCACCTCCGAGCTGGGAAGCCTGATGAATCCAGCTGGCGGAACCGGTGCGATTCTCGGCTTCGGCCAAGGAAAAGTGGTCGAAGTCACCGATCCGATTTCCAAGGAAACCCTCAAGGTCCCAAGCCTTCTGGGCTTCATTAACTTCCTGAAACGGAACACTCGCACGAACGTTCTGTCCACGCCGACCATCATCGCCATGGACAATGAAACGGCCAGCATCGAGGTCGGTGAACGCGTCGCCACTTCGGTCAACTCGGCAACCGGTGCCAGTGGCGTCACCACCAGCAATACGACCTTCGAGGATGCGACAATCAAGCTCGAAATCAAACCGTTCATCAGCAAGAACGGCGAGAGCGTCCGCATGGAAGTGAAGCAGTCGGTGAAGCAACCGACTCAAGGAATCGGTCCTCAGGCTCTGACCAGCCAGACACTGACCTTGGCCACTCGGCAGATCAATACCAACCTCGTGATCCAAAACGGCGACACCGCCATCCTTGGGGGCTTGATGAAAGATCAAGACACCGAGAGCGTCTCGAAGGTTCCCCTGCTCGGGGATCTGCCTTTGATCGGCTGGCTTTTCAAATCCCGCACGACCAGCGCCGACAAGATCAATTTGGTGGCCTTCCTGACGCCAAAAATCGTTCGCAGTCAGACCGACTCCAATGCGATCATCAACGAAAAGCTGAGCGACCGTATCGACTTCATCAAAGCCGCCGGTGGTCGTGATCCTCACGGGAAAAAGTTCGATCAGCTCCACCAACGCGCGTCCCTGCCGCCACGCTCGGCTCCGCAAGCGGCGCCCGTGGTTCCTGAATACGACGAGCCCCAGTACCAGAACACGCCTCCAAGCCTGCCTTCCGCTCCGACTCTTCCGCCCGAGCCGCTGAATGAAGCGCCGCTCACCGATGACGGCCTGAGCCTGGATGACAGCGAGTCCGCTCCGGCCCCGGGATCCCAAGAGATTCCGGTTGGAAGCGAAGAAGGTGTGGACCCGGTCCTGACAGAGTGAGAAGATATTTTTAATGGCTTTGGATCTTTCGCAGCTTCTTTCGAAAAGCACCTCTTTGTCCACCGAGCAGATCCGCTCGGTGCTGGCAAACACCTCTGTGCTCCGACCCTCCACTGTCGGAGCCGCCCTCTCGCAAAAGACCTTCGCCTCGGCCGAAGACCTCGTCGCAGAACTCTGTCGCGAACTCGGTGTTGATTTCATCAAGGACATTCCGGTCGCCGACATTTCCGCCGACCTGGTCCGCGATCTTCCGATCAATTATTCGAAACAGAACTCGGTCCTCCCCTTCCGCGAGGACAACGATCAACTGGTGGCTCTCACCTCGAACCCGGTGAACCTGAAGGCCTTGGATGATCTGCAGGTTCTGTTCGGCAAGCGGGTCAAGCCGCTGGTCACGACCGCTCAAAAACTTCAGGACGCCATCAACCGCGTCTATGAAAAATCGACCGCGAATCTGTCGGGTCTCGATGAAATCGAAGAAGAAGACTACGATCTCGACGATCCCATCATCGATCTGTTGGAAGCGGGCGAAGACGATGCTCCGGTGATCAAACTCGTCAACAGCCTTCTCTTCCGCGCCGTCAAAGAAAAAGCCACTGATATCCACATGGAGCCTTACGAAAAGGACATGGTGGTCCGCTTTCGGATCGACGGTTTGCTGTACGATATTTTCAAGCCGCCAAAAAAACTGCAGAACGCCATCACCTCTCGGATCAAGGTCATGGGCAATCTGAACATCGCGGAAAAACGTCTGCCTCAGGATGGTCGGATTCCCCTGAAGGTCGGCGGCAAAGACATCGACATTCGTTTGTCCACAGTCCCGACCTCGTTCGGCGAGCGGATCGTCATGCGTTTGCAGGATCGAAGCAACGTCGTCTTGGAACTGGAACAGCTCGGCCATTCCCAGGCAAACCTGGTCACGATGAACGAAATGATCAAACGAACCTATGGGATCATTCTCGTCACAGGCCCGACCGGTTCCGGTAAATCGGCCACCCTGTATGCCGCTCTTTCAAAGCTCAATGAACCCGATGTGAACATCCTCACGGTCGAAGATCCTGTGGAGCAACGGATTCACGGGCTCGGTCAGGTGCAGGTGAACGCCAAAATCGGTCTCACCTTCTCGAGCGCTCTGCGTAGCTTTCTTCGTCAGGATCCAGACATCATCATGGTCGGTGAGATTCGTGACTTGGAAACCTGCGAGCTGGCGATCAACGCCTCTCTGACCGGTCACTTGGTGCTGTCCACCATCCACGCCAACGATGCCGCCGGCGCCTTCCCCCGTCTGACGGATATTGGGGCCGAGCCTTTCCTGGTGGCCTCCTCGATTCTGGGCGTCGTCTCCCAGCGTCTCGTGCGGGTCTTGTGCCCTCACTGCAAGCAGCCTTATTCGCCGCCGGATTTCGAGCTGAACATGCTGGGGCTGACTCGTGAGATGCTTGCCAACGCCCACGTCTGTAAAAACGTCGGCTGCGATCATTGCGGTGGCAAAGGTTATGTTGGACGAACCCTGATCGGCGAATTGCTCATCGTCACCGAAGACATCCGTTCTTTGATCATGCAACGAAAAGACGGCGGGACGATCAAGCGTCAGGCCATCGCGAACGGCATGAAGACCTTCCGCGATCACGGGATCGAAAAAGTTCTGGCTGGGATCACGACCATCGAAGAACTCCTGTCCAATACTCAAATGGATATTTAACGAAAATGGTGGCTCGCTTGTGGTCCCCACTCGGGCCACACCCCCGAAGCGGCGAAGCCTTGCGTTAAACCTCAACAAGAAAGAATCGTTCTGTCATCGGGAAACGAATCTCGGACACCTATGTCCGCACTCTCCCGCCCTCGCCCTCCTCAAGAAGCTTCCTCCCTTGCACCCGACCTCGCTATTCTCTTGCGAAAGGACTCTTCGGTGGAGCCACAGAACCTCAAGCACCTTTCAAATGCCGAACTCATGACAAGAATGAAAAGACTGGCAGCGACGGAAAGAAAAATCACTCACGTCATTCTTTTGCATCTTTGTGAAATCGAAGAACGAAGGCTCTATCTGAAAGACGGCTATGATGGGATGTATACCTATCTCACTCAGGGGCTTGGATATTCCGAGGCCGGAGCTTATCGGCGACTTCAATCCGCAAGACTTCTCCGCCGAATTCCGGAAGCTGCGGCAAATCTCGAAAATGGATCCTTGAATTTAAGTCAAATGACACAAGTTCAGAAAGAGCTGCAAGCTCAAACAAAAAAAGGACTTTCCCTCTCAGCCGAAAGGACGAAAGACCTCCTCAAGAAGCTGGAGAATCAGAATAGTCAGGAAACACAACGAACACTGGCCCTTGAATTCGATAGCCCTCTTCAGACACAGGATAGAATCAAACCACAGAAAGATGACTCTATTCGCCTCGAAACCACGTTCACTCCAGAACAGTTCGAGGACCTGAAACAAGCAAAAAGCCTTCTTTCCCATACTTGCCCCGATGGGGCTTGGAACGATGTCATCGGCTCTTTAGCCAAAGACTTCAATAAACGGAAACTTCGTGATGTTCCTTCCGGAAAACGGGAATCCTTTGCGACCTCGATACAAAATGCCGGTCCTTCCGAAAAACCAAGTCACAGAAGAGAACATCTTCGAATCGCAATAAAACGAGATCTCTTGAAAAAGGCTCAAAATCGTTGCGAATACACCGATCTCAAAACGCAAAAACGCTGTTCCTCCACCTATCAACTGGAGGTCGAACATATTCAACCCCTCGCATTGGGAGGCAGCAACAGCCTCGAAAATCTCAGAATCCTTTGTCGCGCTCACAACAACCATCTGGCCCGGCAAGGCGGCCTACAAGCAGGACGTTAAATCTGGCGAAGTTTTCGACAGTTTCCCAAGTCCTCAAGTTCCTCTCGTGAAATACCGACCTTAGTCTGGTTCGGCCATGATGGCCGGACGTCAAACTCAAGGAGGACCTATGTTCGCAAGAAAGCTATTTCTTGCTCTGACTCTCAGCGCGGCGGCGCTTTCACAATCCGCCTGTTCGTCATCCAGCGGGGGCTTTGTTCAAGGAGTGCATCTCGGCAACGTCGAGCAAAACGGCGTCGAATATGTCGAAGTGCGCGCCAGCCTGAACACCCAAGGGCTGTTTCTGACGGCACTCACCGTTCCCGTTTTCGATCCCAAGAACCCGACACAAATCATCGGTCAGGTTTCGATCATCGGCGGACTCGGCAACAAAACGGCCGAGCTGTCCGTGCTGATTCGTTCGGACATCCTGCCGCAACTTCCAAGCGCGGGCCAAGGCGTTCTGCCGAATGGAACCCTGATTCCCGTGGCCGGAGTGGATCGGAACAAATGGGTCACGATTTCGGTCGGCTCGTCTTCGAAAGTGTACCTGAATATCGACCAGGCTCAGTCCTCGGCCGTTCTCGGGGTCGCTCTCGGCATTGATGCCCTCACCACCGGCGTGATCGCGAACGTTTTGATTCCCTTCAACAGCAACAACGTCAGCGGTCTGGCGGGAATTTACTCGGGGGCCGGAGCAGGACAGAGCGGATTTGCCTTCTTCATCAACATGAGCGGCCTTCTGCAACCGTCGATGGGCATTCAAACTCTCGCCCGTGGCGTGAGCGCAAAGACCACCGTCGCTGCAGCATCGAGCCCGCAGATCCAGTTCCTCGAGAAAGCGTCGAATACGGATAGCATTCGCGTTCAGCGCCGGATCATTCAGCTCCAAAGTGCCAATGTGAAACTGAAAGTTCGTTAAGAGCCACTCTCTTGGCCCGCGCCCCTGTCGGACGCGGGCATCTTCATCGGGCCGAACTTCCTTCTGGTCCCGGACGCACCGCTTATGTAAACGGGAGCTGGCACCTTCGCCCGAAGTCCGCTAGGCTTTCCATATGCCAATCTTTGAGTATCGGGGCCTGACCAGGGACGGAAAGAACGCGAAAGGTGTCATCGACGCCGACAATCTGCGCGCAGCGCGGGCCAAGCTCAAAAAAGACGGCATCTTTGTCACGGAAATCAAAGACAAGAAAAAGCAGACCACCGGGAAAAAGAAAAACGCTTCGATACGCACCCGTTCCGTTCCCGTGCAGGATCTGTCCCTGATGACTCGGCAGTTGGCCACCTTGGTGAAAGCCAATATCCCCTTGGTCGATGCCCTCAATGCCGTCGCCGAACAAGTCGAGAATCCCGTTCTCTCAGAAGCCATGTCCGATTGTAAAAACATGGTGAACGAGGGAACTCCCCTGCACAAAGCGCTCGCTCGTTATCCGAATATTTTTACCAATATCTACTTGTCGATGGTTGAAGCCGGGGAAGCCTCGGGCTCTCTCGATCAGATCCTTATGCGACTGGCCGAGTTCACCGAAGCGGCCTCCGAACTCCGTGAAAAAATCAAAAGCGCCATGACCTATCCGATCATCATGCTGGTGGTGACCTTTGCCATCCTGATCGGTTTGTTCGTTTTCCTGATCCCCAAGCTGGTCGTGATCTTTGAGTCCAATCCGCAGCTCACCCTGCCTTGGTACACCGTCATGATCATCAATTTCTCAGGCTTTCTCGTGAACTCCTGGTATTTGCTGGTCGGAGCCCTGGTCATCGGTTTCCTGATTTTTTCGAATTGGAAAAAATCCGAGAATGGCGCCAGACAATGGGATTCGATCGCTCTCAAGCTCCCGGTCGTTGGTCCAGTGGTCCGCATGGTCGCCGTCTCCCGCTTCACCCGAACGCTCGCGACCTTGCTGGATGGGGGCGTTCCCATGCTTTACGCCCTCGATATCGTCAAGAACGTCGTCGACAACCATGTCGTCGCCCAAGCGATCATCGAAGCCCGTAGCAATATCTCCGAGGGGGAATCCATCGCCGCCCCTCTCAAAAAGTCCGGTCAGTTCCCTCCGATCGTGATTCACATGGTCAATATCGGAGAGAAAACTGGCGAACTCGAAACCATGCTGGGCCAGGTGGCCGACGCCTTCGACTTCCAGGTCAAAAACAAACTGGACGGCCTGACCGGGATGATGGGACCCATCGTGACCGTGCTGATGGGGATCGTCGTGGCGATCATCGTCATGGCTGTCATGGTTCCGATGTTCGAGCTGACAAACATGGCTGGCTAACATAGACTTCTGTGATCGAACTCCAAGGAGGATCTTCATGCGTTTTTTCAAAGGTTTGCTCTCTTCTTCCGCCGTCCGCAATAAACGCGGGATGACTCTGATCGAAATCATGATCGTTCTTGCGATCATCGGAGCGATCTCGGCCCTTCTGATCCCTCGCTTCGGAAGCGCTCAGGACAAAGCCAAAGTGAAAGAAGCAAAAATCCATATCGGCCAGATCATTCAAGCTCTTTCTTTTTACTACTCGGACTGCGGTCGCTATCCGCAAGCTCTGACTGGCCTGACTCAAGCAGATTCAAGCTGCTCGAACTGGGGTCCAGAGCCTTATTACAAAATGAAGGGCTCTGAAACTTCGATCAACGATCCATGGGGCAACCCTTATGTTTACGAGCTTCAGGGCGGTCAGTTCACTTTGAAATCCCTGGGTAAGGACGGAGCCGATGGCGGAAGTGGTTACGCCGCGGACATCTCCAGCGAAGAGCTTTAAGGGCTTGCGCAGGTTCATGCCTATCAACGGATCTCGATCGGGGTTCACTCTGATCGAGATCATGATTGTGCTTGCGATCATCGGGGCTGCTCTTTCGATTGGCATGCCCCGTCTCTTTCGAAAAGATAACAACATCAAATCCGTGACCCGCAGCTTTCTCGTCCTCGGGAAAGAAGTGCGCAACCGCGCCCGGCTTTCGAATTCCACCATGCGACTGGTTCTGGATCTCGATCCGCAGAACCCACAATACTGGGTCGAAAAAGCCAATGGCGCCAAACTCCTCGATCCCGAAGCCGAAAAAGAGGCGGAAAAAACCTCTGACGAGGAAAAGCCTTCAGAGTGGCAAGTCGATACCGTTCTAACGAAAAAGAAAAAAGCCCTTCCTTCGGGACTTTATTTTGGCGCTGTCGAAACCATTCACATGAAATCACCACAAACCGAAGGGATCGCCTACGTGCATTTCTTCCCCGAAGGTTTGATGGAAGCGGCTTCGGTTCAAATCACCGACCGCAACAAGCTGACATGGACCTTGATTTATAATCCCCTGACCGGCCAGGCGGATATCGCCACCGAGGCCCGCTCGCTCAAGGACGTGACCCGATGAGAAACCGTCGCGGTTTTACTTTGCTCGAGATCATTCTGGCGATGGCCATTCTGTCGAGCGGAATTTTACTGCTGGCGAACTCGTGGAGCGGCAGCTTCATGCGGATCCGGAAAACCCAACAGGTCACCGAGGTCGCCGCCCTGCTGGAACGCAAGATGGTCGAACTCGACTCGAAATATCGGGGAAAGCCCCTCGCTTCGATTCCCGACGAAGAAGGTGATGACTTCGGTTCGGACTATCCGAATTACCGTTGGGCGATGAAATCCCAAGAGTTCGAGCTTCCGGATCTTTCGACCGGGCTTACCTCGCAAGAAGGCGGCGCGAACGAAATGCTCTTGATGGTCATGAAGCAGATGACCGAGCATTTGAAAAAAACCATCAAGGAAGTTCGGGTCTCGATTTTTTATAAATCCGGGAACGCCGGAAAAGAGATCGAATACTCGATCACCACCTATTACGTCGATTATGACCGACCGATTCCGATGGGTGGCGGCTGATGAAAAACTCGCGCGCCGGTTTCACCTTGATTGAAATTCTGATCGCTGTGACGATCCTCGCAACGATTTCGATGCTGGCGGCGCGCTCGATTCAACAAGGCATCGGAGCCAAGGTGAAAATCCAAAGTCAGATTGACGATATTTCGCGCCTCCGGGACGCCCTGCGCCTGATGGAACGAGACATCAATCTGGCTTACCATCACATGGATTTCGAAAGAGACCTGAACGAACTTCTCAAAAAAAACGGCTCTCTGCCCAAGGATGATCCACCGCGGGAAGCCCCCCGACTCGATCCAGCCACTCACTTTGTTGGCTCTTCGGAATCCGTGTCTTTCGTCACGATGAACAATGCCCGGATGGTCAGAAACTCGAGACAAGCCGATTTCGTAGAGGTCGGTTACGCGCTCAAGGATTGCCGAAGCGCCGATGGCACCCGCAGCAGCAAATGCCTGTGGCGCCGATCTTCGCAATCGGTTGATCGCGACGTCACCAAAGGTGGCGACGAGGTCGTGCTCCTCGAGGATGTCAGTGTTTTTGAGCTTCAGTACCTGGGCAAAGGCAAGCAAGATTGGGTGAAAATCTGGCGCACTGATCAGGGTGGCGATGCCGTCACGAAAAACAACTTCCCTCAAGCCGTCGAAATCACTCTGGGCGTCAGCAAGGGTCTCGACAACGCCAAGAAAAACTACAAGCTGACCATCGTCGCCTCGATCCACTTCCCGAACAACAAGGAGAACCAGGGTGAAACATCTCGCTCTCTTGGGGCGCCTCAATAAACTGAAAGGCCGACTCCTCCCTGGCCGGGACAAATCCCCCACGCGAAATCGCAAAGGGGTCGCGATGATTTTGGCCATCGTCACCATGGGGCTTTTGACCTATCTGGCGATGGAGGTGATGTACGACTCCACCGTCGAATACACGGTGAACTCGCAAGGACTGAATCGGCTGAAGGCCTACTATGCGGCAAAATCGGGTCTCGAGATCGGGCTGTTGCGAGTGAAAGTCTATCAACAGGTCATGAAGAAAATGAACCCCACCCAGCTCGGCGCCATGGGCGACTATGTGGACGAGATCTGGAAATTCCCTTTCACCTGGCCGCTGATGCTTCCGGACAACCTCAATGCGGTCGAAAAGGAACAAGCCAAGGACACGGTGAAAGACACCTTCATGGATGCCAGTTACGCTCTGAGCATCACCGACGAAGGATCGAAGCTGGACTTGAACGACCTTGTTTCCAAATCGAAAACCCTGCAGGACACCGCCTCCAGACGACTCTTGGAAATCTTTGAGCGCAAACAGCGGGACGATGAGGAGTGGCGACGCAAATACGGCGGCACTCGCTTCGAGGACCTGGTCAATGCCATCGCCGACTGGATGTCGGATAAAAACTCGGGACGTGGTGGGAACGATAAACGCTCGGGTTACAATGATCTGAACCGAGAAAGCCCGAACTCGTATCCACCGAACAGAGGCTTCCGCACCGTTCAAGAATTGCGTTTGGTCTCCGGCATGAATGATGATTTTTTTGATCTGCTGGCTCCGCAGGTCACCATCTACGGTATGCGCGGCGTGAACCCGAACGTGGCCTCGAAAGATGTGCTGATGTCTTTGGATCGAGGCATCACCTCCGAAGTCGCCGATGAGCTGATCCAACGACGAAGCGATCCGAAATTGGGTGGCCCCTACAAAAGTCCAGATGACTTTTGGAGCTACGCCAATCAGAAAGGCGCTCGCCTCGAAGCGGCCGATTCCGAACGCCCGCCGATCACCACCGACCCCTTGACGACCTTCCGAATCAAGTCCACCGGTGAATACGGTGGAGCCACTCGGGAAATCGAGGTCATCGTCGCCGACTTCGACCGCATCTCGACGAACATCAAACAGTTCATCGACAAGGACAATCCGAAAGAAACTCCTCCAGGCGGAGGCACTCCACCACCCGGCGGAGGTGGAGGCGGCCTCGGAACCACGACCACCACAACGACAAATTCAACTATTCCTTCCAAAGGCCCCCCACGGATCGTATACTGGACCGAGCGATAGTTTAGGCAAAAACTGCCGTGAGTTCGTTTCAAAAACTGGAACGAATCTGCCCACTTTCAAGGATGAAAGGCGAGCACATGAAGTCGGTCGGTATCGATATCGGAACCCATCAGGTCAAGGTGGTTGAAGTTCAAACCCTTTCCAAAGGGTTCCAACTCACTCGCGCCTTCACCAAAAATCTTTCCCGGGCGACCGGCACGGATCTGGAACTCGAAATCATCGAATTCCTGCGTGAGCTTTCGACCTCCTATGATCCCGCCTCTACCCGCTTCGTCGTCGGCCTCAGACAGGACAAAGTTTCGTTCCGCAATAAAACCTTCCCGTTCGCCGACCGCCAACGAATCCAAAAGACCCTGCCCTTTGAACTCGAGGAAGACCTGCCGTTCTCTGTCGAGAATGCCATCTTCGATGGGAAAATCGTCCGCGTCGTCGGAACATCGGCAGAGGTCCTTGCCGCAGCGGCCCCGAAAATTCACATCGCCCATCTCTTGGACCTGATGAAAAGCTCGAACATCGAGCCCTCCATCGTCAGCACCGAGGGAACAGCCTTCGCGAATCTGTTTGAACGCTGGGGAGACTCGGTTCTGGCCCTGCCCGCATCCGTGAATTCCAATCTTCTCGAAGACGAAGGTGCCGAACGCCAAAACCGCTCGCTCAGAGTGGCGCTGAACATCGGTCATACCCACACGCTGGTTTGCGCCTTTGACGGAAGCGCCCTGGTCGGCGTGCGAACCATTCTTTGGGGCGGCAAGAACATCGCCGACGCCATCGTTCAAAAATACAACCTGCCTCCAGCCGAAGCGCAAAAAGAAATGGAAGTGAAAGCTTTCATCCTGACGACAAAACAAGACGCCAGCTTCGAGGCGAAAATTTTTTCGGATCTGATTTCAAAAGGTGTGCGCGATCTCGTTCGCGACCTTCAGCTGTCGTTACTCGAACTGAAGGCCGAATTCGGCGGCGAGATCACCGAAGTCATGATGACCGGCGGAGCCTCGGGGATCCAAGGCCTCGGCCCTTTCCTGACCCAGCATCTCGAAGTTCCGGTGAATAAACTGAACGTTCTCGAGATCTTCCCGAACGTGAATTTCGAACGCAGTGACGAAGCGAATCTGCGCTATGGAGTGGCCATCGGCCTTGCCATCGACGGACTTCGCAAACCGCGCAATCCCGCTTTGAATTTCATGAAAAACGAGTTCGCCCGCCAGAAATCCCTGATCAAGGATCTGTGGACCGAATGGGGAACCGTGGTCAAGGCCGCCATGGCCGCCAGTGTCTTGTTCTGCATTTGGGCGCTGGCTCGGGAACAAGTGGCTTTCAATTTGGACGAGGTCTCGTCCGAGCTTCTGCGCAGTCGCGCTCGTGAAGTGGCCGGACTGAGCGCCCGCCAAGCCAATGAAGCCGGAGTCCGCCGCTACATCCAGGACAACCGACGGAAAATCGCTGACATCCGCATGATCGAAAATCTGGTGGGAATGAATTCCGCCATGGACGTGATGTCAAAAATCACGACCGCGATCCCCGACCGAAACAGCATGCCCCTGCAGCTCACCGAGTTCGCGATCAACGACGCGAATGTCAGTATCGCAGGTTATGTTCGCGGTGGAAAAAATCTGGTTGATCTGTTGCAACGGTCCCTGACTTCGGTTTCCGTTGACGGCCGCGTCCATGTCGATGGCATCCAACCCGCCGTCGGGCAAACCGGATTCCGCATGAGCTTCCGAGTTGATCGCAATCTTCAGAAGGTGACGAAATGACAGTCGATGATCTGAAAGAACAACTTCAGGGAGTCGGTCGCCGCATCACGGACCGCCTCGAAGAAATCCCCGCCTATGTTCAAATGAAGGAACGCTTCGAGGGACTGACTCCTCCGATGCAGAAACTCACCGTCCTGGCCGTCGTGGTCGTGGGATGGCTGATCGTTCTGTCCATTCCCTGGGGATGGAGTTCAGAATCGAGCTTGTCGATCGAAGGCTTTGAATCCCGACGCGCTTTGATCCGTGACCTGTTGAAAGTTTCTCGCGAGGCCGCCGAAGTTCCGAATATTCCCCCTTCTCCTCCGGTCGAAAGTCTCAAGGTCGATGTCGAGAACAGACTGCGCTCGGCAAACTTGCTGCCCGAACAGGTCAAGAGCATCGAGACGGGAGCCAACACATCGAACCTGCTGCCGGCGGAACGCTCGTCGGGATCTTTGGTCGTCAATCTGTCAAAGCTCAACGTGCAACAGGTCGTCGAAGCCGGAACCCAGCTTTCGCGAGTCAGCCCCGCTGTGAAATTGACCGGCGTCCAGATGGCGGCCAACAAAGAAGATCAACGTTACTACGACGTGACCTACCGACTGACCGCTCTGGCCGTTCCCGACCTGAGCGCTCCTCCCGCCGATGAACCCCCACAAGGCAGACGACGATGACGCTGATCGCATGGTTGCGCGCAGGACTGCAATGGCTTTGGTCGAATAAAACGAAACTCGGGCTCTCGCTCCTGAGTGCCTTGCTGTTCATCGTTTTTCTATTTCCGTTCAATGATCTCTCGGACCTGATTTCAAGACAGGTTTCGCTCGCCACACGCAACTCGGTCTTTGTTCAGTTCGGCACTTTGGATCTGTCGTTTTTCCCCCAGCTCGGCGCCCAAGCCGAGCAGGTCTATGTCGAGTCCGTTTTTTTCCCTGGCATCAGCATCGACGAGATGACCGTGACTCCATCCTTGCGTGCGGCCATCTCGCAAAAGCCGTTCGGTCACGTGAATGCCAAAGGCATTTTCAAAGGGGATCTGGATGCCCGTCTTGGCTCGGGCGGAACTTCCGACCGCGGCAACGAGCTTCAGCGCCTCGACATCACAGCCAAAAAACTCAGCCTTCAGGATCTGCGCGCTCTGGGAAATCTGCCGATGATGCTGAAGGGTCGCCTCGATCTGCAGACCGCCGGCACTGTGGACATGAACCTTGCTGAACAGCCGGATCTGGATCTGAACTTCAAAATCGATCAGCTGGAAATGCCGCCATCGACGGTCTCTCTGGGCATGATGGGTGATCTGCAACTGCCCGAGATGCGCATCTCTGCCGTCGAGTTCAAAGGCAAACTGTCCAATGGTCGCTTGACCATCGAGAACATGAAAATCGGTTCTCGTCCGGCGGATGATCTGCTCGGTTCCCTCAAAGGCAGCCTGAATATGAACTTCCGTGGCGGCCCCGTTCCCGATCTTGGCTCTTACAGTTTTGATGTGGACATCCAACCCTCGGCGGCTTTCCGTGAACGCGCCAAGTTCTTCCTCGAGTTTATCTCGAGCTATCGCCAAGGTGATCGTTACCGCATCAAGATCTCGGGCTCACAGTTCGGCGCGCCTCCATCCATGACGCCCCTTCGATAACTCTCTCCAAATGCAACGCAGCATCCCCTGGCTGCGTTGGGCTCTCGCCCTGAAAGCCACGCCCACAGCCTTGCGCATCGCATTTCAAACAAAAAGATGCTCCCCACCCTGTCCGAGATTCGAGGCTTAGGGGTTGGTTTTTCTGGGGTTTTTGAGACGAGCGAATGGTGCCTTTTTTGGAGGCAGTTGAGGGAGCCCTTCCTGATTGACATCAAGGGGGTTCTCACAAAAACTCGCTCGTTCTGTAAAACCCTGGAGGGAATAATGTCAGGCGTAAATAAGGTGATTCTGGTTGGCCGTCTTGGGACCGATCCTGAAGTGAAATCCGTTGGACAAGGGTCCACCGTTGCTCGCTTCAATGTGGCAACCAGCGAAAATTGGACAGATAAAATGGGACAGAAACAAGAGCGGACCGAATGGCACCGCATTGTTGTCTGGGGCAAGCTCGCAGAAATCTGCGGCAAGCATTTGAGCAAAGGTCGCCAGATCTATGTCGAAGGCCGCCTGCAAACCCGCAACTGGGAAGACCAGCAAGGTCAGAAGCGCTACACGACCGAGATCATCGCGAACACCGTTCAGTTCTTGGGCGGAGCGGGCGATCGTCCAGCGGCTTCGAGCAGCCACTCGGAAAACAACGACTTCCAAGATTTCGGTCCTGAGCCGAGCTTCAACTCGTCGGATGAAATTCCGTTCTAAATCGATTCAAAAAAATGATCTGCGAAAGGCCCTGTTTTCTGGACAGGGCCTTTCTTTTTTCGGCGGCATCTTGAACACTAGAAAGATGCACCGTCGGTTTTTCTTTTTCTCTCTGCTGTTCGCCTCGCTCTTGATGAGCTCTTGCTCGGTTTACCGTTCAGCCGTTCGTAAGGATTTCGAGAACCGCGCCCCCGGCCGACTGACAGCTTCGGCCACCAGCCTTGGCGAATGTGTC
>JAHBUU010000040.1 GCA_019637895.1 Pseudobdellovibrionaceae bacterium | reverse complement strand
CAGGAGCTTTCGCAGGCAACGACTCAGCAGGCGTCTTCCTTGGAGGAAACGGCGGCGGCTTTGGAAGAATTGAGTTCCATGGTGGCGAAAAACCTTGATAATGCGAAAGGGACGGCCCAGGTCTCCGAAGAATCCAAAGACTCGGCGGCAAAAGGTCACTCCACCGTTGGGCAGATGATTGTTTCCATGGGCGACATCCGCAAATCCAACGATCAGATCTCGGAAATCGTCAAAGTGATCGGTGATATCGATGCGAAGACGAAGGTGATTAACGATATCGTTTTCCAGACCAAGCTCTTGTCCTTTAACGCGTCGGTGGAAGCTGCCCGTGCCGGGGAACAAGGACGCGGGTTTGCCGTCGTTGCCGAAGAAGTCGGTAAGTTGGCTCAGATGAGCGGAAATGCCGCGAAAGAGATCTCGGGTCTCTTGTCTGAATCCATCCACAAAGTCGAATCGATCGTTCACGATAGCAAAGGCAAAGTGAGCTCCGGTGAAGCCTGGACTCAGGAGTGCGGCGGCATCCTCGAAGAAATCGTGGGCAATGTTTCACGGGTCTCGACGATGGCCAGCGAAATCTCTTTGGCCAGTGATGAACAGTCTCGCGGAGTCCAAGAGATTTCAAAGGCGATGACCGAGCTGGATCAAGTCACTCAGAAAAACGCGACCACTTCTGAAAAGTGTGCGGTTGCGGCTGAGCAGCTTTCACAGCAGTCTCAGACTTTGAACAAGACCGTTGAGCAGCTCGTTCACGTTCTGTCGGGACATAAGAGCGCCTGATCAAAATTGACCTCGATGCCAAAAAAAAAGACCGTCGGTGGACGGTCTTTTTTTTTGAGGACGATCTAAAAAAATACTTAGTAGTTCAGTGGGGCCATATCGATCGCGAAGCCCGCACCTTCGACGTATTCGTATTGAACGTCGCCGCCGATTTTGACGGAGTTGGTTTCAGGATCGTACAACCAGCCACCTTTGGCTTGGTTCGGGATCTGAACGCCGCCACCTTTGGCGAGCACATCAGGAGTTCCATAACGAACACGAACCATCACTTTGCCGTTTGCATCGACGCGAGGGCGCAGGTTCAAAAGGATCTCTTTCTCGAGAACCTTCAGCGTGATGTGGGAACCGATCTTGGCCAGGTCTTTTCCGAAGTCTTTCTGGTTCAGACTCAGGATCTGTTGGGCCTTGACATCTTCGGGTTTCACTTCGGCGTTGGCTTCAATGATGAACTGGTCGAGACGCTCAGGTCCGAAACCTGTGCAGGTTCCGTTGTTTTTCGACTCGGTCGTGACTTTCCCGTTTTTAGCAGTTTTTTCGATCGTGTCGAAACACTGTGGATTGTATTTCGGGTGAACTTTGAGTCCCCAGTCCTTGACGGAATCCGGGTCGTCTTTACGAACCAGAACACCGTAGGCCGAGACTTTCTTTTTGTTGCCACCTTTGAAGGCGAACAGCTCCTGAGCCATCTGTTGCGGAGACAGGCTCGAGGCGTCTTCGGCGTCGGTGACGACGACGACAACGAGATGAGCATCATCACGGAAGAAGTCTTCGTTCACGGCGCCACGGCCGGTTTTCTTGAGGGCGGCCGAGAGAGGAGCAAAGACCTGTTCGGTTTCTGGTCCACCTTGCTCATAAGGAGTCACGCCGATTTTCAAAGTCGCGGCGAGAGAACCTTCGAAACCCTGGAATCTGGAGACGTACCGAGATTTCAAAAGACGGCCGTTGCTGTCTTTGATTTTTCTCAGCTCACCTTCGGAGTATCCGGATTTGTTTTGAGTGGCGAAACGTTCGCTGCTGTCCCAGACCGAGATCACGCCGATGCGGAAATCGATCATGCGGTTCTTACGGAAACCTTCGATGAAGCGATTGATGTTGCGGCTCAGGTTTTCCTGGGTCGCCTTCATCGAATCGGAGTCATCGATGACAAACAGAATGTCCGTACGAGGGTTGAAATCATAGGCTCGTTTGCCACCATCTTGGGTGATCCATTTGATTTCAGCGGGATCGAACTTGGGGCGTTCCTCGGGTTTGATGTCCAGGATTTCGTCTGGCTTCAATTCCGGTTGTGGAATGTCGGGTTGTTCGATGTGCTGACGGGCATAGATGTCAGCCGTGTCAGCCTGGCAGGCGGTCAGAGCCGCCACCACGCCGACCATCAAGATCGAGAAAATCGCTTTTTGAAAGATTCGAGCGAAGATCACATCTTCCTCCTGACATTCGAAGGGCAAGCATTCACTTGCACTTGGTATTTGTCGAGCTCGTCGATCCAAGGGTGACCATCATCCGGGAAGACCATCTGGTCAGAAGCGGCGACGGCAAATTTACCCTTGGAGTAGCTGTTTTTATCCAACTGCTGATCCGTATGGACGCGCTGGATGGTTTCAACTTCGATCAAGTTCAGCTTCTGGATCACACGGAAGCTGTCGTCGACTTCAGCCTGAGCCAAAGTCTTCATCCGAGCAGGCAGCGCCTTTCGAGCCGCAGCAGCGTTCGCCTCCAGGCGAGCGATGCTTTTGGTCGCGAGACTACGGAACTTGGTTCCACCCTCAAGCGCTTGCTTCAGAACCGGAACACCGGCTTCAGCCAGCTTCATGCGAAGGATCAGCTTTTGAGCTTCACGGTCGCGATGGAACAAGCGAGGAAGGGTTTTCGACTCTTCGCCCACTTCGCTGAAGGCCATCGGGAATTGGTCCACTTTCGAGATCGCCTTATTCAGGCTTTCCGAAGTTCCTTTGTCCGCAAGGTCTTGAACGGCCACAAGGCGAGCACGTTGCGTCTCTTTGAAGGACTTGTTGGTTTCCAGGATCTCTTTATAGTCGCAGACTTTCAGCTGAGACAAAGTCTGGAGCAAGAAGGGCTCGGAACCAACGACGGGCAGGAAGGTCGGCGCCAACAAGGTTTTGGTTTGCGCCAAGGCCTTTTCGGTGTCGTTTTTCAGCAAGTAAGCCCAGCCTTTTTCCTCGACGGCTTCCAACCACGAGTCGGAACCTTTTGGAACCTGGTTATAGAGCTTGATCGCTTGATCCAGCTTACCCGCTTTGTATGCGGAGCGGGCGCGGATCATGAGTTGGCGTTCTTTGACGTTTCGAACGGCGAGGACGTTGTTTTCCAAACGTCCCAAGTCGAGTTGCTTTGAAATCTCGGCGGCCTTGCCGGCTTTGAAAGCGGCATCAAGGCGGCTCGTCCAGTCCTTCATCGAGAGGACTTCATTCGCCATCGCGGTGGACGACGTACCGAGAGCCAATGAGAGAAGAAGAACTGAAAAGGATTTCATAACATCAACCCAATTCCCAGGGTTCCGACGATCCCATGGATCTGGCGGGAGCCTGTGATGATTTGATCTTGATAGTTCTGATAGCGGATTTCACCGCGGGCCGAGAAGTGCTGGGTCATCCAGATTCCGATCCCGCCACCGGCTGTCATGATCGTTGTCCAACCGGAGTTGAGTTCGATCTGACCGCCACCTGCGAGCAGGTACATGTCAAACTGAGCAATCCCACGGTCAAGCAAGTTGGTCTTGCCGTACATTGGGTACCAGTTGATCACAGCCATTGCGGACTGTTGGGGAGTATCGATATCGGGGATCCGGCTGGTGTTACCGGCTGCATAGTCGGCGCGAGCTTCGTCGAAAACCCGTTTTCCTTCTGGAGTCAGGGAGTTTCCGTAGTCATTGTAACGAAGACCGACGGACCAGCGGGGCGTGAAATGGAAATCGAGGGCTGCACCCAAGCTTTGGCTTGTGACGTATGAATCACCACCGGCGATTCCGGAGTAGCTCAAACCGATTTCGAAGCGGTTGTAACGATCCACCAGGCGGCTTTGAACGATCCGCGAGCGGTTTTCAGGATCGATGGCCTGAGCCATTTCGATCAGGTTGCGGTTTCCGCCGAGGGTATCGACGTCTTTCGAGACATCGATCCGCTTTTTCGATTGTGCCATCGCGAATGAGGCCGCGAGGGTCAGGGACATGATAAGCGTCAGAGAGAGTTTCATTAGTTCGTCTCCTTCTCGCTAGCCACCGCCCCCGGCTGGCAAGTCGATGCGTCTTTCGATTTCACAACTTTCAAAACTTGTTTCACGGTTTCAGAGTTCTGACCCGAGACCGTGCTCTGAGCCTGGAACTCGATCTGACGATCCAAGGCCGCATCGGACGTATCGCAAGGGATACTCCAGCGAAGGGCGCAGATCTGACGCGATCCGGATTTAGCGGCGGAATCCTTACAAGCCAGGGAGGCCTTGCCAGGGAGTTTCGCCACATCGGCGCTGGTCACTTTGATGGTGGATTTGGCCAGACCGGTTTCGACGTAGAAAGCGAGAGTCAGATTCATGCCTGCAGTCACTTCCAAATTGTCCTGACCGAGACCGGACAGATCGAATCTTGGAGCGTTCAAAGGACGGTCGTAACGGATCTTGACCTGTTTCAGGATCTCGGCCGAAGTCGCACCGGACGGGCTTTGAACTTTGAAGCTCAGGCGAACGCGGGTGCCGTCGGCTGTTGGCAAAACCTGACCGGCTTTGTCGAGCTGAGGCTGAGCCGCGATGTTTTTGGTATCAAAGAGGAAGTTGAATTTCCAAACTGAGTTTCCAACGTACTCGACGGCTTTCTTGCTGGTATCGGCCACGATATGACGAGTTCCATCCATTTCCTGGAAGTTGTTTCCGGAAGTGATGGCCACCTGGTCATAACGATAAGTTAAAACCGGAAGCTCACGAGAGTTCTGGTCGTAACCGGCGATTTTCGCAGTCACCTGAACGGGAACCACGGAGCCCTCTTGAACTTCGGTCGCAAGTCCTTCGACTTTGACGTCAGCAGGAGGAGTGCGGTCGCGGAGGACGCGCAGGGAAACGTTTTTCTCGCGAACCAGTCCGTCGAGGGACTTTTTCAGGGTGTCGTTGGCGGAACCGTCGGTGTTGGTGACGGAAGCGATTTGGATCTCAAGTTTAACAGGGATGTTTTTCTCGAAATCGGAACCGGTGACTGTGTTGTAGGGAGCTTTCCAGGTCAGGGCGTAAACGTCTTTGTCGGCTTCGGTGGAAGCGTCTTTCAAGACGGCTCCGGCAGGCAGGTTCTTCCCAACCAGCTTGTAGGAGATTTTTTCGGGACGGAAGATACGGACGCGAACTTTGAAGCTGGCTTCCTGACCTTCGGTGAAGTTCATGTCGGAATCAGGAACGATGGCGAAAACACCTTCGTTCAAGGCGGCTTGTTCAACCACTTTTTCGACGACTTCGTATTTGATCACTTCTTTTTCGACGATGCGGTCACGTTGCTCGATGACCGGAACTTTCACTTCGCGTGGTTTTTCCGGACCCTTCAGGATCTCGGTTTTTCCGTTGGCGCGAATTTGATCGAGATCGGCCACCGGCGCTTTGTCATACTGACCGCATCCGGCAAACGCGAGACCGATCAGGGGAAGAATGATGGTGTGACGTTTGTTCATGGCTCAATCTCCTTACCGGCTAGTGACACGACGAAGTTCGAACGGATACGCCACATCGACGTTCACGTTTCCGACAGGTCGTGGGAACTGCCAGGTTCTCAATTTCGAAATCATGCAATTTTCAACCATTTTAGACCGCAGGGAGGTCTGGGAAACCCGTGCCGTGGAAACGCGACCGCTTCCGTTGATCACGAAGTCGACCGTGACACGGCCACGAAGGTTGCCGTTCTCGTTCTGCAGACCTTGTTCGTAGCAGTAGATGATCTGACCTTGGTTTCGGTTGATGACGGCGGCGATCTGATCGCGGTCAAGACCGCCTTCGATCGAAGCTTCATCATCCAAAGGAAGGCTGATTCCAGAAGTCCCGCCAACCAGCGAGATCTTGCCGTAACCGGCACGACCGCCACCTTGGCCTTTGGTTCCGTAACCACCAGCACCTTCGGCGCGACCACCGGAGCCGGAGCTTCCAGCGATCAAACCTGTGCCAGGAAGAACACCACGGACACCGCCACGGCCTTCACCGACGCCACCGCCGCCCGAGCCAACGCCCGCGGAACGGATTTTCTTGAGAGAGTTTGCATCGAGACCTTCGTAACCGCGGGTTCCATTTTTCAAACCGCCCAGAGCGGCGAGGGCGCCGACGTTCTGAACGTTTTGCATATTGTCGTTGCGAACGACCATCTTTTGCTGACGAACAACCGGAGTCGGGGCTTTTTTAACCGCCTCGGGTCTTTTTTGAGTCACTTTAGAGATGACAGTTTTATTGGAGACTTTTTTGATGTTGGTTTTCTTTTGGACGATCTTTTTCTCGGAAACTTGGATGTGCTGTTTCTTCTCGCGAACGACAGGCTCTTTTTTCTCGGGCATGACGATCGTGACGAGCTGAGGCTCTTTTTCTTTTTGGTTGAAGTAGCTCAGACCGATGGAAACCAGAACGAGGAGGGCGACGACAGCTCCGTGGCCGATGGCGGTCTTCTTGAGCAGAAGAGCCATTTTCTCGTCATCTTCCTCTTTGGGGAGTTCGTAAGTCGGGCTCAATGTCGCCGTTTCGTTTTCTTCGGCGAGACGCAAAACACCGATTCCGGCCAGTTTCAAGTCGGTCTTTTCCAGAGATCTGACCGAGACTTTCTTGATGACTTGGTAGGAGACACCGGCTTCATCGAGCACGGCCAAATCCGTGTGGAGCTCGACCCGGCGGGTGTCTTGACGGTAGATCAAGTTGGATTCAGCCGCTTCAACATCGAAGCTTCTGACTCTTTGACCCAGCTTGTTTTCCAGAACCAGTTTTTTTGCGCTCATGGTTTCTACCTTCAGTTACGTTCAACGTCTTTGGCGATGCGGTCGTCGAAGTTCTTGCGGGCTCCGAGGAGATCCTCAAGGTACTTGTCGTTTTCCACGGTGGCCGTCGTGCTTGGCGAGGCCTGGAACTTTCCGTGGAGCGAACTTCCGTCAAACTTGAAGGAGGTGCCCAATTTTGCGTCTCGCGCGCGATTTGGCACTGCCTTCTTCGTTTTGCCGGCGCTCGCATGCGCCGTCCCTAGAGTGAGCAAGATCAGAGCCACCGAAATGAGGTTTTTCATTAGATCTCCTCCTTCTTAATTTGATTTAAGCGGCCATCGAGGTAAGTCGCCATCAGGGGATGGCCAATTTTTGTCTCAAGGTCGCGGAGCTTTTGGATACTGCGGACGTCGCGGGGGTTCCGACTGACTTCCTGGCGCAGAGCCAAGAGCTCTTTGCGGGAAGGACCGTCACCTTCGGACAAGGCCGATTTCAGGCGGGAATTCTGCCCGGAACCACTCGAAAACTCGCTCAACAGGCGAAGCTCGTTGCGAAGCAAAGGTTTCACTTCGTTACGGGCATTTTCATACTCGGAAATCAGGCTGCTCAAAGCGCGGTCGTTCGACCAGAACTCGAGGAGTTTCTGACGAGAAACCTGGGCTTTCTGAGCGAAGGGGCGGGATTGCTGTTCCAGCAGCGAAGTGTACTGGGCCTTTTGAGCGGCCGAGAGTCGCGGAGGAACCGGGAGGCTCAGAAGGTCCTGAACCATTCTCTCGTTTTCTTTTTCAACCGTCGACAGAGTCATGATCTGCGCGGTGTAATCATTCAAACGAACGGCTTGAACCAGCGAACTGTCGGCTTCGGCAAGCAGTTTCATGCGTTGATCGATCGTGCGTTTCATGAGGGCCTGACTGCTGCCGTTCAGGCGTTGGTTCGCCAAACGACGGGCCAGGGATTGGTGGGTTGGGTAGAAGCTCTGTTTGTTGATGAAGCGGGCTTCCGCTGTGCGAGAGATCGAACCCATGAACGGTTTTACGGCATTTTCACTCTTGGTTTTCGCAAAGATCACCAGAACCGCTTCGGCCATCAGGTTCGGATATTTCCGAAGTTCGTTCTGATGTTTCTTGAGTTCGGCCGCTGGATTTTTTGAGGAAAGAACCATGCGGGAACGCAGAGAGGCTCCGGCCGTGCCTTTCAAGCCCGCGTTCAGAGCGGCTTGATAGTGGCGATTCGCATTCATTTCGGCGAGATCGGCCAGAGTTCCCAGTTTCAATTCGCGCTCGGCTTTGCTCAAAGAAGCAAATTTCATCTGAGTCGCCGTGTTGTAGGCAGAGCGGAAATCCAGGCGAGTTTCATACAAACCGACCTTGCGGGCCAGGGCTTCTTCACGCTCGGAAGCGGACAGAGTTTTCTCGGCGAGCAGGCCATTCAGGGAGCTCAGGACAACCAGTTCGTTGCCGGTCTTACGAGCCAGAACTTCCTGGTTTTTGTAATGAAGAACTTTTTCCTGTGAGGTGGCGGTGGACAGGTTCGTCGCGAGCATTTTGTCCAAAGCCTTTTTCATTTCCCAGTTCGAAGAGTCTTTGCTGTTCGCCGTCTTCGCGACCTGGTTCATGAGGGCTTTGCGAGAGATCTTTTGGAATTCGGCGCGGTCTTTCGGGAAAGCCTGTGCGAATTCAAGAGCCCACAATTCGATATCGGAATCGCGGTGCTGGATGGCCAGACTGTCCAAAGACAGATCCGCGGATTTACGGCGAAGGGCCGCTGGAGCCGAAGTATCGAGAGCGATTTCCTTGAACAGAGCGGCCGCTTCAGCGTGTTTCTGCTGTTCGTAAGTCACTTGAGCATACTGATAACGGACTTCATGACGGCTCTTTCCATTCGGAAGCACCTTCAGGTAACGAAGGTAAGCTTCTTCGCGGACTTTGGCGGTCTTTTGCAATTCAGCGGCTTCGATTTCACCCATCAAGGCGATCTCGAGGAATTTTGCGTCTTGAGTTCCGTTGCTGGCCGAGCGGTACAGGCTTCCGGCCATTGGGTAGTTTTTCAAATCAAGAGCGACCTGAGCGCCCAGGATGGCGGTTTCGGCATCTTGCGGGAAGGTCTGAACGTAGATGAAGTAAGCTTTCAGAACGGCAACGTCAGGTTTTACTTTTTTCGAACGGTGAAGTTCCGTGACATAACGCTTCATCCGTTTTTGAAGTTCGTCGCATTTATTGTCTTTGCTTGAGCATTTCGCCTGCTTGAAAGTCATGGCGGCGAGGGCGAAGTCTTCGTTTGAATCATTCGAACGACCCATGTCGTAGCGGGCTTGCGCCATGCGAACATAAGCTTCGAGTTTTTCTTCGGTCGAAAGCTTGGGATCTTCGATATAGATTTTCAGGATGTCATAAGCGGCTTGTTTCTGGCCGAGACGATCCGCCTCGCCCGAGAAGAACAACAAAAGTTCCTGCATCTGATCGGTCGGGGCCAGATCGCGGAACTGATTGATATCGGATTTTCCGATCGAGCGGCGGCTGTAGAAAGTCGCCAGATCGCGGACCACGTCGCCGTGGAAGCCAGAGTCGTAAACTTGACCTTTGGTGCTGTCTTTGGTCAGCAGCGAAGGTGTTCCCGCCAGTTTTTCGAGAGTTTTGATCCCGTCGGAAAGTTTATTGCGGTTGAATTGGCACCAAGCCACGCGGTACATCACGAGCCCGCGGTTTTCGAGCTTGGAATCTTTCATCGCGACTTCATAGTTGTCTTGAGCGGCTTTGAATTTGCCTTCTTGGAACTGGATGTCGGCCAGGCCCGTACGGGCTTTCAAGACCAGGAAAGACTCATATTTCGCCGGAGTCTTCAGGATCTTGTTGAACAGATCGAGGGATTTTTTACGGTTGCCGGAACCCTCATACAAGTGAGCGAGCTGGAACAGGATGCGTCCTTGTTCTTGGGCGGACACGCGGTTTTGAACCGATTCATAAAGATCGGTGGCTTTTTTACGGTCGGCTTCGGAGCCCGCTCCGCCTTTGCCGGTCTTTTCGATCTCGGACATAAAACGCAATCGAGCGCGTTCGGCCAAGAGATCGGCCAAGCGCAGGTTGGAGGCGACCCACGAAGGTTCTTTGTTGCTCATTTGTGAGATCACGCGCTCGAGGCGGTCGATCACCGATGTCTGGGTTTCCGGATCCATCGGAACAGCTTTCGCGTGAAGAGCCGTCGCGACGATGAGAATAGAAAGAAAGCTGTTCGTTAAGTTTTTCATTTGTTAGGAACCACCGCAAATTTGAGTTTCTGGATTCCGGCTTCGGCGCCGGCCTTCAAAATCGGATCAAGATCCGCGTAATTCATCTCGCGATCGCCTTGAACGAGCAGAGGAAGATCCTCTTTCCCGCTGGCTTTCTTGAGTTCGTAAAGCTTACGTCCGAGCTGATTCGCCGAAACCTGCTGTTCGTCGACGAAGTAGCGGCCCTTCTCGATGCGCACGATCGAAGTTTTCTCTTCGATGATGGAGCTAGCCTCTGCCGTCGGCAGATTGATCCGGCTCGGGATATCAGTTTCCATGCCGCCGCTTTGGGTGCCGACCAGCAGATAAATCACGATGATCGAAAAGGCGTCGATCAGGGATGTCAGGGACAAGATCGGAGCGAGATCTTTCTTCGCTCCGATTTTCGATGATTCTCCGCCGTTTCTCAGGATCTGAGCCTGCTTGATCGGAGAGAATCGTTGAGTTTGGTTGAGTGCTGATTGTTTCATGACTCTTCCTTTATGTTCCCAACGGAGACAGACCGATGTCGCTGATCTGTGTCTGTTTCAGTTGGTCCATCATTTTGATCACGTCGCCATAGTTGGCCTGAGCCTCGGGACGGATGATCGCGGTCTTGAGCTCGGGGAGCTGGGCTTTCAAACCTTGCAAGCGCATGTTCAAAGCTTCCCAGTCGATTCCTTGGCGGCTGGCCGCCACACGATATTCCAAAGTCATCTTCTGTCCGATGTCCCGGAGCGAGATCTGCACGGAGTTGTCCGTGTTGATCGTCGCCCACAGGGCCGGCGGATTCTTAGCACCGGAGGCGCTGTTGTCACCGATGGCCTGCTTGACGTCCATCGAACCCAGTTGAATCCACACCGCCGTGAGGAGGAGGAAACAAATCATCACGGACAGGATGTCCAGAACCGGGAGGATGTTGATTTCGAAGTTCAGCTCTTTTTTCATGACACAGTTCCTTTATGTTCCGGTGCTTGTCGAAAAATTACTTCGCGGACTTCTTTTTGGTTGGAACGGCTTCGTAGTGGAAGCTCAACTGGATGAACAAGTTCAACGCAGCTTTGTTCAGGTCCTCAACCAGCTTGGTCGCACGGTTTTGAAGAACCGCGTACATAACGAGGGCTGGAACCGCAACCAACAGACCGTAAGCGGTCGTGTTCATCGCCAGCGAGATCCCTTGAGACAAGATGATGGCTTTCTGAGCCGCATCCGCTTCGGCGATACCGGCGAAGGAGTGGATCAGACCTGTGATCGTTCCCAAGAGACCGATCAGGGTCGCAACGTTCGCAAACATCGCCAAGAAAGCGATTCGCTTTTCAACGCGGGAAGATTCTTCGAGAAGGACTTCGTCCATCTTCATTTGGATCTCTTCTTTACCGCCAAGGTCCATTGCAGCCTGGATACCGGCAGAAGCCACAGTGCCGAGAGGATTGTTGATGCCCATTTGTTGAGCGCGTTTCAAAGCCTTCTCAAGGTTTCCGTTCTGAATGTCTTCAGACAAGAGCTTGGAAAGGGCCTTTTGGTTCGGCTTGCGGTTCATGAAGAGGGCATAAGCGCGCTCAACGATGATAGCGACCGAGACGATTTGAGCGGCCAAGATAGCCCACATCCAGATTGCGTCCGCAGAAACGAATGCGTGGCCAAGAGACGTGAAAAAGTTCATATGTGTTTCCTCCGTTAAAGTTGATCGAGTCCAGCTGGAGCAAGGGCCAGGCCGGAATCGTCCCCGGGTGAGACACGGATCAATTCGTTTTGAGACAGGACCATCGCCCAGGAGGTGACACTTTCCGGCTTTCGTTGCCGCAAAAGGGGCCGGGTTCAGAGAGTGTCGGGAGGCCCTGTTGACGGGTTCTGACCTCATCCGCAACCCTGAAAGGATTCCCTGACCAAAGTTTAGTCACTTCAGTCGGCTCAGATCCGATCAGGCAAGGAATGGGCTGGTCCTGGATTTGATCTATATAAGGGGCGGAGGTTCCTTATGTCATCGATCTGGAAGACGGTCCCGCGTGCTTTGATGATCGCGTCCTTGCTCGCCAGCCCTCAAGTCGGTCTCGCTTCGGGACAGATGGTGATGGATCTCGTGACCAACAACTCGTTTTTGAAGTTGAGCGGTCTTGTTCTCGAAACCTCCAAGATGAAGCAGCTTTACGAAGCCACAGGCGGACAACCGCTGTGGGTGCAGCACGGACGATTGACCGAACTGGGTCAGGCTCTTCCCGCCGTTCTGAAGACCGCGGATCGACATGGCCTGAACCCACGCGACTATTGGACTCCCTTGCTTGAGAGCCTGTTCCAACAGCCTGGTGGCAATACTTGGATCTCATTGGAGCTGGCCGCAACCGAAGCTCTTCTTCACTATGCGACGGACCTGCATGCCGGCCGTCTCGAGCCGACGTTGATCGATGACGACATCAAATTCACGAAAAAGACTTTGGAGATTTCACGTTTGGCCGAGATTCTCCAAAAAAACGGTCAGGCCCTTGCCGTTAATTTGGATTCCCTCGCTCCACAAGAAAAAATGTACTCCGAATTGCGCAAGCATCTGATGCAGCTTCGTCAGTATCAGTCCATCAATGCCATTCCCGAGCTAGTGGCTCCAGACAAGAACCTGTCCCCGGGCGATCGTCATCCGATCATCCCCAAACTCAAGCAGAAACTGCGTCTTTTGGGTTATGAGATCACGGATATCTCCGATCTGTACGATGGCGATTTGGAAATGGCGATCATGTTCTATCAAACGGACAACGGGTTGCCTTTCGGTTCGACTCTTTTGCCGAAGGGAAATTTCTGGCGTCACATCGGCGTTGGCATCGGGCAGCGACTCAAGCAGATCGAACTGTCGATGGAAAAGCTGCGTTGGCTGCCGAACCGTTTGGAAAGCCGCCACGTCTTTACGAATCTGGCTTTCCAGCGATTCCGTTTGATGGAAAACGGTCAGCCTGTTCTGCAGATGCGGACCATCAACGGGCAACCGCACCGACGGACGCCAACGATGCGGGATCGGATCACCACGGTCGAGTTCAATCCGACTTGGACAGTTCCGTACAGCATCGCTCTGAAAGACAAGCTTCCTCTGATTCAACAGGACATCAACTACTTGTATCGCGCGCGCTTGACGGTTTTCGATTCGAATACCTGGCAGCCGATGGATCCTTATCTGATCGACTGGCGCAACGTGACCGAAAAGAACATGAACTTCTATCTGCAGCAGGATGCGGGACCGCAGAATGCGCTGGGGCTTTTCAAATTCCATCTGACGAATCCTTGGGCGATCTATTATCACGACACCAGCGATCCGCATTTGTTCCAAGAGAGCAATCGGGAGCTGAGCTCGGGCTGTATCCGTCTTGAAAGACCGATGGAGCTGGCGAAATATCTGTTGGCGAGTGACCCGAAATGGAGTTCCGAATCGCAGATCCGCGCCGTTCTGGCAAAAAGTCAGTCCTCTTCGTTCACATCGCAAATCAAGGTGAGCGTGAAGCAGCCGATCCCGATTTACACCTTGTATCTGACAGCGGAAGTGACCCCCGAAGGTGGCCTCGGTTTCACGGCGGACGGTTACGGTCAGGATGCGCGCCTGTTGCGCATGCTGAATGCGCGACCGGCGAAGGGCGCCGGAGCCGGTGACTCTTCGATCACCGGTCAGTTGACGGTGCGGGGAACTCCGGGCCGTGGTCAGGCGGTGGCCAAGGTCACTGCCATCCGTTGCGATCGCAGCCGTCGTTTTGCTTGTGATGATGCGATCAACTTCGATCTGAACAAAGCGACCACGCTGCCAGCGGGTTCCTATATCGTTGGATTTGAAAACTCGTTGCACGCCGGATGGGTTCAGGTTTCAGGCGGAGGATCGACCACTTTGGACCTCGTTCAGGTTTCTTTGCCAGCGGGTGCGCAGGCCGGATCGAATATCAAGGTGTTCCGCGATCTCAGTCACAAGACCGAGCAACGAAAATTCCTGTGGGCGATTTACAATCTGGGACGGCATCCGATGGGACTTGCCACCTACGATTTCGGTGACCTGTATTCCGCGACGTCCAACAAGCGCGACATTATGTCCCGGATTTCCGCTGACTATTGCGTCTCGAATGCGAATTCTTTGAAGGGGCTTTCAAAGGAAGGACGGGACACTTGTGCGGTCATCTTGAATGCGAAGAATTTCACTCAGCTCGCGGGGAATTACGAATTCAAGACGGATTCGTCGGTCATTGAAAAATTCGTTACCGCACCAGGCGACTGGATCCGCATCCAGCACAAACGTCACTTGGTCTCAACACCTCTGGAAGCTCAAGATTTCATCTCGGTCTTCCCAGGTGCTTACCGGGCCATGGCGGACGGGCAGAAGAGCTCGTCGGCCTTCACGGCGGGACAAGTTCAGGAAAATTACTAGTCCTTGAATCGAAGACGGGGCATTCTACGGAAACGTGGAGTGCCCATGATCTTTCTTGATTCACAACGCAAAATGCCGCTGATGACTTTGCCGGTTCGCTCTGTCTTGCTTCGCCTGAAGAGTGGGCGGGTTCTGATTTCGCCCGGGTCCGGGTTGACGGCCGATCAGTTGTCCACCGTCGGGCCTGTTACTGACATCGTGGCTCCGAATCTCCTTCACTGTGCCGGAATCGCGGGTGCCTTCGCGGTTTTCCCTTCGGCCCGTCTCTGGGGAGCGCCTGGCGTTCTCGAGGCCAAGCCGGAAATTCCATGGACCGGAATCGTGAGCGACCAGACTTGGCCTTATTCAGCCGAGATCGAAGTGAAGATTCTGAAAGGACTGCCGAGTTTCAATGAAATGGTCTTTTACCATCTGGAGTCGAAAACATTGATCGTCACGGATCTTGTTTTCAATCTGGTGAATGCGAAGGACTGGGGAGCGCGGATCATCCTTGGTCTCTTCGGCACCTATCGGCGTTTCGCCATCAGTCGGTTGTTCATGACTGTGGTGAAGGACCGAGTTGCCTTTGAATCCTCACTAAGGGAGATCTTGAACTGGCCATTTGAAAATATCGTGATGGCTCATGGCGAGGCCGTGATTGGAAACGGCCGCGAGCTGTTCTTGTCGGCTCTCAAGGAACGAGGCCTCAAGGTTTAGGGGGAACGAGTCTTTTCGAAGGCCAAGATCTCCTCGATGACCGGAGCAATTCTTTGAATCGAGGAGCTGGCCTGCGGTCTTGCCGGATCTGTCCACGGCTCGATGCAGTTGTAGCCTTTTTCATCGCACTTATTCAGGCGTTCGCAACCCAACTTCGGGTCCTTGACCCACGAAGCGGGAGTTCCTTCGACGAGCAGTCCGACCACTTCATTCTTGGTGTTGAAAACCACACTGCCGCTGTTGCCATCAAAGGCATCCAGGTTGGTGCGGACATACTGACTTTTGGGATCGTTCTCGAGAACTCGGGCATTCTTGGACAGCACCGAGGGCAATCCCATCGGGTGGCCGATCATTCTCAGAATGTCGTTTGCGGCCGCTGTATTTTCCGCCAGCTTCCACGGTGAGCGTCCTTTGACCGGACGATCGAGTTGAACGATGGCGAAATCGCGGAAGGGGGCCTGGGATTCATAGACTGCATAGACGATCTGCTTGCAGCGATAGTGATTGTCGGCGGGAATGTTTTGATTTTTCACGCGCCCTTGATCGTCCATCATATAATCGAAAACCCATGACGAGTAGGCCTCGCAGTACATGGCCTTTTCGTTTCGGGTCTCGCCTTGGTTCACCATGCAGTGGCCGGCCGTCACAAGCAGATCAGGAGCAACCAGAAAACCGGAGCAAGCATAAGGCAGAGATTGTTTATCCGCGAATTTTTCATCACGGCAAAGCATGCCCTCCAATGAGTCCGTCGCGATCGAGTAGGTTCCATTGGGTTGTTCTTCGATCAAGGCGTTGAGAACAGCCACTGCCGTCGAGCGAGAGAGAGCATAGGTCGAAGACGACGGGGTGATCAAAACCCGATCGTCGACCCCAAAGACCGCAGCCTTTGCAGAAAGAGTTGATAAAAAGGCGGTGAACAAGAGAAAGCCTGGGAATCCAAGAGAGGGGGTCTTCATAGCGATGCAGTCTATCCGATTCTAAGCCGGGTTCAGAGGCACGGATGGGCTCTTTGAAAAAAAACCTCTTCTGTCCACGAAGTTGACGGTGTTTCGGAGCGAGACTGCGAGAGAGAACTGGACCCTGGTTGTCCGAAAGGTTTTTGCCAGGGAGGGGGTTCGGACATAACATAGGGACTCAATGCGAAACTTCATTCCCTGCACAGCTCTTTTGATGATGATGACGACGGCGGCTTGGGCTCAACCCAAGGTGGCGCTCGAGCCCAAGAAACCCCGATCGGTGTCTTATCAAGCGGTCTTGGACTGCGAGCCGAAGCTCGATGATCATCGTCTGACCACACGGGTGGACCTGGGGATTCTGAAAAACCGGATGGACGATGTCTACGTCACCCAACGCAGCCTGTTGATGCAAAGGGTGGTCGACTTTCGCGAGCGCTCTGGCGAGCTGCGTCGACTGCGGCTCGAGAACAAGCCTGAAAAGGGCATTTCCAAATTCACAGCTCAGTGGCGGACGGTTCTTCCCGAAGGTGACACGGTCAGTTGGGAAGATCCTTCTCTGAAAGAGCAACCCACCCTCAAAGATGTCCACTTGGTGATCGCGAAGGGTGTGATCGAGAGGGACGAGAGCCTGATCGATGATTTTAAGCTGACCGGCGTCAAACTGCGGTCCAAAAAAGACCTCCAGCGTTTTCTGGAACTCCGTCTTGAGCACGAAGACGGAAGTCGCCTTCTTCTTTGTGAAGAGAAGAAGGATCTCGGAACGATTTGCACTTGCACCAAAAAGTGAGCCACATTACGATCTGAGCCAGGATTTGCACTTTGGAATTTTCCAGAGTTTTGAATGGCTTAATGACTTTCGAGCATCTTGACCAAGATCTCTGAAGGACCAGTGCGGTAGGGGTTTTGACGTGGCTGTTGACAAGAAAACTTTCGATTTTCTGATTGCCGGCGTTCCCTACAAACTTCGCACCTCCCACGACGATGCCACCGTTCAAGAACTTGTCGATTTCGTGAACGACAAAATGAACCAGGCTCTTGCTGTCACAAAAAACGGTTCCTATCAAAATGCGGCTGTTCTTACGGCTCTCAATTTGGCGGAGGCGCTGATTCCGCTCAAACGTAAAGCCCATCGGGAGCTTGAAAAGGTCGAGGAAAAGATCCTCAAGCTGTCCGTCGAACTCGAAAATACCAAAGGTGTCAGATCCGCGGGACTGTAAGCCATGTCCTCTTGTTTGATCTCGGCCGGACTGAAGTCACGAACCCGGCGTGAGCTCAAACATCGTTGGGAGTTAATCTCTCACGGGGGGAAACCCGAGTTTCTCAGAGAACGGCTGCAGGACAATCTTCGTTGGTGGTTGCAACGCCATCCGGGGATTTGGGCCAGCTATCGTCCGCTGTCCATGGAAGCTGATCCTTTGATCGGCAAAGTGGCTGGGATCGACTGGGTCTTTCCGCGAATCGAAAACGATCGACTTGTTTTCGCCTCTTGGGGGCGTGGACAGGATGCTGAGTTTACGGTTCATCGTTATGGGATGGAAGAACCCCCATTGCTGGCCACGATTGTCGAGCCTGCATTGCTGACGGGGATGCTGATTCCGGGATTGGGCTTCGATCGATTCGGAGGCCGCCTGGGACGGGGAGCGGGGTTTTACGATCGAACCCTGCACGGATCCGAAGGCTCGTTTAAGGGCCTGAAGGTGGGGATTGCTTACGGCTTCCAGATGATGGAAGAGCTGCCGATGGAGCCCCATGATGTCCGGATGGATGTGATCGTCACGGATCAAACCGTGATCGAATGTGGAGGATTTTAAAATGGAAATGGTGATCGCGGCCCTCGTGGGTCTGATCTTGGGTGGCTTCGGAATTTTTCTTTTCAAGCGAGTTCAGGACAACAACAGCAAAAAATCCGCTCGGGCCGAAGCTGACCGGATCGTCAATCGCGCCAAGTCCGAAGCCGCAAAGCTCAAAAAGGATTCCGAAAACCGCTCGAAGGATTTCGAAACCCGAGCGCGTAAAAACGTCGAGCAGGACATTCACAAACAAAAAGCCCAGCTCAAGAACAAAGAGTCCCAGCTCGATCGTCGTTTGAAAGAGATCGACGATCAGTTCAAAGCGAAGATGGAAGATAACGACCGTTATCTGAATCAGATCAAGGACCGCGAGGAAAAAATCGCGATCACCGAGAATCGCCTGAAGGACCTCGAAAAGAAAAACGAAGAGCAGGTCGAAGCGCTCAAAAAGAAACTCGAATCCGTCAGCTCGATGACCATGGAAGACGCCCGTCGCCAGCTCGTCGAAGCTTTGACCGAAGAGGCGAAAGCCGAAGCGAACAAACTCATCGCGAAAATCGAAGAGGACGCGCAGAAAGAAGCGGACCGCAATGCCCGTCGCGTGGTCAGCCAGGCGTTGGCTCGGTTTGCTTCCGAATACACCTCCGAGCGCACGGTGACCGTCATGGCTCTGCCGAGCGACGAGATGAAGGGAAAAATCATCGGTCGTGAAGGCCGGAACATTCGCACTCTCGAAGCGATGTGCGGAGTGGATCTGATCGTGGATGATACGCCGGAAGCCGTGGTCATTTCGGGCTTCGATCCGGTTCGCCGAGAACTCGCGAAGCGCACCATCGAAAAACTGATGGAGGACGGTCGGGTCCACCCGGCTCGTATCGAAGAGGTCGCCGACAAACAGCGCACCGAACTCATGAAGTCGATCAAAGAAGAGGGCGAGCGCACCATCGTCGAACTTGGTATTCCGAATATGCACCAGGAACTTTTGAAACTGGTCGGCAGTCTCAAGTACCGTCAAACTCATGCACAGAATGCTTTGAACCAAGCGAAAGAAGTCGCGAACATCGCGGGTTTGTTGGCTGGCGAACTGGGCGTGAACGTCAAGATCGCTCGCCGGGCGGGTCTGTTGCATGTGATCGGCCTTGCGGTCGAGCACACCATCGAAGGCAGCTACGCCAACGTCGGTGCTGAAACCGCCAAAAAATTCGGCGAGTCCGAAGAGATCGTGCAGGCGATCCGCACTCACCAAGGCGACGAAAAGCCAACCACGGCTTTGGGTTGGATCGTTCTGGCCGCTTATCAGTTGTCGGTTTCGCGACCGGGCGCCCGTCGTCCGCAGATGGATAACTTCATCCATCGCCTCGAGGATCTGGAAAGTATCGGGAATTCGTTCGAAGGCGTTCTCAAGACCTTCGCGTTGCAGGCCGGGAAAGACATCCGCGTTCTCGTGGAAAGCAGCCGTGTGACCGACGATTTGGCCACGATGCTTTCGCGCGATATCGCTCGCAAGATCGAGCGCGAGGTTCCTCAGGCGGGCCAGGTCAAGATCACGGTCGTTCGTCAAACACGCGCCGTCGAGCACGCGCGATAGGGGTCGAAGATGTCTTTCTTGGACCCACAAGAGCAGCTCGAAAGAATCCGCTTCGGTGCGGTTGATCTTTTGACTGAAACCGATCTGCTCAAAAAATTGAAACGCTCGAAGGAAACCAACAAGCCTTTGAGAATCAAGTTCGGGGCCGATCCGACCCGTCCCGATATTCATCTCGGGCATACGGTCGTCATCAACAAGCTCAAGACCTTTCAGGATCTGGGGCATCATATCCAGTTTCTGATCGGTGATTTCACCGCGATGATCGGCGATCCTTCTGGGAAGAACGCAACCCGTCCTTTGCTCACTCGCGAAGAGATCGAGGAAAACGCCAAGACCTACGCGAAACAGATTTTCAAGATCCTCGATCCCGATAAAACCGAGATCGTCTACAACTCGAGCTGGATGGATAAATTCACCGCCGTGGATTTCATCAAGCTGTCGGCGCAGTACACGGTTGCACGGATGATCGAGCGTGATGACTTTACCAAGCGTTACAAATCGGGAACCCCGATCGCGATCCATGAGTTCCTGTATCCGCTGACTCAAGGGTATGACTCCGTGGCTTTGAAGTCCGACGTCGAACTGGGTGGAACCGATCAGAAATTCAACGTCCTTGTCGGTCGGGACATTCAGCCCGCCTATGGACAAGAACCTCAGGTCATCCTGACGATGCCGATCCTCGAAGGGCTGGACGGCGTGAACAAGATGTCGAAGAGCCTCGACAACTACATCTCGGTCGTTGATACGCCTCGGGATATGTTCGGAAAAACCATGCGAATTTCCGACGATCTGATGTTCCGCTATTACGAGCTTTTGACCAGCCATACTCAGGCCGAAGTGGCACGTTTGCGTTCGGACATCGCCGAGGGTCGTTTGCATCCTCGGGCGGTCAAGGTGGAACTCGCGAAGTACCTCATTGCACGCTTTCATTCGTCGTCGGCGGCTCAGCAGGCTGAAGAGGAATTCAATCGGATCTTTGTCGACAAGGGCGTTCCAGATGACATGCCTCTGATCGAGTTGGCGGCTGGAGAAATCGGCGTATCGGCCTTGCTTGTGCAGATCGGCTTTGCGGCTTCGAACGGTGAAGCGCAGCGCTTGATTTCAGGTGGCGGTGTTCAGCGTGACGGGGAGAAGATCTCGGATCCGCGGGCTCGCATGACCTTGGTTTCGGGCGAAGAGTTCGTCTTGAAAGCCGGTAAAAAGAAATTCGCAAAGATCAAGGTGAAGTGATGAAGGTCAAATTCCTGCCGGAAGGCAAAGAGATCGAAATCACCCCTGAAAAGACGCTCTTGCAGGCGGCCATCGAAAATGGTGTCGACATCAAATCGATCTGTAAGGGGAAACTGATCTGCGCGGAATGTCGGGTGAAAGTGGTCGAGGGGGAATCGAATCTCCTGCCGCCATCGAAGGCCGAGTTGAATCTGATCGGAACTGCGTGGCAGCTCGATAGCCGTCGCTTCGCCTGTCAGATGCGCTGTTTCGGAGATGTCACTGTGGATCTGACGGAACAGATCCAGCGTGCCGAGTCGGCCAAGAAAAACATCCGAGGCTACAAGTCCTCGCGTCCGATCACGGAATCCGTGGCGGTCGTGGACACGATGCTCTTGAATGAAAAGATCGAGGCGTCGGATGAATCATCCCCCCGTCCCGAAAAAGAACGCAAATCCCCTCAAGGCGGGAGAAACCAAGACAAGTCTTCTTCGCAAGGAGGAGAGCCATCGTCCCAGCAGGGTGGTGGGGGCGGTAAACGCCGCCGCCGTCGTCGCTAAACAAAACGATTTGAGTTTGTAACGACCTGACTCTGGACTTTGGGCGGGTCGTGTTTCTCTTTGTTGATCTCAATGCTTTCCTCGGAAAAGCCGAAACTCTCTATAGAGTGCCTCATAAGATCACCTACCGTGAGTACGGTCACGGTTCGATTGTCGTTCTTCTTCACGGCTATGGCGGAAGCGTCATGCACTGGGATCCCATCGTTGAACGGCTGAAAGAATCGCATCGGGTGGTGGTTCCGAACCTCACGCATCTTTACATGTCTGAAAACAGGCTCTTGTTTTCGCGAATCGTGGAGCATGTTTCGAACTTCATTCGGACTCAATTCCCGGGCGAGAGAGTCAGTCTGTCCGGCATGAGTTTCGGTGGCGCTTTGGCCTGGGCTATTTCCGTCAAATATCCAGAACTCGTCGACAAGATGGTGCTGTTGAATCCACTGATGCCCGAACCGATTTCTCGCTTCCGGCTGCCAGAGACGCGGTACTTTTTCGTGCTTCCGATGGACGGCAAAGCGGTGCTGCGTGTCCTGGCCAGTCCAATCGGTCAGGCCTTCTTGCAGCGAGCGGCGGGGATTTTTCGACCGGATCGTGAAGACACCA
>JAHBUU010000004.1 GCA_019637895.1 Pseudobdellovibrionaceae bacterium | reverse complement strand
ACCCTTCTTCTGCGAGAATGGGCTCCGCCGATGCTTTTAACGGCACTTTCTTATTTCGTCCTCTGGTCCGAGATTCTTTTTGCTCCGATGGCACTCTGGAAGCCAACAAGGATCGCTGCTTGGATCACCCTCACCGGAATGCACCTCTCGCTGCTCGTCATCTGCAACTTTGCGCATGTCTCTGCGGGCATGCTGTTGGTTCATCTTTTTCTTTTCGATGTTTCGTGGATCCCACAACAGACACGCGCCAGCCTCTATGCGCGTCTTCACAACCGCAGACTGCCGACAAGGTAAGCGGCAGCTATTTACAATCAGAAAAATGTTTTTTCCCCAGAACACATGCCCGCAACGCATCTCCCTCTCGATTCGCACGCAAGCTCTCGGCGACTTTTTGTGAGGCCGTTTCCGGCGCGAGCATCCTCTTTGTCCCAAAGATAGTCGCAAAATCAAATCCGTCGACGACATCAGGAGAGATTCGCGCGACGTCTTCACGACTCCAACCCTTGAAAAACAGCGCCCGCCCCATCCCGAAATGACAGTACTTTTTTTGACTGAGGACACGGCACTCGTCCGGACTTTTTTCGATGGATCGAAAGTTCTGGAAAGTTCCATAGAAACCCCAGCCATCCTCGATAAAAGAACGATACCCATCGCCCCCGGGACCGACAAAAAAATCAGGCCCCTGACGTCTCGAGTAAAGGGCCATTCCAAGACCCAACGCCTGAGAAATCGAACTCAGTCGAATTTTCGAACTCAACCTCTTCTCATTGAGTCGGTCACTGATCTCATTCATTTTCTTCAAATATGAGATGAAGAAGTAACCTTCCTGACAAACGACGGCCTCATGAGCATCGGGAAAGCCACAAGCCTCAGGCAAAGAACGCCCCTTAATCGCCTGATAGGCCCCTTCATGAAAGACCTTCTCACCCCACTCGATATGACTTCTCTCTTCAGGAGGCTGATAGGTCACCCCCTGAACAAGGGTTGGATACCTCAACGTCAGCACAAAAAAAAGAATTCCCATGCCGACGATGCCAACAATCAGGCCTTTGAGAAAGCTCATGCTTCCCCCAGCGGAACGCTTCTGACCTTCCAACTCTTTACCAAGTCCTTATCTTTCAAAGAGAGGTCCGCAAGCGAATACAAAAGCGCGACCAGAAACAAGCTAAAGAGTCCGGCCAACCGAAACTGATTCAACCGGAAAAGATGATCCAGCAAGGCAATGCTCACACCAAAGAGAATCTGAAGCTTTTGAGAATTTGGAGACGTCCGAGGATCCGAGATCATAAAGAAAATGAACAACTGGCTCCCCGGGCTCAATAAAGTATAGATCGAGTTATTGATGCTCATGGTTTTGAACAACAGCGCCAAAGAGAAAAAAACTGAGATATACGAAAAAGAAACCAACCAGCGCCGAGCGCGATAAACGAGAATCAATCCAAAAGTAAAAATCAAGACCGCCAGCCAAAGTTGGCCACCCCATCTCATCCCCCCAGTCGGAGAAACCAACTCCGGAAACGCCAAGGCAACCACGACAATCGCAAAATTGTTCGGATTGAAGATATGCCGACCTCTCAGTTGAATAAAAAACTTCGAACCGATCGTCAAAAATGCCACCAACAAAACGATCCAGATCGACTGCGTATCAACGAGAAGAAATGCTCCAACCGACGAAATCATCCCACTCAACGGAAAGACAATTTCCCGCCGCAGAATATAGTTAAATATCAATTCCAAGGAAACCATCGCAAAAAAGCAGATCAAGAAATCACCTAAAGTGCGCCCGAAGGACATGGTGACCAAGCTGAACCAGATGAAAAAGATAGCAAAGGTTCCAAAGACAAACCGCGGATCACTCCAATAAGGAAGAATCACGGCCAACGAAGTTCTCCGATTACTCATGATCCGTCACCTTGTTATATGTGCCTGTTTTGAGGTCCGTCACAACCGTCTCGACACCGGATGGCCACTTGATCACCAGTTTTTCAGGGCGGCGATCGCCGAGCCCAAAGACATGCCTCGGATCATGCTGACTGGCATAGCCATTGTAAGGGTTGTGATATCGCTTCATAAATGATCCGTCCGAAAGGTGCAAAGTCATCTGTGCCCCCAATGCCTGCCAATGACTTTTCGTGGCCTTTAACTCAAAACCGACCCAGTTCCCAGACGGGGACTCATTCAGATAAAGAGACGCCCTTTGCTTTTGATTCGCAACAACCAGATCCGGAAGGCCATCATTGTTAAAATCAATTCGAGCAAGCCCTCGCCCGTCGCGACGGTCGTGATCGAAATCCAGGGATTCCGCGATGTCCGTATAGTGATTCGCTCCATCATTCGAAAACACACAGTCCCGCTGACGTCCCGACAAATTCAAATCGTCCATCTTAGGCCAAAACCGAGGATTCCCAACCACCGGCCTCAGAGAGTTCGTCGTCGTCTGAATTTTGAACCACCAGTTGCTTTTACTCTCCCCGGTCACAAAGCCATTCACCACAACAAAGTCGGCGAAACCCTTGTTGCTCAAGTCGACATTCATCCCCGCCCATCCCCAACCACAATGGTGAACACCCCAATCACGAGCGACATTGACATATGTGCCGCTCTGCTCGTCCCATCGCCACACCTTATTTCCGTCCGTGAAATAACCTGGTTCATAGATGTGAGACACATAGATCGACGGATACTTAGAGTCGTTCTCGTAAAAAATCTCGGAGGCCATGCCGTTTTGAGACTGCCCCTTCCGCTTGAGGCTGGAAACATCAACGTAACCAGCCGCACCTTCGTGCCGTAGGATGTGATCCTCATTGAAATCCGTCGCAATCCACAAGTCCTGGACACCGCCCCGATTCCAGAAATCACCGACTCCGATCGCGTGCACAAAAACATTGCCTTTAAAGCCCATCTTTTCGCTCGCATCTTTGAAATCACAGGTGCCATTTCCCTCGAACAGCTGCAAAGGACTTCCGTTCTCGGCCGAGACCATGCTTTCCGGAGCATTCAGATGCCCCATTCCCCCGAAGACGACATCCAAATTTCCGTCGTTATTGAAATCCAAAATGTTCGCAGCAACCGATATCTGAGGCTTCACGTTGTCGGGAAAAGTGAAATACTTCTGATACTTGCCATCCTTATCCATCTTATAGACAAGGTTTTTCATGTGAGCCGTAACGAACACTTCGAGCTCACCATCATTGTCGCAATCGAAAAACAACGGACGCGCGGCCGTCAAAAGATAGGTGAGGTTATAATCCTTCGACCGCTCTTTGAACGTCCCATCACCTTGATTGATAAAAAGTCCAGACGCAGATCCCATCTCTGTCGAAGTAAAAAAAATGTCGTAGAGACCGTCTTTGTTGAGATCAACAATCGCGACAGAAGCGGAGATAGCTTCCAGCCAATTATTGAGATGTGCGAACTGAGGCTGATTGCGGAAGAGCTCCGTCAAGTCATTCCGATGGTGAAAATCAACCCCCGCCGATGTTCCCACTTCGCGAAGAATGATCGAGGCCTGTTTGGCAGTATGGGAACGAAGTTTCCCTTTCCAAAAGGGCGCGCTAACGACCCCCGCCAATATCAGATAAAACGCCGACCTCAGACAGAATGAAAAAAACTTCACGACAACTCCAACTTGCAAAGACTCATCAGGAGACCGTCGTCGACCCAAGCGACAACTTCCCCAACTGGTTGATCAAAATCAAAGATCTTGGCATGGACTCCAGAAACTGTGCCGTGGACCTCTGAAATTCTCAAGCCATTTCCCCTGAGCCCGACGGCCTTCCAAAGACACTCCTTCCAGCTAAATGGAATAAGTAGAGCCATCGCCTTCGGAAGTCGTTCGCTCAAAGCGGAAAACAGCTCGACCTCATCTGTTGTCAACGCCTTCCGAAAGGTTCCCCATGACCTATGCTGAGAGAGGTCCTCAATGTCACATCCGACAAGAAAGCCCTCTCCCTTCTCCGCACAGAGAAAGAAGTCTTCGTTTTTATGACTCAGAGAAAGATCACCCACTCGCCGCAAATAGGGCCTGCCTTCGGACGTATAGCGAATCTCTTTTTGAGAGGCCTCGCCGAAAAAAGCCCGGCAAAGAGCATTGTTCCTCGCTGGAATCGAAAATAGGTCTGCTTCGCGACCAAGGCTGGAGGACGCCAATAACAAATAAGGAATACCGAGCGCTTCGCCCCTCTTGACCCTGCCCATTTTTCTATATAAGATTAAGGGTATGCAGAAAGCGGTCGCAACGTTTATTTGTGCCTTTTTCCTGACTCTGGCCGGAGTTGCGGCTGATTATTATGTCTTAGGCGCTGCGGGCTCTGGAACCGAATATTTGACCATCAACGAGCATGGCGCCTGCCACACGATCTCAAACGCTTCTGGCAATACGGTTTTTGTCCCAACCCGTTCCGCGACCGAATGGTCAAATTTTAGAACGACGCCTCCTCCAGGCGTGACGATTTCCATATGTTGCGGCAAAGTCTGCTAGTCGTCATTCAACTCCTGATCTCCCTTGGCGCATCCGCCAGCCCAGCCCCCTTCGTTCCCTACGGAGCCGATGAACTCAAAAAACTGTCACCCGAGCAAAAACGCCAGGAAATGCTCGTTTTTACTGCGGACCTTTATGACTTTCTGGCCGAGGAGATTCTATTTCGGTCTAATGACTCCGATCTCCGCGAGTTTTACCTCGCTCAGAAACATCTTTGCCTCGACTCCGTCCGCGAAAATCCCATTGAATTTTTCGTAAAAAATGCCGACATCATGTACCTAAAAAAGGACTTCAACGGGGCAACAAATCCGGCCTACATGAAGTGCATCCAACGGGTCTCTGCAGCGTTTGATCAGAACCCAAAAATGCGGTCGAACAAAGGCCTCCTCCGTCCTGAAATTGACGTGGCCAGTGTCGTCGCCTTACAGGAAAACAATGACTTCATGAAACGGATGAGCCAGCGATACCCTCAGAATTTTCTGGTCAGGTTTCACATGGGGATCTATCAAGCTGGACATTTTTTGAAGGCCGGGGATGTTCCGACACCCGTCGCCTTCCCCGCTCAACCAGCACCTCCCACGCCAGAGCAAATCGCAGAACAACAAAAAAAATTGTCCGCAGAGACAAATCCGACAGGCCTCTTTGTCATCGGCGGACTCTTCGCTTTCATGATCGGCCTCTGGATCATTTTGGCCAGACGACATCGTGAATAGTCGGATACTTTCCTTCCGAAAAACAAACGGGTACTTCGTCATTTTTGCCCTTTTCGCAATGACCTTTTCGCACTGCCGATTCTTCCTCTCTTTTTACAGGGACCCTGCCCTACTTCCCTTTCAAATGCCTTCCGAGTCCTTGAATTACATCGCTCTCCTCGGCTTCATTTCCATGGGACTGCCGGCCGCCGCAGGGGCGAACTTGAGACTACGACTCGATAGCTCCATTCGATTCCGTCAATTGCGACAACTTTCTTTGCGACAAAGTGCGGTCCTGGTTTTTCCCTTGCTCCTCCTTGACTCACTCAAAAATCTTCTCACGACCGGATTTTATACGGTCCTTCGCTGGGAAGTTCTGCCCTTTCTCGGCCTCTCTTTTTGGTGGACTCTCTTTCTTCTGAAAACGACCCAAAAAACCTTTTGGCTCGGAGTCCTCACTGCGGCACTCACTGTCTGCCTCTTCTGGGTCAGGCCCTTCCTCCAAGATTTTTCCATCACTCATCCGGAACAATTGATGGCTCTCCAGGACTCGCATCTTCAAATTCCCTTGATGATTTTTTGCCTTCTTGTTGCTTGCACCTCAGGTGCCGTCTTTGGACTCAGTCGCATACGGAGCAAATGGGGACGATTCTCGCTCGGACTAGGACTGGCAACCTTTGCTTTCATGTTCGTCTTCACCTGGAGACACTCCTCTTCATTCGGAGCCGCCATCCTCAATCTGCCTCTCGCCATCCTTTTTGACTTCGGAGAAGTCGGCGGACATATCTGGCCCCTTGTGCCCTGGATCATCCTTCCCCTGGGGGGATTTCTTTGGCAGGATTTTCAGCTCAAGGCGACCACCAACGCCAGACTCGCCGGAGACCTCGCCGCTTTCTCCTACTTCATCTTTTTTCTCTGGAGTCTCTTCCCTGCCTACTACGCCCTTCATGACCCTTTGCGTCTCTATCAGGGGACGATTTTCTCGACGGACCCACAAACCGTGCTCGGACTCCTCTCTTTCTACATGATTCTCCAAAGACTTTTTCATGTCTCCATGAGCCGCCTGCCAGTTCGCCTTCCTTACGAAAATTTTTTGTTTGTCGGGATACTGATTTATTATATCGCTCATTATGTCATTGCCTTCTGGCTTGCCCGTTTTTTTGCTCGACTCTTTGCGAACCCTCTCTTGTCCTATTGGTCTTTCTCGTTGACCACGGTCGCTCTCGGAGCCGGAATTTCTCTGTTCCTCATCCTTATTGTTCAAGGCAAAGTCGTTTTCTTTTTCAGAAAAGTTTAGGTAGCATCCTGTCATGGCAAAAGTCGTTATCACGGGGGCCGGATGCATCTTTGCTGACTCCATCGGAGTCGAGTCTTTCTGGAATAATATTCTCGAAGAACGCAAATTGCATCGCCCGCTCTCAGATGAACGCTGGTCATCCATCCCCAAAAAAATCAGGGACCGCATTGATCGTCACTATGAGGCCGCTTTTCTCTCCGAAGACATCATGGCTCAAATCGCGAAAGAAACCGGGCTTCCATTTGAGCATCACTCCCGCCTTGAAATAATCGTTCAAGCATCCTGCCAACAGGCCCTCGATGGTATTCCCGCAGACCGCCGAAATCGAAAAGGGGGGCTGATTCTAGGTGCGATGAATCCCGATGACGAATACAACCTCGGACTCGGGCAAGCCTTTGATCTTGAATTTCTTGAAAAGGCCAAATCGGCCATTTCAGCGGAAAACCACGCCCTGCAATTTCTCTCGACTCAACTGTTGGCCTCACACCAAGAACGATTCAACAGAAAAGACCGTTATGTCGCCAGCACGGCTATGGATCGGATCGCGAAGCGATTGGAACTCAGCGAAGCATCTATCCTTGTCGATGCGGCATGCGGCTCATCCCTGGCGGCACTCGAGATCGCAAACCTCCTCGTTGGAAATGGGATTTGGGATTATGCTCTCGTCGGTGGCGCTGAAACCAATCTTTCTCCAGGTTCTTTCCGGACGTTCGAAGCCGTCGGCGCACTCTCCAAACAAAACTGCCTCCCTTTCGATCAAAAGACCGATGGTCTCCTGCAGGGAGAAGGCTGTGGAATTTTATTGATCGAAAGAGATGATTCTCGAATGGCCCCATCCGAAGCTCCGCGGGCGTATATTCGCTCAGTGGCAGGATCCAGCGATGGTCGCACAACAAGCCTCTTTCAACCCAGTCAGAAGGGGCAGGAGCTCGCCTACGCCAGAGCCCACGAATCACTGAGCGAATCTTTGGATTATGTCGAGGCTCATGGAACAGGCACAGTGACCGGTGACAAAACAGAGATCGATTCCCTCTCAAACTTTCTTGGAGGTCGGAAGATTCCGCTTTCCTCCCTGAAGGGACAATTCGGCCATACCAAGGGGGCCGCCGGAGCGGCCGGCCTGCTCAAGGCCCTGTGCATCTTGAAAGATCAAACTCTTCCTCCAGCATCGTATCTGAAAAACCCACTTAATCAGGACTTTTTGCTGAGTCTTCGGAAAAGTGAAATCCGGGACCAACTGAATTGTCTTGGCGTTTCGTCTTTCGGATTTGGAGGCAGCAACTTTCACGCGGTCATTTCCAGGAACCCTCCGCCGAGTGCCACCAATCAGGAATCTCGATCGGGAGACGTTGTCGTTCTCGCAAAAACAGAGCGCACACTGAAGGACTTCGATCCATCTTCTTTTTCCAAAGAAAACCATTTTTATCGCCTTCCCCCGAAAAGTTTGGAGAATATCGATCCTTGCCAAACCTTGGCATTGACCTGTGTGATCGATGCTCTTCGTTCTCTTGATCGCGACATTTCCTTCCTCCCTACTCAGGAGACTCTTGTCATCTCCGCAAGCATTCTAGGGCTGCCGGACGTTTCGCTCATGGCCAAGGATCTCAAACTGGAAGTCTATGAAAAGCTTCTTCGATCAGATACGGCGACATCACCTGATCAAATCGAAATGCTCAACTTTATTGAAAAATTTCGAAGACAGATTCCGGCTATCGGCGAGGACTTCTCGACGGGCGTGCTCAACAATGTGATCGCTGGACGCATCTGCCATGCCTTCAACTTTCAGGGTGCCAGCTACAATATCGAATCGGGCCTTGATTCAGAACAGACCGCAGAGAGAATCCTTTTCGAAAAGCTTCGGCGAGGTGACGCCCAACTGGGAATCCTTGTTTCAATCCAAGAGCACCTGCAAGAAACGTCATCTCCGGTCGTTCGCACAGGCGCAAGAGCGAAAATTCTCGCCCGAACAGAACTCGCTCAAAAGCTGTTTCTACGCCCACTTGAACGCTTGGAAAGACCCAACTCATGAATCGCCTTTCCGTCCAGAATACTCCATGGGCCAGTCAGAGTTATGAGATCGCCGCTTTCGTTTTTCCCGGACAGGGGGCCTTCAACCTGCGAAACATTCGCGAGTTTCATCAGCGGTCTCATGTCTTCCAAGACCTCCTCAGCACGGCTGAAATGATCTCACACAACGAGAATTTTCCGAACCCTTCGGCACTTCTCGCCGACGGCTCCTCGGGTTCGATGTTCGCTCAAAACCTGTTATTGTTCTGCTATCAGGTCGCTCTTTTTCAGGAGTTCTCCGACAAATTGATTGCACCCCGTTTTTTGACATCTCATAGCTTCGGGGAATACGCCGCCTTTTGCGCCTCCGGTATTTTGGATTTTCCAGATGCATACAGAATCGTCGCCCTCCGCGAAGCATCCAGTCCCCCTCTCCATGCGGAGGGCAGTCTGATCGCCGTCGCGGCGGGATCTGCGGATATTGACTTGTCCAAATTTTCCCGGCCCCTTTATCTAGCGAACCGTAATTCATCCAAACAGACGGTCTTTGCCGTTGCAAAAAAGGACCTCAAACTCGTCCTCAGAGAGTTGCGGGCTGCGCGCCTCCCCGCCAAAGAACTCTCCTCTGTCGCACGCCCCTATCACTCCCCCTTGATGAATACGGCTCGTCAGACATTTCGAGACAACCTCGACAAAATTCGATTTAAAATTTCTCCTTCCTGCATCCCACTGATCTCATCCGTGACCGGCGAAATGATTCCCGAGCGAACTTCATTCAGTCGAGATCAGCTCATTGAGCACCTCACCCGGCAACTGACAAACGAAGTGAATTTCATTCATCAAATAGAAGTCTTGTCCGGACTTGGCGTCGATGGCTTCATCGAGCTAGATATTCACGAGATGGTTGCTCCATTCATTCGTGATATTCTGCCCCCAAGAAAAACACCTGTTTTTACGATCGGGTCGTACTTGAGCGAAGAGAAACGGGACACTCACGTCAGCACCTTCAAGGTCTCCGACCTGAAAGTGTTCGAGATGGTCTCTCGTTTCATCAGCCAGATCACGGGCTACAAAATCGAAGAAATTCGCCTCGAACAGAAGCTAGAGGAAGATCTTCGCATCGACTCCATCAAAAAGGCAGAAGTCCTCTTCAGAACTTTTCAAGAAAGAAATATTGAAACCGGTGCCAATCTCGAAGTGGCCAAGATCAAACAGGTCGGCGACATCGTTCGTCTTGTCGAAAACCTGAAGGAGTCGGCGCCGGCCTCGGAAAAGTCACCGGTTCGATTCATGGTCAAATGTGGACAATGGCGAAAAGTACCGAGGCCTCTCGGCACCCCTAACTCGGGGAACAGACGGCCCCCCAGCAAGTCTCTAAAGATTCAGGACTCGTTTCTGTCCATTTTTAGCTTCGGAAAAAATCGATGGGTTTTGCATCTCACAGAGGATGTCCCCGTCGAAAATCTCCAACGCCTCTTAAGCGAAACGCACCAGTCCCTAGAAAAGATCAGGTCCGACGGACAATCTCTCCAGACGTTGATTCTTATGGGAGAAAAAACCCGCTCCTTCCAGGGGCTGAAGGCTTTTTTGAGGTCACTGTCTTTAGAGGCCGATTCATTCGTCATCAAAAGTATCGAGACCAATCGCGCTTTGAGCGACGGTGACATTGAAAATGAGTTCAGCGAAATGTCCCTGCGGGAAGTAAAGTATCAAGACGGGGAAAGGTTCTCGTGGACGCTCCATCAGCCCGCGGACGCCCTTCAGACCCAACCGACACCCGAACATATCTTCTCCATTGGCGGGACCAGTGGAATTCTCGAAGCCTTTTATGAATCAGTGGATCACAAAAAAACGAGTCTCTCTGTCATCGGCAGAAAAGAGGCCTCCCTCGTCGAGCCAACGCTGCAGAAATTCAGGTCAAAGTTTCACCGAGTTCAGTATCGGCAGGCCGATGCCACGAACTGGGAAGAGATTGGAAATGCTTTCAAAAATGCTGAAAAGGAATTTGGACCCGTCGATCTGATCATCGATGCCAGTGGATCGCAGTTCAGTCGCTTTTTTCATCAGAAATCGATCGAAGAGATTCGCGAAGAGCTCGACTCGAAAATACTTCCGACACTTCATCTTGAAAAGATTCTTGCGCTCCGATCTCAAAAGCCTCGGTATCTGAAGCTCAACTCGATCGCAGCCTCTCATGGAAACTCGGGTCAGTCGGTCTACGGATTTGCCAACGACTATGCTTGTGGCGAAGATTGGGTCACGCCTCTCCACTTCCCACCAACCGACAGCATCGGTATGACCGAGGAAGCAACCACTCTTCGAGTCGTCAAGATGCTTGGAATCGACCTCCTGCCACGAGAACAGCTGCCTCCACTTTTGAACACCATGATTTCATCGCCGGAAGGTCACTTCATCTTAATGACCCCTAAAAATGAGTTCATGCTCACCGCCCAACATCTTCCTTGGCGATGGGACCCGACCAGCCCCGGCATCAGACGAGCAGAAGATGGTCTCTTTGAACGTCAGATCGACATGGAGACCCTTCCCTTCCTGAAGGGTCATCTCATGCTGAATCAATGCCTGATCCCGGCCAGCTTGTATCTAGGACAGCTCTACGTGGCACTCAAAGCATTTCACCAATGCCTGCCGACAATCGATTCATATGAACTGAAGAATTTGATTACCCTAGAGGCCGGACCCGTGAATGTTAAAACCAAATTCACGTTCGGGGAAAATGGAACCACCCACATAAAAGTTTCTTCTCTCTTGGAGAACTTCACACTTTCCAGTTCCGCCCCCAAAAACACCATGGATCTTGGGCCAGCATCATCACTCATTCTGAGCGACGACATGAACATGGCAGATTTCTACAGCAAAAAATTCCTCGATCTTCACGGAGCTTTTTCAAATCTTGAATGGGTCCGCGCTACTCAGAACGGAGATATTCTCGGACGCTTGGCTCCAGAGAACCCGCCAGACGATATCAACATTGAAAGCTATCGGATGATGAATATTTTCGAAGCCTGTTTTCAGGTGATGGGCGCCTCGGTCATGTGGAACCACCACCTGACCGTTGTCCCCGCGCTCGTAAAAAATTTAGAATGGAGCTCTGAAGACAAAGGGCCCGTCGAATACATCCTGGTCAAAGAATTGCGCCAAGTCGGAGACTCCCGCTGGGCCGCCATCGCCGAAGGCCTTGCGGCCGACGGCTCTCCTCTTTTCAGAGTTCAGACCCTCGAAGGAGAGGTCGTTGTCGTTCACGAATCCCGACCGATTCGCTCCCAAGACATCAACATCTCGCCATGGTAAATTCAAAATTCGACACCGCCATTATTGGATCAGGCCTTGGCGGACTCATCGCAGGTGCTCTGCTTGCAAAGCAGGGAGCCCGAGTCGCCGTTTTCGAGCAGCACGATAAGGTCGGCGGGTTCGCGAGCCACTTCAAGCGACAGGGATACCGCTTCGAAGTGGCGGTGCATTTGATCGAAGGTCCTTGTGATTTGAATTTCAAAACCAGGGTCTTTGATCACCTGGGCCTATGGGATCTTCCTTGGCTACATGCCCCTCAATTTTTTCGAATGCACTTTGGGTCCGAGTTTATTGATGTCCCCGCAAAAACCGAAGCCGCCCTGGACACACTCATGGGCCGATTTCCTCAGGAAAAAAAAGGACTTCAAACATTTTTTGACGACATGAGGGCGGTTTCTTCCGAGTTTTTGCGGTTTCAAGCCTCTAAATCATTCTTCAGTGTCCGCAATCCCCTCTTTGCCATCACCTTCCCGAAGATGGCCGAGCTTTTTTCAGTTTCGCTCGCAAATTACCTCCGGTCCCTTTTTCAAGATGAGAAGCTGATCTGGCTCTTAATGGCCAATATCGGCTTTTATAACGATGACCCCATTCGATATCCAACGGCCCTCTATCTGATCAATCAGGCCTTCTATTACGAAGGCGGCGCGCTGTATCCGGCCCAGGGAAGCCAGTCTCTCTCTGACCACCTCAGCCGCCTTATTGAGGCCTCTGGTGGGCAAGTCTTCCTCCGCCATGAAGTCCAAGGCCTCTCGTCTCAGAATGATCAATGCCATTCACTCCAGGCTTCGGCACAACGGCAAAATGCATTTTCAATGCAACCAGAAATCACCTTTGACTCGTTGATCCTCAACTGCTCAACATCCGAGGCTCAACGTCTACTCGGCCGTTCGACAGACCAGCCTTTCGTTCCTGGCCCTTCTGCCTCCACACTGTATCTCGGATTGCAAACGGGGTTCTTGAAAGACACCCCTTTCGGATACTTCAACTTCGTCGCGGATCTCGAGAGTCGTTCTTCTCGGATCGGGAAATCCCCCTTGGAAATGTCTCTCGCGAATTACGGGATTCTCTCACCGGAACTCTCGAAAAAGCCGACGTTGGATTTGATCTTTCTGGATCAATGGGAAAACTGGGATCTCAGCTCCGGCGACTATGAAATGAAGAAAACAGAGGTCATTCAAGCGCTGCTCCGCCGGCTGGATCTCTTGCAGCCAGGACTTTCGGAGATGGTCGAAACTGCAGAGCTTGGGACGCCCCGGACAATCCAGAGATTCACTCGAAACACGAAGGGGGCGGCTTATGGTTTCAACATCAATACCCTCGGCATCGATGAGGCTCTGCGCCGCCGGTGGATTCATCATCGACCCGTGGATCCGCACCTCAAGAATGTCTACTATGCTTCAGCTTGGTCTTCTTCTCATGGGGTGACAGGAGTCACTCTTGCCGGCTATCAAGCAGCGCGGGCCATTCTTCAAGAGCAAGGCTTGCTGCCCTTTTAGTCCTCGGAGGCGATCCCCCGAGAGGATTTATGAATTTTTCGTTCCAAGGCGTTCAAACGCTCAAGAACCTGTCGATTCGTTGCCCTCAGATCCTCGTTCTCGATTTCCAAAGCTCGAATTCGGCGATCCTGACTTTCTGAACGTTTGAACAAATCTTTGATCGCCTCGATGACGATCGCCACAATGTTGCCATATTTGACCGTTTTCACGGTTCCAAATTTTGGATCCGGGCGCTCCCCGATGAGCTCAGGAGCGATTTGCTCAACTTCCTGGGCGATAAAACCAATGTCTTTTTTATGTGACTCTTTCCAGTCGAAAGTGACGCCATTCAAGCCCAACACTTTATCAAGAGCACCATTGATCGGCTGGATATTCTCTTTCAGACGACGATCCGACGTATAATAGAAAGCAGGGGCGTTCATCGACGTTGACGACTGAATTACGTTATCCGAATGGAAAACTTTTCCGCCGTAAACCCGAACATAGGTGGCATCCTGCATGAAGATCCCGCCCCCGTGTGTTTGACTATACCAACCCGTGTTTCCATAGGTCCGATGCCAGCCTCCCGAACCGTCAATCACTGTGTTGCCACTCATCAAGAAGGAACCGTTGACGCCCAAATTTCCGGTGACCGTATCACCCGCTTTATTGACCGGCGTATATCCAAGACTTAATTGATAAGAAGAGGGGTTGAAGTTCCCAGCATGCCAAACCGCATTCGCTCCGACCAGAATACTCGTTCCTCGGATCGTACCTAAAACATCTAGCGTCTGACCGGGGGTGGTTGTTCCGATACCAACGTTCCCGCTCGCTCGTCCGATATTAGCTCCATTCACCGTCCAAAAACCATCCGTCAGACCCGTGGCAAGCTTTGCCGCCGTGACAGAACCGTTCGAGATATGAGTGGTCGTGATCGTATCAGCCGCGATCCGAGCAGCGGGGATGCTCCCCGTGGTCAGGTTTCCCGCATTCAAAGCTGTCAGTGCAGATCCATCCGTACTCGCGACCCAGGCACTTCCGCTCCAGCGAAGCATTTGACCAGTCACTGTTCCATTCGTCAGGGCTAAAGAAGGCGTCGTCGTCGCATTCGTCACTGTCAGTGGCGCTGCTGCGGAAACCGAAGTGACGGTTCCAGCACTGCCTTGAGTGACCGGCTCCCATTGAGAGTTTGTCTGATTCCACGTCAAGACCTGACCGTTGTTCGGAGCCGTTGCCGCAATTGCTCGACCCTGGAGTCTAACAACAGTCGTGCTATTCGTATTCACAGTACTGGTCACATCACCGGTCAAACCTGGCAGTCGACCCGCGGGAAGAGTTCCCGAAGAAATATTCGAAGCACTCAAGTTCTGAAGCAAGGAACCATCCACCGCCGGAATCTGGGAAGAGCCATTCAGCTTCAGAATCTGATTTGCACCTGTTCCAGAATTCAGCGTCAAAACCGGAGTTGTCGTTCCTGTTGCGACACCAATATCGGTATTCGCACTGCTCACGTTCGTCACGGTTCCAGATCCCGTCGTATCCGTACCGCATTCCCATCGATTGGCTGCAGTCCATTTCAAGACCTGCCCTGGAGCACAACTGACGTTGTTAGGCGCATAAGTCAGATAAAGGCCGGCACCACTTGCAATTTTATTCACCGCGACGCCAGAGATTTTCACATCCGTCACCTGGTTATCGCCAATATCGGCAGCAGAAATCGATCCATCCTGAATCTTTGCCGATGTGACTGCATCCGTGGCCAAGTGCGTATTCCCAACCCCACCCGCATTCAAAGACACGACAGGAGCTGCGGCAGTTCCTGTCACGGCGATCGGGGCAGTGCCTGTCACGCTCGTCACAGATCCTGCCGACCAAGCCACTGTGAGGTCCTTACAGTTCGAGCCATCAGCTGCGCAAATATGCGTCGCTCGGATTCTTCCTGCGACATCCAACTTGTCATTCGGACTTGTCGTCCCGATCCCTACATTGCCGGAACTTTCATGAACTCCGCTGGCAACGAGTTGAGTGCCATCCCACTTCGAAAGCATATTCGTCGCGTTCGTGCCAATTTTTGGGTCCGTCTCCGTCACTGCAATCGGAGCACAATCGAACCCATCCGCAATCGACCGCCAAACAATCGCTTCACCCACGCCACAGGTCCCTGTCGGCCACGGACTTGCGCCATAGCTATTCACCAGATCCATGAAATTCAGATTCTCGGGAGCCCAGCCAGTTCCTGTCGTAAATCTCAGAACTTGGCCAGTCACAGCCGCACCAGACGTGATTTTACTGAAAGCAACACCGCCATCAGCGATCTTAGTTCCGGTCACAGAGTTATCTGCAATCGTCGGGTTCGGATAAGATCCCGTCAGATCCCCCGTCGCGAGGCCATTCGGCGGGAGGCTTGTTGGCCGCCCTGTGATGTCCGTCCAGGCCGGAGCTGCCGCTGCAGGAATCGCTTTGGGCTCCCAACGTGAGTTTGCGTGATTCCAAGTCAGAACCTGACCTTCCGATGGAGCTGAATCCAAGACATCGCGGTTCTGAAGCTTCACCACTTTCGTCGAACTCTGTCCACCCGTCACATCTCCGGACAAACTGCCAGTGAAACCACTCGATGTCCCGCCGATGTTGGCGTGACCGCCGACCAGTGTCACATCATCGATCATGTCCAGAAGCTTATCGTAATTTGAGACGGACCAGGCAGCGATACTTTCGGGAACATCACCTGCACCAACCACTCGGAACAACTGGTCGCCGCGAAATCCACCCACACTGACGGACTCGAGCGCGCTTGGAACAAAGTTGATCGCTTGAGCAGGAAGCGGTTCCCAACCGGTGAAGCTGCCGTCATTAAAAGACACGACGATCTGACGACCAAGGGTGGGAGCAAAATTCACATCATGATTTCCAGAACATTTTCCAGCAGGAAAAGTATAGTCCTTCCCAAAGTTTTTAAAGACCTGATCCAGACTGAATAACTCAGTATTGTACTGAGTTTGTGTTCCATCATTGATCGTTATGGAAAAGATACCTTTGCTTTGGGACATGTCTTTGACATGCACCTCTTGATACATCAAACAACTTGAAGGCGATGGTGTTCTGATTTGCACCAAAAACTGAACCGAAGAGCTCTGAACCGGAGTGCCATTAGGTTTGAGCAAGCGACCATGATAAGTGATACCGGCGTCGGCACTCGATACTTGTGGTAAACAAATAAAAAGAAGACAGGCTAAAAAAACTGTCAATGTTTGACGAGATTCCAGCATACTTCCTCCTTTCGTCCTGTTTCCTATCGGCAAATTCAGGTTTTTTGTAGATATGGAAAGCACCAATTTCAGCTCATATTCCGTCTCAAACCGAGACGCGAGTCATCCTCAGTACGACCAGCCCTGCGAACTGACACGCATCATCCGATTTCGAGTCAGTGCATTGCAATCGGTGAAAGTGACCAGCTCACAAGCAAAAGGACGGACAAAAAATTTCTGAGATTCTGACGAATTCTCAACATACGTCCTCCTTTCGCCGAGATCTGCTGTTTACCTTATCGGAGCAGAAACGTTCTCAAAGCATGAGGAACGAAGAAATCCTGTTCCTTGAAGAGAAGGATCGCGAGCCCCCCTCCGATCCGGAGAAAGGCCCGTCTCATAATCACACTCATCTCCCCCAAAAAAGAGAAGCGGCCCCGTCTAAGGACGGAGCCGCTTATAATGACAATCATTCTAGTTGTTCGCTAGCGAGCTGTTTCCACAATTGGAGAGAACTCCTGAATCTGAGTTCCAACAGCAGCCCGGTCCGCATAAACCAAAGCTTTCAAGGCGCCCACTTTGAAGTGCCGACGAATGGCTTCGTTCACTTCCTTGAGGCTCAGTTTTTCAATTCTTCCGGGATAGGCTTCGATCTCGGACAATGGCAACCCCAGCAGGTTCAGCGACATCAAAGTCGAGGCCACGGAATCCGCCGTTTCCAATCCTCGCGGATACTGCCCAACGATCTGAGCCTTCGCGGATGCCAGCTCTTTGTCCGTGATTCCTTCATTGATGAAGGTCTCGTAGACTTTCAGGACTTCTTTCAAGGTCTGACCCGTGCTCGGGTTTTTCGTGAAGGTCGCAATCTGAAAATAGCCGGTCTCTTGATTCGAACCGAGACTCGAATAGACGGAATAAGTCAGACCCAGGTCGTCCCGGATCCTTTGCATCAAACGGGCCCCAAAGCCTCCGCCCAATGCTTCGTTCGCCACCCGCAGAGCCAAATAGTCGGCATGAGTGCGCGGAATCATCGGTCGTCCCAACAACACCTGAGCCTGCGCCAGTCCTTTTTTACTGACCAGCTTCACGCTCAAGGTTTCCGTGACGGGAAACTGCTCGGCCGCAGGTGGTTTGATCTCACGCGAGGTCCATGCACCCATCACATCTTCGACCTTTTTCGCAAATGCGGCGTCGAAACGCCCCGTCACCGCCACGATCGTATTGTTCGGACGATAGTTCGCCAGGTAATGCTTGATCACATCGGTCTGACGAAGCGCCTGAATCGTTTCGACCTCGCCCGCGGTGTCTCGCGAGTAAGACGTGCCCGAGAACAAGAACTCAGAAAATTTACGTCGCGAGTAGTTCCCGGGATTGTCGATCCGGCGTTTCAACGCCGCGATTCTCTGGCTCTTCAATCGATTGACCTCGGCCGTCGCAAAAGTCGGCTTCATCAAAACATCGGCGAACAAAGCCAACAGTGCGTCCGCATCGGAACTCAGTGCATCGGCATTCGCGACCACGGCATCCACGCCTGCCGAAGCCGAGAACTCGGTCCCCAGGGCATTGAAGGCATCGGAAATCTGCACCGCCGACCGAGTCGATGTTCCCTGGCTCAACAAGGACGCCACAAGCGAATTCAAACCGGCTTTTTCCTTGGCCTCCTGGCGAAGTCCCGTTTTGACCATCGCCTGAATCTCCACTTTCGGAAGGCTCTCGTCCTTGACGTAAATCAGTGTCAGGCCATTCGGAAGTGTTTTGGTTTCATAGGCTTGAACCTTAAAGGAAGAACCGCCGAACCAGGATGATCCGGACCCCTTCATCGAACTCGAGCAGCCAGCCCCGACAACGAGTCCACAGATCAGAAAACCAGCAAAGACTTGATTCATTCTCATTGGGCGCCTCCTTGCGGGGCCGGAGTTGCGGATGTCGGAGCCGGTGCCGCCACGGGCGCCTGTTGAGGCTCAAGCATCACCAAAGACGCATACGAACGGACAAGATACTTTTTGGCGACGCGGAGAATGTCCTCTTCTGTCACCTTCTCGTATTTCTCGAGATTATCGAGCATGGTTTTATAAGACCCGGTGACGATCTCGTTCGCCGCAAGGGCGCGAGCTTTCGCATCCATCGTGCTCAAACCGTCGACATAGGACTTCATCAGGATCGTCTTGGCTTTTTTCAGCTCGTCGGCGGAAACCTTGGTCGTTCTGAGTTTCGCCACTTCACGCTCGACGGTCGCCAAGGCATTTTCCGAATTCATTCCAGGCTTCATCGTCACCGAGGCCATAAAGACCCCCGCGTCCTGCAAGCTGAAATGACCGGACGAGGCGGACAACGCGATCTGTTTTCGATACACCAGATCTCGGTTCAATCGGCTCGAGGATCCTGCACCCAGGATCGTCCCTGCCAGATCCAGCGCATACATATCGGGATCGCCCTCTTTCACTCCGGGGAAGGACAGGTTGAACGAGATGCTCTGAACATCCTTCTTCAAACGAGCGAAAGTCGGAGCCGTTCGCATCGCCTCACCCGCATCTGTTTTCGGAGGCAAGGCTTTCGACGGCAAGGATCCATAGTATTTCTGGATCAGCGACTTGACCTTCGATGTTTTGAAATCCCCGGCGATCACCAAAACGGCATTGTTCGGCACGTAATACTGGCTGTAGTACTTGCGCAAAGTCTCGATGTCGAATTTCTCGATGTCCTTCATCCAGCCGATCACCGGCCAACGATAAGGGGACTTCTTGAAGAAAGTGGACATGGTCGATTCCCAGAGAAGACCCTGCGGATTGTTGTCGACCCGGAACCGACGTTCCTCTTTGACCACTTCCCGCTCACTCAACAAATTCTTTTCATCGAGATTCAACGAGCTCATCCGATCGAATTCCACGTCCATGATGAGTTCCAGCTTCGACGACGGCAGATTCATGTAAAAACCCGTGTAGTCGTAGGTCGTGAACGCATTCCAGGAGATCCCGTTTTCATCCATGATCCGATGCAGGTCTTTGCCCGAATACTTCTTGGCTCCTTGAAACATCATGTGCTCAAGCATATGTGCCGAGCCCGTCACTCCTTCGGCCTCGTCTTTAGAACCCACCTTGTACCAGGTGTGATAGCTGATCATCGGGACTCGATGATCCTCCAAAAGCAAAACCGTTAAGCCGTTGTCGAGGGTGTATTTCTCGACGGGCAGATCAATTTTCAGAGAGGTGGACTCTTGGGCCCACGCCGATCCGGAACAGAAAATGAGCATCGTCATGATGACGAGACGAAGTCGCACAAAACCTCCTTGGTCAGAGAGGTTATATTGTGCGTCCATGCTCCCCACCGGGCAACAACCCTCAAGGATCCGACGGAAAATCACCATTCAAGGCATGGCAATCAGGACTTTCGACAAGCCTCACCAAAGCCCCTCATCGCCACCACATCCCTCCTTCTGAAAACACTGTTCCTTGACAACAAGGAACAAACTTACCCTCGTTTTCTTGATCTTTGAGGAGGTCCCCCCTACTAATAATCTGCATGTGGCAAAAACTTCTTTATGAAGCTGTACAAGAACACTTGCAAAAAACGAAATCGAGCCGTCCTTCGTATTCGTTGCGAGCTTTGGCAAAAAAACTGAAAGTCAGCCCAGGCGCACTGTCGGAATTTCTGCGAGGAAAACGCAAGCTGTCGCCGGAAGTCGCCGTCCGTGTCATCGAAAGCCTCTCTCTGCCCGACGACAAAAGGGAATCCTTGCTTGGCATGATCCACAAGAGCGAGGACACGAACAAAGCCCTGACCGCCGAAGAGTTCATGACCGTCGCCCATTGGTCCGCAGCCGCCTTGATGTGTCTTTTCGAGTTCGAGACCCCACCGGACTCCCTCGAGGAGATCGCAAAAAAAATTGGGATCCCCCAGGAAAAAATCCGCGAAAAAATCGAATCCTTGAAATCCCTCGGTTTGCTCCGGGAAACCCCCGAAAACGAGATCAAATCCCAAGGGCTGACAGTCAGCACCACTCAGGATATCCCCTCGGAGGCGATTCAAAAATTCCATCATGACTCTCTCAGCCTGTCTCAAGCGGCCCTGCTGAATCTGCCTGCCACCAAAAGAGAGTTCACCTCGGTCACCTTCTCGTCCACCAAGGACAAGCTGGAACTTGGCAAAAAGGAAATCCGTAAATTCCGCGAATTTTTTTCGAGCAAGCTCGCGACCCCCGTCCGTGACGAAGTCTATCATCTACAAATCTGTTTCTACCCTTTGACGGACTGGGAGAAATCATCAAAGGTGGAAAAATGATTTCCCTCCTTTTCTCTCTTCTCGTGCTCCCGGCCTCTGCGGCCATTTCTTTTGGCAATGGCTTCGTCGTTGGAAACGGCGGCGACGGCTATGAAGTTGAAGAGCAAGTCCTTCTCCGAGACCTTCTCGAGGCCGGCATTTCAGAGCCAGAGATCGGTTTCATTTCCCAAAAGCACCACTTGGATCGCATCCAGAATCACCCATGGAGATTGGACTTCGATGCCGATCTGCTTTCTCGGAAAATCAGCGATCTCAACACGCTCGTCCCTCTTTTTGGTGACGCCGTCCTCGAGTCCCTTCTGGCCCATGAGCTGCTCCCCCTGCAAACCAAGCTCCCCCTGCAAACCAAGCTCGCCCGGCTGAACGAAGGCGAAAACCTGCTCGATCTGCCTTCTGAGCACCTGATCCAGATCGCCAATCGTTTGGGTGCCGTGATCCGCATTCATCAACCCTCATGGAATCGGATGCCACAGTCCCACCGAGTCGCTCTTTTAATCCATGAAGCCCTGTACAGTCTGGTTCGACTGAACTGCATGGCTATTGGCGAAAGCGAATTCACCTGCCTGCCTGACACCCGCAAGGTCCGCGAGATCACAGGACGACTCTTTCTCGCGCATCGACATGAATCAGCAATTCAACTGAGCCGCGAAATCGACCCCTCTTTCCGCCTTCCCCGCCGTCTTGAGCCGAATTCCTCTGTATGGAATCCGGCCGCTCCCAGCTTTTTGAAGCTCAGCCGAGGAGCGCTGTCGGTTTCAGAACATATGGGGGCAGCCGGAAGCCCACGCCCAATATCCACGCTGGCACGCATCCTCTGTCAGCAATTTGAGCGCACCGGGGGCTTTACCGGCTCGGGAGAGCAGCAAGCTGTCTTGGAAATCACGGTCAATCATCCTCAACCGTTCTTTTTCACGTATCTCTCGCCGCTGGGAACTCAACAAGCGGTGAAGTGGAGCCTGGAAGGGCAAAGATTCTCGCCGATGGTGGGTCTGACAAAAAATGACTGCGAACAACGTTTGGTCCTGGAAGCGGCCAGACTCCGCGAGTCTCGCACCAACTGACCGTCACGGCCTGAACAAAATTATTGAACCACGAAATCGCTGAAGAACACGTCTTTCACGACGCCATCGTTCAGCATGCTGTTGATCTCGGAAGCGATCTTGTTTTTCAAGAAAAGCTTTCCTTGGATGCTCTCAAGCTCATAAAAGGTCTGTCCGTTCAGGATCCGCACGATTCGGTCACGGGTTCGGGCGCGATTTCTTGTATTGATCACTTCCTCGAAACCGTTTTGGGACAACATCTCCAGATTGACCTCGATCCGGATCGAGCGCTTCGGTTCGCCGTCCAAGTTCACGGTGAATTTATCCATCGTATAGATGTAAGGAGCCAGGTCCCGACCCGCTTCCGCCTGTTTTTCCTCTTCGGTCCGGAGGTCGGTTTCGGTCACCTTTGGTGGGTGCCAGCCGATGGTTGAGGCGTAGACCAGATAAGCGCCGCCGCCCATGACAGCCAGGTTCAAGACCGCGAAAGCAATGGTCATGATGAGCCCCATATTCAGGCTCTTTTTCTTTCCGTCTTTTTCGTCCGCACTTGCTTTTTCAGCCATGTCTTCTCTCCCGGATGTTTCGCTATCGGCCATCTCGACCTGCGTCTTAAGACCTCCGTCGGAGAAAATGGAAACCCTCGAAAAGTGTCAATTTTTTCAACAAGACTAGAGACGAAGATGGCAACATCCGATAGAGTTTCCGTGATGAGAGGCTACGCCATTACATTGATCAATATCATATTGACCCTGGCGTCAATGTCCTGGGCTTCGTCGGACGCTCCCACAGGAGCCACCGAGCCCACGGCACCTCTTTATCCTGCGGACCTCCTGCAAATCAGCTCCACCGATGCCTTCTCAAAATACGTCATGTTGGTCGACAAGGGTTCTCGCAAACTGATGGTCTTTGAGCGCGATGGGGAAACCATCCGACTCCTCGAGGAAGTCCCGGCCGACATCGGAAAAAAGGGCGGCAACAAGGAGCGCGAGAACGACCATCGCACCCCTGAAGGAATCTACTTCTTTCAGGAAAAGCTGGCCTCGCCCGCGATCCCCTTTAATTTGTACGGCAAGATGGCTTTCACGACGGACTATCCGAACGTCTTCGATCGCCGCTTGAAAAAAACCGGTCATGGCATCTGGCTGCACTCGATCCCTGAAACCGTCCCCCTCACCCGCGGCAGCCGTGGCTGTGTCGTTATCCGAAATGAAGCTCTGGCTCGGGTTGAAAACTACATCAAGATGAAGCAGACCCCGATCATCATCTACGACAAACTGGAATACGTGACCAAGGCCGAACACGATCACCGTCGCACGGAACTGGCTCAATGGATCGAGGGTTGGCGCCAAGCTTGGGAATCAAAGGATACGGAAAAGTATCTGTCGTTCTACAGTCCCGACTTTTCAGCTCCGGGCTTCAAGGATTTCGGCCGCTGGGAAAAGCACAAAGCGCGTTTGGCCAAGAACTACGCCGATATCAAGGTGTCGTTCAGTCAGCCATTTTTGCTGCGTCACAAAGATCAGTTGATCATCAAAACACTGCAAAAGTATCAGTCAGATCAGTATACGGACTACGGCGTGAAAGTGATCCACGCCGTTCGCACCGACAGCGGATACAAAATCATCCGCGAAGAATGGACGAAGGCGGACGAGAGAGGCGAAGAATCGCCAGCTCTCATCAGTGAGCATCCGAACGCGGCTTCTCCTCACCCCAATTGAGCATATCCACCTTCGAGGCCAGATCAGGCAAACTGTCGAGATACTTTTTCAGTTCTTCTTGAGTCAGTTGTCCGTTGTTCAGGTGCCACTCCGTCAGACGCTTGTCGAACTTCAGGTTTTTCGTCGCTTTATCCAAAGAAGACATCTGTTCCCCCTTTTTCAGTTCCAGTAACGAGGACCGTTCTTGTCCTCTTCTTTATCATTATCCACCACGAGACGCAAATTCCGACCCCGGTGCTTTTGCGCGGCCTTTTTATTCCACTGACGGCGCTGCCACCAGCCCCAGCCCTTGAGGAACAAAAAGCCCGAAATGATTCCGCCCAAGTGAGCAAGGTAGGCCACTTCGGACCCCCGCTCGCGGGAGCTCAACAATGAGGCGAACTCCACGAAGCCCATGATCAAGACGAAAAACTTCGCCTTCATCGGAAAGATCATCATGAAATGAATGACCCGTTCACCGAACAACATCCCATAAGCCAGCAGCAGCCCGAACACCGCTCCGGAAGCCCCTTGCACCGGGATCGCCAGGGTGAAGACCCCGATGTTGAACAGGCCTGCAGCAAGCGCCGTCCCGGCAACGTAAATGATCGCGGCACCGACTCCGGTGACGAAATAATAGGTCGCGAAAAACCGACGGCCCCATCGCTGCTCGAGTTCGGCTCCGAAGAACCACAGCATCAGCATATTGAACAGGATATGAGTAACCTGAGTCGTGTGCAGAAACATATAGGTCACGAGCTGCCACAGATAGCCCTGCTCAAGAACCTGCAACGGAACCAGGGACAGATAACTCGAAATCAAATTCGATCGCAGGACGAAACCTTCGAGCACCACTTGGCCGATGAACCAAACGGCCACATTCGTGATCACTAGCCACTTCACGACCGGAGGGAAGGGCATGCCTCCTCCGAATCCAACGGTCCGACTCATTTTGTCCTCCGCGCCTCACCCTGGAAACGGGATCGCAAACGATCCCAGGTCTGTTCCAGAGTTTCGACGACGACTTTTGTTTCCGCAATCAGGGGAAAGAAATTCAGGTCCCCCGCCCAGCGCGGAATCAGATGATAATGCAAATGCTGCGGAATCCCCGCCCCAGCGGCGGCCCCGTGGTTCAAGCCCACGTTCATCCCGCCCGGCTGATAGAACTCTTGCAAGGCGCTCATCGCCTCGCGAATCAGCTCGGACAGATCCGCATACTCTTCTTTTGACAGCGCAAGCAGATCCCCGACATGGCGTCTGGGCAAAATCAGCAGATGTCCGCTGTTATAGGGGAACTTGTTCAGAACGATCATCGAGTGCTCGGTCTGATGAACGCACAAGGTTTCAAACGAAGGAGGCTCGCTCGCGGCCCGGCAAAAGACACAGCCTTCGGGCTTCAAAAGTTTGCGAACGTACTTCAAACGATCCGGACGAAAAAGGACATCGCGTTCCGCCGGCCAGACGTTCCGCCCCAAGCTCAAAGAAATGTCCGAAGGCGAGGACTTCTTTTTCGCCTTCGTCGCCTTCTTCTTTTGAACTTTCTTTTTGGCCAAGATTACTCCCAGGTGCCCGGCATGACGTACATCGGACGATTGACCGCATTGAGCTGGAACAGGCCTTTGACGGCGTTCTTCAACCCATTGATCGGATCCGAATCTTCATCCCCGGCGAAAGACCACCACGAACGGCGCGGACGAGGTGCCTTGAACAACTCGTAGTCCGAACCAAGGTGCGCTAGCTCGACCGTCCGATCAATCGCATCCTTGAAGGTACCGGTTTCATCAGCGAAGCCAAGCTCGACCGCTTTGGCGCCAGTGAAAACCCGTCCATCGGTATAGGTGTCCAACGTGTCACGTTTCAAATTCGGTCGGCCTTGGGCCACCGTGGTTTTGAACTGCTGATAGACCTCGTCGATCATATCCTGGAAAAGTTTTTTCTCGTCGTCGCGCATAGGGCGATACTCAGAACCCGAGTCTTTGTATCGACCCGAAGTGATCGTGTAACGCTCGATCTTGGCCCAATCATACAAACGACCCAGATTCGCGAAGTCCATGATCACACCGATCGATCCGACCAGGGCACCTGGAGCCACGACGATTTTGTCGCAGGCAACGGCCGCATAGTAAGCACCACTGGCGATCAGACCGCTCGAAGTGCAAACGATCGGAATTTTTCGGGTCTCACGGATCTTGAGCAAGGCGCTGTTGATTTCCTGCGATGGACCGACAGCCCCACCCGGAGAGTTGATGTCGATGAGGATCGCCTTCACGTTGTCCTGCTCGGCATAGTCATCCAGAGTTTCCAGGAAACGTTTGCCGTTCATGATCACGCCTTCCATCTCCATGTGAAGAATGGCGTTCTTGGGAACGAGCGCGGGACCTCTCTCGCGAGCGGCAAAACCCTGCCCACCCACACGCAAAAGTGCGGCAAGACCGATGAAGACAAAAATTAAAACAAGGAATCGAAACCAGCTTTGTGATGCCATAGATGGACATCGTATGAAAAAAAAGGGGTGCCTGCAAAGGCACCCCAAAGACTTATCGCGTTATCGGCGAAATATCACTCTTTACCGTCAGTTTTGACTGCCTTGAAAGCATCCCCGAAGAGGTCTCCGAGGCTGGTTTTGGACGTGGACGTCGCTTTGCGGACATAGTCCTCAACGTCGGCTTTGGATTCACGAAGTTTAACCAACTTCGCGCTCAGGCCGATTTTGCGTGCGTCTTTATCAATCGTGATGACTTCCGCTTTGATGGTGTCGCCAGGCTTCACAACATCAGTCGTCGCGTTCACTTTGTCAGTGGACAGCTCGGAGATGTGGATCAGACCTTCGATATCGGCTTCCAACTCAACGAAGGCACCGAAATCAGCCGTTTTTGTGACTTTCACATCATGCTGAGTACCGATCGCGTATTTGGATTCGATGTTCGACCATGGATCCGCCTCGAGTTGTTTGATACCGAGCGAGAAACGCTCATTTTCAACGTCAACACCGAGAACAACCGCACGAACTTTAGCGCCTTTAGCGTAGAGTTCAGATGGGTGGTTCACACGGCGAGTCCAAGAGAAGTCGGAGATGTGCACGAGGCCATCGATGCCGTCTTCAACACCAACGAAGATACCGAAGTCAGTGATGGATTTCACTTCGCCTTCGATGATCGTTCCAGGAACGTAGCTGTCACGCAGCTCGACCCATGGGTTGGCTTGGAGTTGCTTCATGCCCAAAGAGATACGGCGGTTGCCAGTGTCAACTTCGAGAACTTGAACTTCAACTTCGTCACCGACGTTCACGATCGCAGATGGATGTTTCACGCGCTTCGTCCAGCTCATTTCAGAGACGTGGATGAGGCCTTCAACACCGGAGTCGATCTCAACGAATGCACCGTAGTCAGCCAAGGAAACGATCTTACCTTTGACTTTGGAGCCAACGGTGAAGCGCTTAACAACAGATTCCCAAGGATCGTCTTGGAGCTGTTTCAAGCCGAGCGACACGCGCTCTTTCTCTTGATCGTACTTGAGGACTTTGACGTCGATTTCATCGCCCACATTCAGCATCTCGGAAGGATGCTTGATGCGTCCCCAAGACATGTCTGTGATGTGCAGAAGACCGTCCATACCGCCGAGATCGATGAACGCACCGTAGTCGGTGATGTTCTTCACGATACCCTTAACGATTGAACCTTCTTTCATTGCATCCAGAGTCTGAGTTTTCAGGCTCTCGCGCTCTTCTTCGAGAAGGGCACGGCGAGAAAGAACGATGTTACCGCGTTTTTTGTTAAACTTGATAACTTTGAATTTGTAGACCTTGCCGATGTAGATGTCCATGTTGCGAACAGGACGCAGATCGATTTGCGATCCAGGCAAGAAAGCTTTGACGCCGATGTCGACGGACAAACCGCCTTTGACTTTGGCGACAACTGTTCCCTCGATGACCTCTTCGTTCTCGGCCGCTTTGGAAATATCGGACCAAGCACGGAGCATGTCCGCTTTGTCTTTCGACAAAACAACCATTCCGTTTTCGTTTTCGATACGGTCGATCAAGACTTCAACTTGGTCGCCAGGCTTCACTTCGCGAACGCCGTCTACGATGCGGAATTCGTTGATCGGAATGAGTCCTTCGGACTTGTAGTTGATGTCGACAAGAACGTAGTCGGATTGGACTTCGACAACAGAACCAGTGACAACGTCACCGACTTTGAAGTCTTGGTCTTTGACGGATTGTTCGAACATGTTGGCGAATTCGCCAGCTGTTTTCTGATTGTCGAGCCCCGGGTTTGCCGGAACGTTCGAATCTTCCGCATCCAAAAATGCGAGAACTTTCATGCGCTCTTGTTGGGATTTGTTCATGTTTTGACCCATAATATTAATAATTACCTCCTGCGGAAAGCTGTCTCGCTGGCTCGGAATGAGCACGGGGACCGAACTGGGTATTGAAATCCGGACCGGACAACTTGCCTTGTTATTGAATGGATTGTTCTAGGGGGGGCCCCTAGGGAAGTCAAAGGAATATCGCAATGCGCGAAAATCCCTCCCTCCGCTCTGGAAAGGAGGTCCTGAAATGCACCCTATTGCTTCCTAAGTCGTCAGGGATTTCCCACAATCGCAGCAGAAGAGGCTTCTTTCCTTCCGACGGCTTCGATGCTTTTCCTCGTCACAGTGATTCCGCGACGTTGAATTGAACTTTTCCCCGCAACTGGGACAAAAACGCACGGGCGGGTTCATTCGCCCGTGGTTCATATTCTTACAGGGGATCAACGAGGGCTTCCTCATCCTTTGTGCCGATGAGTGATCAAGCCGTGAGTGGGGTCGTAAGGCGACACCCCGACCGTCACGCGATCTCCGACAACGACCTTGATGCGGAAGCGCTTCATCTTCCCGCAAAGCCTGGCTTTGACCGAAAGGCCGTTCGCCAAAGTAATGCAATAGACCCCGCCCCCGGACATGTCAGTGACATTTCCGTCGACGGCGACCAAATCATCTTTCGCCACGAGCAGCCCTTCCGTGAAAGGTTCGTTTTAGTACTGAAAGCGTTTGCGGTCTTCGGTGCGCGGAACCATGGGTTTCGCCAGTGTCACCGTCATCGCGCGGCCCGACTGGTCAGTCCCATTCAATCCGCCGATCGCAGTCTGTGCCTCTTCGGAAGAACCCATCTCGACAAAGCCAAAGCCTTTGCTGCGACCCGAGTCCCGATCCATGATGACCCGACTGGATTCGACTCGACCGAATGCCGAGAAGAGAGTCGAAAGAGATTGGTCATCTACCGAAAACGAGAGATTTCCGACGTAAAGCTTTTTTCCCATGATTTGCCTCCTGTGAAAGCTAGGGAGCCATTCGCAAAAGACAAAAGGGGATCTAATGAATTACGAGAACGACAGTTAAATCATCATGGTCATGCTTCGAGAGCGATAGATAGGCCTATTTTGCCAAATGCTCCACCGTCCCCTTGAGGAGAAGTTTTCCGGCGCCCCCTGGGACCAGACCTCCGTTTGCAATCATTTTTCACTTATTTTCAGGTCTGAGATTCAGAACTCAGGCGACCGCGAACAAATTTTTCGACCGCATCGACCACCTGCTCGAAGTTCATTTCCGAGGTGTCCACGACGAGGGCATTTGCGGGAACGGCCAGAGGGGCCGCTTTGCGAGTGGTGTCTTGTTTGTCCCGCTGCTTTTGCGCAGCGATGATGGATTCCGGATCGGCGCCTTCTTCGGCGGCACGACGAGCGGCTCGGCTTTCACTCGAAGCCGTCAGATAAATTTTCGCCGGTGCATTCGGGAAAACGACAGTTCCACAGTCACGACCTTCGGCAACCAAGCCTTTGGCTTCGGCGGCCCCACAAGCACGTTGGGCTCCCAACAGGGCTTCGCGAACTTCTGGGTAGTGGCTGATTTTGCTGGCGATCCCGCCTACATCCTCAAGCCCGATTTTATCGGTCACATCGGTCCCACGAAACAGAACTTTGGTTTTTTCCGAAGTCAAAAGGACTTCCCACTCTTTGGAGTGAGCAAGATCTGCAAGCACCTGAGCGCTGTCCAAATCGACGGCCAATTCGCGGGCCACATAAGCCAAGCCCCTGTAAAAAGCGCCGGTCGAGACCCAACGCCAGCCCAACCGGGACGCAAGCTCCCGACTGACCGAAGATTTACCTGATGCCGCTGGCCCATCTATTGTGACGATTGTCCCCATCCTTATGCCGCCTAATCTGCAAGCCTGTGGTGGTAGAACGACTTCCCTGAGGGAGCAAGTTTTTCCATTCCGCAAAAGGCGATTGCGCCACGCAAAAACCTCTGTTCAGATGCGCGCCATGAGAGCAAAAATCATTTGCCTGCTGCTTTTGTGGGCGGGGTTCATGACCTCCGCCGGACCGGTCCAAGGGGCCTCCCTCGACACGACCGCTCTTCTTTACCAAAACCTCATGCGAAGCTCCTGGAATCTGTCGCCAGAACGCGAAGTGCCCGCCCCCCGCCGGGAAGTCACCCGAGACGGCGGCCGGGAAACCCATACGCTGTCCTTCTCGGACCGCGAACTGGGTCATTTCCGCCTGATGATCGACGGGCCACGGGGCTTCACGGTCTATGAGCGCGCTCTGCCCATCGTCTTCGTGACGGCCGGTTTTTTTGCGGGCACCCAACCCATCGGTTTGCTCAAAAACGTCCCGAACGCCAAGCAACTGATCATCGTCGCCTTTGAATACTCACCGAATCCCGAAGCCGCCCTTCAAAAACCTGAAGAGCTGGCCAGAACCCTGCTGCAGGTTCCGGGACGCTTGTATTTGTCGTTCAAATGGCTTGAAAAACAAGGATGGTTTAACCAGGGACGCCTGCATGTTCTGGGAATCAGTCTGGGCTCTTTGTATCTGCCCTCGGCCTTGTCCCTGCTCCAAGAGGACGGCTTCGGTTATGCCTCTTTGATCATCGCCTTTGGTGGTGCCCGCATGAAGGAACCGCTCTTTCAGGTCCTTCGTGAAAACCTGGGCGAACGCGAAACCAACGAGGCTCTAAAGGTTCTGCTGCCGATCACCGCGCCTTATGATCCGCGTTTGTACCTGCCGACGCTTGAAGGGCGTAAGCTCGTCATCCACGGTTCCAAGGACATGACCTTCCAAAGCCGAACACAGCGAGCTCTCGACGAAACCCTGCCGGGTCCAAAACTGACTTGCACCATCGAGGGTGGACACATCGATATGGATAAAACCCACGAAGTCGAACTGACGCTGGGTTTGCTGGATCAGTGGATCTTTGGAGGCGACTGGCGCCGGATCTCGCAGGAACAAACCGTCTGCGAATAATAAAATACCTCAGTACCCGGGGATCCAGGTCACAAAGACCGCATTTCCCATGACTATAAAGGAATAAACAGTCATCTTCCCGGCTGTGGTCGCGGCATGATCCGGCGGCACGGTCCAACGTGAACGGCTCGTGATTCACGTCACTCGCATGTCCATCATTCAAAGTCAGAGAGAACACACCTTTCGACCCCGAAAGGTCTCTGGTATGAAGCTCTTCGAAAAGCAGACAGTTGCTCGGAGTCGGTGTACGAATTTGAATCCTGAACTGAACGTTCGTTTCCGTCACCGGTTGCCCATCTGGTCTGAGCAAACGACCATGATAGGTGACGCCGGAACTCGCGAAGGCTCCTTCGAACACAAACAAGCTCAGCAACATCGTTCCAAGCATGACGCCGAGGCGGTCAAAGAGCCGTGCGCTTTTGTTCTTGGTAGTTCCCATTTGATCGCTTTATCATTCGGCTGATCATTGACAGAACTGGAACGAGACACCCCCTAGGCCTAAGGCACCTTCCAGATCTTAATGTCCGTATAGTACTCAGGCGCGGGCGCCTTGCTCGTCGCAATCCCAAGAGCATTCCCGGATCCGATAGATGAAATGATCTGCTGGACCTCGATCGTGGCCGGAGCACTCAGGGTAAAATAGGCTTCTCCTTCGGCCCACTGAAAATCAACAGCATACCCTCCGATCCAAGATGAAGTGTTGCGACTGTATTCGATATCAGATCCCGCAGTGACATTGTAAAGCCGAGACCTCGTGTTCCCACACTGATAGCAAGGAGCTCCCCATTTCGCCCAGTAACTGCCTGCTGGCAGAGTAATTTGGTTGGAAGACAACGAAGCTCCCGACAGAACATTACGGACGACCGTATTCAAAGTCCGCGTCGTCCAAGTTCCAACCGTCATTGTTCCCGCGCCGGTCCCAGATGCTTTTTGATCACGAATCAACAGGTCCGGTGCTCCACCAGAACTCCCCGCTGTCGCCGAGGATGTTTGGATACTTCCATCAGGAAACTTGAAACCACCCGTCGTCGATTCAATCGTCCCAGCAACGGAGAGTTTTTGAGCGGGACTTGTCGTTCCGATCCCGACATTTCCAGAGGTCCTGTAAGCATGACCTCCACCAACACTCCAGGTGCCATCGGCAACACCCGCACCCGACCCCGGAATAAAACAACGATATGAATTCGATGTATTCCGATCATTCGATCCAGCAAGTCCGCCATTATAAACCGGGCAATGATAATTATAGCCATTGTCACAATTGACCCACTCATTGTCATCGCCTTCGTCAGTCAAGGCATAGTTTGTAAACGCAATATGAATCTCACTGAGAGAGGGCAAGCGGCCCCCATGAGTCACAAAACAAGTGTTCGTTGCAACGACATTCGAAGCCGACCCTTGCTCGGTATTTTGCATACACCCTAATCGATATCCATTTCCTTCAATCGCCGTGAATCCGGATGGGCAGCTCGAAGCTCCCACAGCCCCCCAACCCGAGGAAATATCTATGCAATTTGAACCTGTTTCATCACAAATATCTGTTGCACGGATAACCCCATCAACATCGAGTTTTACTTGGGGACTGATTTTCCCAATCCCCACTTTTCCATCACTTAAGATCGACACGCGATTGGAACCATTGGTGCGCAAATGCAGGGACTGCGTGGTCGTTGTCCCCAGAACAGCCGCCGCTCCAAAATCGTTCCCACCTTGAGCAAAATAGACCCCACTCTGATCCGGCAACACTGAGGCGGGAATTCTGTTTCCCACACCCAGTTCCACAAGATTTCCAGCGACCGTTCCCACCGTTCGAGTTGCCGCCGAACCCAGACCCAAATTTATTCGGGCGGTGGCTGTATTCGCAAGCTCAATCAAATTGTTCGCCGGATTCAGAGGAATAAACCCCAAAGCGGCTTGTTTCCCACTGAACGAAGTATAGTCCGCATGGCTGATGGTTCCAGATGTCACACCACTCGTTGAAGCCAACGGGATGTTCAAAGTATGAGTATTCCCCGAGGTCGAAAACAGCGGAGCATTTCCACTCTGTGCCGTCGTGAATGTTTGAGAAGCGCCCGCCGCTCCGTTAATCGAAGCAACTCCGGTCGCTGGTGTTGCTACCCACGAAACATTCGCACCATCCGTTTGCAGAATCTTGCCACCCTGACCTGTTTGCGCTGGCAGCAGACTATTGATTGCGCCCTGAGCAGTCGTTGCTCCGGTTCCCCCTTTGGAAACAGGAACCGTCACCAAGGTCAAAACGCCGGAAGGAGTGGTGAAATCCGCAGAAGGGTCACTCTTGGCATAGGCCCGAACCGTCGGATCCACCTCAGCCGTCACCCCACTGTCTGCCCCACACTCCCAGCCATTGGCCGTTTTCTTGAGAACCTGACCGTCCACACAGTTCGCGCCATTCGGAGCATAAGTCAGATAGAGGCCAGCGCCACTGGTTACCTTGTTCACCGCGACTCCAGCGATTTTTGCATCGGTCACCGCAAGATTGGCCAGATCAGCCGTCGCAATGCTGCCATCGACAATGTTCGAACTGCCGATCAGCAAACTCGAGCACACGAAGGAATCCGTTGCCGCCTGCCACACGATCGCCTGACCGGCTGTACAGTCACTCAAAGGCCAAGGACTTCCCGAGGTATTGTTGATCAAGTCACGATAGTGCAGCTTCGCGAACTGCCAATCCGTCCCGTCAAAGCGATGAACCTAACCATCGGCGCTGGCTTTTTGCAATTTCGCCAGAGTCACGGCTTCGTCCCCGATTTTTGATGCCGTCACCGCACTGTTCGCAATCGTCGGCCCAGGGTAATCGCCCGTCAGATCTCCCGAAGCCCCACCACTGGGTGGCATGCTCGTGGGTTTGCCGGTGATATCCCCCCAAGCAGGCGCTCCTGCTGCGGGCAGATTGGCGGGCTCCCAACGTGAGTTTGCATGACTCCAGGTCAGCACTTGGCCCTGTGCGGGAACTGCATCCAAAACCGTTCGGCCTTGAAGCTTTTCAACCTTGGTGGATCCTTGCGTTCCCGTCACATCACCACCAATTGACCCCGTAAATCCAGCCGCCGTTCCGCCGATGCTGACAGAGCCACCGGAAATCGTCATCCCATTCGCGGCGCCAACAGCATTCACCAGATTCTGCAGCTTTAAATATTTCGCGGAATCCCAAGGCGGCATCACCTGCGGCACTCCCGCATCCTCGACACGAAAAAAGCTCTCGGCCTTTCGACCATTGACACTCATCGCTTCCAAAGAGAACGGAACGAAAGCGATCTCCTGAGCTGGCAATGGCTCCCAATCTGAAAAGCTCCCGTCATTGAAGGACACGAACAACTGTCGTCCATCGGAAATGTTCGCCGTATAATTGGAATCAATCGAACAACGACCCGGCAGGAACGAAAATTCGCCGTGATTGCGGAAAGATTCCCACAATGAAAACTCTCCGCCCTTGCTCAGCGCTCCGTCATTCAAAGTGATGGAAAACACACCTTGTGTTTGTGAAAGATCACGAACATGAATCTCTTCGTACAACAAACAACTGTTCGGTGCGGGCGTGCGGATCTGCAGGCGGAACTGAACATTCGAAGCAGAGACCGGACGACCATTCGGTTTCAAAAGACGTCCATGATAAGTCACCCCGGCCGCTCCCCAGGCCTGAGAGGACAGAAGGGCCATCACGACACTTAAAATCATCCAGTGGTTCATCTGATTGAGTTTGATCATGAGGTTCTCCTCGGAGGAGATCCGAGAACCATTTATTGATTTCTTGAAAACGGGGAAATAGACGTCAGAACACCCTGCAAATGGGAGCATTTTCGGGAAAATGTTCCCGTCCACGAGAATAAGCTGTTGCCCATACTCGTCCCCGGCCGGGAGCATCCGTATAGCCAAGCAAAATCATCATGTTAAAGAATCCACAGAGGTCAACGGAGGCAGAGTCTTAGGACTTCGGCACTTCCGCCAGCACCTCTTCGAGGGCTTTGATCGCCGCGATATTTTCTTCGGGGCGACCGACGCTCAAACGCAGGTGTTTTGGCAGACCGTAGTTCACCACGGGTCGCATGATGATCCCGCGACGAAGCAAGGCTTCGTAGACTTTCAAAGCATCCCGTTCGGTGTCGAACAGAACAAAGTTCCCCTGACTCGGCAGGTGTTTCAAACCCAGCCGATCCAGTTCCTTGGAAAAATAGTCCAGCCCTTCCCAGGTGATTTTTTGCGAGTCACGAATGAAGTCCGTGTCCTCGACAGCCGCGGCCGCCGCGATCTGGGCAAGGTCGTTCACATTGAAGGGTTTACGAACGCGATTGTAGATCTCGACGACCTCTTTCGGCGCGACCAAGGCCCCGACGCGGAATCCCGCCAAACCGTAGGCCTTCGAAAAGGTTCGCAGCACGACCAAGTTCGAGACTTTGCCAACATAGTCCATCGCCGAAGCATAGTCTTTCGCCCGGGCAAATTCGTTGTAAGCTTCATCGAAAACCAACAGAACATCATCCCGCCCGCCAAGGCGCTGAAAGAATTTGTCCATCTCGGATTTCGTCACATGGGTCCCGGTCGGGTTGTTCGGATTCGCGATGAAAATCAATCGGATCTTCTGTTCAGGATGAGACAGGAAATCGTCCGCGATCGCCTCGAGATCAAAACGCCAGTCCTTGGTCAAAGCCGTCTCGCGCAGTTTCAGTCGGTTCGCCACCGAACTAACCTGATAGGCCTGAAAAGCCGCTTTCGAGGTCAGCACCGAATCATGGGCTTCGCAATAAATCCGGGTCAGCAGGTCGATAATTTCGTCAGAACCGTTCCCGATCGACAGACATTCCCGAGGAACATTCCAAACTCGTGACAGGACGCTCAGCAGCTCGTAGGCCGAAGGATCCGGATAAAAGTGCTGATGGGCCAAGGCCTCCCTGACAGCAGCCAAAGCCTTGGGGCTGGGTCCCAGGGGGTTTTCGTTGCTCGCCAGCTTGTAGACCGTTTTGAGACCGTACTCGCGTTGGGTTTCAGAAATCGGTTTCCCCGGACGATAGGGTGTCATGTTCAGAATTTCGGGTGAAACTTTCATGGCGGCCCTTCTTTTGAGTTCAGGTTTTGACACCACTCCCCAGTGTCACGCAAAATGCATAACAAGGGAGACGTATTGATGCAAGTCATCGGCATTCATATTGGAAGCTCGTTCGCCGAAGTTTGCCTCATGCGCGAGAACTCGAAAGGACAACTCACCCAGGCCGGTGAGCCCGTTTATCTGTATCTTCCTCGTCAAACTCTGAAATCCAGCCTGCCAAAGGTCCTCTCGGACTTCAAAGCCGACGCTGCTTTCGTCACCACGCAATTCCTGGAACGACTTTTCGATTTCCGCTTGGGTGGCAGTACGGCTCAGGTCGTCACCTCGGGCTGCGAAAACTGGCCTTTTCTGGGAAGCAGCGCTTCGCAACGCGGCTGGATTCATCCCACGAAAACTCAACCCATCGCGGCTCGCGAGCTCAGCTTTCCTGTCGACGAACGAATCGACAGTGCAGGCCGGGTGATCACACCCCTGGATGAGACCTCTCTGCACCCGATCGCCGAAAAGCTGAAAAGCTCGGAAATCAAACGAGTCTGCATTCATTTCCTGAACGCTCCGGCAAATTCGGCTCACCAAAATCAGGCCGCCGAGTTTTTCAAAACTCAGGGCTTTGACGTTTTCGTGCCGCCGACCTGTGCCGATCTGACCGAAGCCCATCGCTGGAGACGCAGCACCCTCGAAGCCTCTTTCTCTGGAACCTTCGAGGAAATCCGCGCCGATCTCGAAAAAGGCCTCGAAGGTCTTCTGCCAACCGAAGCAATTTTCTTTCGTGACCGTGGGAATTTTCAAGCCCCCGCGAAAACCAGCCGAGTCGGCAGCCTGTTCGGGTTGGATGAAATCCTGGTCTCGCATTTCCCAAAAGCGACAGCTGTCCTCGATCTCGGCCTTGAATCCTGGCGACTCGTCACCCGCAAAAAACAGTCTTCCTGGGAAAGCCCCTGGGGATGCATCGAAGCCGAAGGTTCGACCCGCTTCGATCTGCGCTGCCAACCGACGTCTTTGCTTGAAAAGGACTCGGCAGGCGATGTCGTGATCCATCCGAAAAAAGAAGGTTTCGAGCCCGGACCTCTGTGTTTCGGCCGCGGCCAAAAATTCCTGGTCTTCGATTTGTTCTCGGAGGATCTGCAACAACATGGCGGCGTCAAACAACAGATGCCCGAAAGCGGAGTCGCCAAAAAAGAATTCTTCCTGACCACGCTCTGCCGAAACAGCCGCACCAAAGATCCTGCAAAACTGTTGAAACGATTGCGCTCGGATGTGCTGGAATCAATCGCCTGGGATGTCCAAGTCCACGCCGAAGAAGGCCCCTTGGTCATTCACGGATTCTTTGCGCCGCTCCTCGGTGCTGGCCTGAAAGAGCTGATGCCGGACCGAGAAATCATTTTGAATGACGAGGCCTCGGCCTCTCTGACGGCGAAAGCGGGACGGAGTCACCAGTCATGATTCGCTTCGAAGCTGGTCTCCTTGCCGAAGACCTTTCCAAAGATTTGCATTCGTGGTGCTGGATGGTGGGCGGACAGCTTTTGCGTTCGCACTGCCTGACCGGACTCGAGGCGGGACTGCTGCCTCATGGGATCCAAATCGCGACTCAGTTTTTCCCTCTGAAAAAAGGCGATCTCGTCTTGCTGAAGGATCCACAGGTTGGCGGTCCGGGCCGCGATCGTTTGGCCTTGGTTCAATGTTTCCGCGAACCGCAGGGCTCGAATCCCGGTGTCTTTATGGCCAGCGGCTTTTATGCGCCGACGACTCTGGGCATGAAACTGCCTCCGATCCCTTTGCGCGTGAACGGCGAAGTCAACGAGGCCGTAATGGCGGCACTGGGTCCCTGCGAACCCCGCCTCCGCAAAGAAATCGCCAGCCAGGATCGCATCCGCGACCTCGCGATGAAAAAGGCCTTCCAAAGTCTGTGGACCGAAAAAGCCCTGGCCGAGGAAACCTCCCGTGAAAAACGGGACATGAAAGAAAAGATCTCGGAACTCCCTGAAGGGGAAATCTCGGCCGAACTCGTCTGCGGAAAAGAGCTGATCCGGGTTCGCCTCGAAGTCGAGGATTCGCAAATCAATTTCAACTTCACCGGCACCACCGCTGGCAGCATTCACGCCCTGCCCCTTGCCGCGACGTCTGGCATCGTTCGAAGCACGGTTCGTGAATGGCTCGGTTGGCCTCGGGCTTTGAGTGCCGCCTGCGCCTCGCAGATGTCGATGAGCACGCCCACTGGTTGCATGCTCAATGCCCCCTCGAAAAATTCCTGCGAAGAAAAATTGGGAACTTCCGCCTCCTTGCTCAAAGCGGCCGTCGAAGCGGCTCTTCATCGCTGGGACCGCCGCGTGAACCGAGGCCTGACCAATTATTTCGACGCCAAAGCCATCCTGCAATTTGCGGATCGAGCCCCTTTTTCAATTTCGATTCCCTCTGGTTCCGCCGCCACGGATGCCAGCGAAGGCCAAAGCTTCTTTGACCAGCGGGCTTTGGGCATGGGCTTTTCGCCGGAAAAACTGGAAGCCTCCTGCCCCGTTCTCGTCGAACAAGTGGATGAACGAAAAGAAACCACCGCCGCCAAAGAAAAATCAACTGGTGGCCCCGGCCTGGTGCTGTCGTTCCGTTTGCTGGAACCTGGAAAACTGTATTGGGAAAATCCGCCTCTTTATCGCGTGACCGGCAAGAAAGAGCAAAGCGCTCTACAGTCGTCCGAAATTGAAATCCTCCGCAAAGGCACAGCCGTGAGCGGGAATGCGGATGGTTCTTTCGCCTTGGAAAAAGGCGATATCGTCACACTGAGATCCGGATCCGGCGGAGGCTTGGTCTGAGTCGGCTTTTGCTGTCTTTGCTTGTGCTTTTCACGGTTCACGGCGCGATCGCTACGACCGAAGAAGGGGCCTGCGAAAGCCGCCGCCAGTCTCTGCAACCCCTGTTTGAAACTCATTACCGAACTTACAATCAAGAGCACTATATGTCGCTCTGGTGCGTGAGAAATTCCGAAAACCTGTATCGGGCCTTGCGACGAGACGGGCTTGCCGAACCGTCCTCCTCCTTTGCCGTCTACATGATTCATTCGGATGCGGACTCTTCTCTGTTTCCCCGCACCGCCCGCTACCAGACTCGCCGCTGGAGCAATCATGCCTTTTTGGTGATCGACGGTTTCGTCCTGGATCAAGATTTCGAATCGGCACCCAGAATCGTCAGCCTGGACAGCTATCTGTCCTCGATGTGGCAGGGACAAACCCAACAAGCGATCTTTCAGATTCGACCGGCCGACAAAATTGCGGGCTATACGAACTACGAAGTGCGCGAATCGATTCGACGGGGGGAATACCTGGTCACGGATCTAACCGGGCTGGTCCTTTTTTTCGAGCCGATGTCCTGTTCCCATGCTCACCGATCAGGCGAGAACGCGGAACCCTGATTTTTTCAATGAGTCCATGATGGCGTGACTGTGTTCGGGTCCCATGGTCTCGATCACGAAATCGATTTTTGCTTCACGCAAAGACAGATGACTGCCAACACGGTCATGACGGATTTCCATAATGTTGGCCTTTTGCGCCGCCAGAATCCGGGTCAGCAATTCCAAGGTCCCCGGCTGATCATTGGCGACCACCGAGAACTCGGCCAACCGCCCTTGACGGATCAACCCTTTGGTCACGACCTTCGCAATGACGTTCAGATCGATATTCCCGCCGGACAAAACGGCGCAGGTTTTTTTCCCCAGCTTGAGAGAACGATTCATCATCGCCGCCAAAGAGACTGCCCCAGCGCCTTCGACCAAATTTTTGGTTCTTTCCAATAGGAACACGATGGCCGCCGCGATCTCGTCATCGTTGACCGTCACGATCTCGTCGACACTTTCGCGGATGAAACTTTCAAAGATTTCCTGCGAAGGATTTTTGACGGCGATTCCATCCGCAATCGTCTGCGGACCGCCTTGGGTTTCATCACTTTCCCCCCGAAACAGCTTCGCCATGGAAGGGGCGGACTCGGTCTGAACACCGATCACCCGACACTGCGGACGCAAGGCCTTGATCGCCGTCGCAATGCCCGAAATCAAACCGCCGCCACCGATCGCAACGACAATGCTGTCGAGATCGGGAACCTTTTCAAGGATCTCCAGAGCCACCGTTCCTTGCCCCGCCACGATGAACGGATCTTCGTAGGGGTGAACGAAAACGGCACCGGTTTCTTTTTCGATCTCGCGGGCTTTGGCATAGGCTTCGTCGTAAAAAGCGCCATGCAGAACGACCTCGGCCCCATAAGAGCGCGTGGCCGAGACTTTGTTCAGACTGGCACCGACCGGCATGACGATGGTGGCTTTCGTTCCCAGGAGCTTCGCACTTAGCGCCACACCCTGCGCATGATTCCCTGCGGAGCTGGCAACCACGCCGCGTTTTTTTTCCGAGTCCGTCAACGACGAAATTTTATTGAAAGCTCCGCGGATCTTGAAACTGCCCGTGAGCTGCGTGTTTTCGTATTTGAAAAAAACGTCCGAACCAACCACTTGGCTCGCGCTCGAGGAAAGATCCGTCTGTGTTTCGTGAAGGACTCCCTGGAGTCGTTGTCTCGCTTGTTGTATGTCCTTCAGACCGACTCTCATCTCTCCTCGAACTTTCTTGAGATCTATCCGTCCCAATATGCCGTCAGTCCCCACAATGCCGGATATTCTTTCAACGGCAAGGCGGAACTTCGATACTCCATGTCCGCTTCTTCACGAGTGATGAGACTCATCGCAAGGCGTTCATTGTAATAATAAAACGGAGCCAGATGCTTTCCGCAATGCGAGCACTCGGTCACAAGCTGTCCGACGGACTCGCAAACGCCGCCGCACTGATGACACCTGCGAATATGAATTTTGCGCCCCATGTCCTTCGCTTTCTCCACACTTCATCCACTCTCGAGCCACTGAGGATGGATGACTTGTCCTAGTGTCCCCGACCTAAGTCCAAACCGCAAGAGGGTTCACACATCTAAGCCCCTGTTATTATTTAGCTATCTGGCCAATGACTTGACGCAACATCAGGCTTTGAAAGACTTCCCCGATACTTACGGCAGAAGGCCAGATTTCTGGGTCCCTCGTCGTGCTGACATTGAAAAGTCTCATATTGATCAGAGATCATAAAGAGATGACAGCTTTGCTTATTTTTTTGGCGCTTCTCTCGGCCGGAGTGGCGAAGGCCGAAACAGGCCCCCGTCCCGCCGCCGAAGGCGCACCTGCCGTCACTCGATCCGTGCGGGTCACCGCCAGTTCCTTGCGTGTCAGGACCGCTGGTGGTGATCACGTCTGCAGTATCAAACGCGGGACCGTCGTCACGGCCGTGGCCAGAGATGGCGGCGACGACCGGGTGAAAGTAAAGCTGAACTCGAAAGGTTGCCCCTCGGAAGGTTACGTCTATGCCAACTATGTGATGCCCGAGGGCAGCGGCTGGAAAGACATCGTCACCAAAGTCGACGTCGATCAACTCGCCCTGCGCGGAGAACCCAGTCCCGAAGGCTCCTTCAAGTGCGGACTCAAGAAGAACACCGAAGTCGCCATCGTCAACGAAGCTCCCGATCGCGCGGCCTCAGGTTCCTGGGTTCAAGTTTCATTGACCAATCCCGTCCCTGGCTGCCCCACCCTGGGTTATGTGAACAGCTCGTATCTGAAACCTTCGGAAGTCTTTAACGATCTCCCCATCATCAACGAAACCGACGAAGAAGAAGTCGCCGGTGGAAACGCGAACACCGAAGCCGGAACCGCCTGCCTGACCGGAGACTGCAACAAAGAACAAACCACCGTCGATCAGAACATCAAGGACATCAAGGTCGCGCTGGAAGCCGGAACAAAGAATGCTTTCGTCGAAGAACTGCGCCGGATGATCAAAAACCCAAAGGCCAAGCCAAAGGGCTTCTCGTCAAACCGGGGCTTGATCCAGATTCCGCTGCAAGGAAACAAAGGGAACATCGGTCCTTGTGGATCCTTCCACTATAACCCCGATTCTCCGAAGGGTGTCGATGCTTACGCCAACCCGACCACGGCCTGCGCGTTCACGGCTTTCCTGCAGGATTGGAAAAAGAGCGAATGCCCGAGCGGTGCCGGTTGCCGTTTGTCCTGGGGTGATATTTCCCACAAAAAGAAAGCCCGCTTCAACGGTCACAAATCGCATACCGACGGGCACTGCATCGACATCCGCCCGATGAAAAAGGGCTCCTTTTCGGGGGCGCCGCTGACCTATGAAGATCCGTCCTACGACCGTGCGACTATGAAGCGCATGATCGCGAAAATGAAAGACTTCGGTGCCGACACCATGTACTTCAACGACAAACAGTGCGGAACCAAGTACGCGTCAGGCCACCACAACCATATTCACGTTTGCTTCAAGCCGGGTCCCAAAACCCGAGAGGCCTGTGACAATTTGGTGATCGATCCCAACGTCTGCCCGGAGTTGATGTGATGATGTCCCTTTTGCTTTCTTCTTTTTTGATGGCCGCCTCCCCTTGCGGAAACAAACTCCAAGCCTTCGTCGTTTATGAAGACCTTGAAAAAGGGAAAATCGTCGAACGCCATTCTCTTTTCAATTTGATGGAATGGTCCGACTCGTCTGCTTTCGACGGTGTCGTGGCACCGGCTTCCAGCGGATCTGATCTGAAACTGACCTTTGAGGTTCGACCCAGCCTGCGTTCGAAGGCCGGGAACTCCTGGGATTTTTCATTCGTCCCCTGGTCACGGGATTCGAAATACCTCGTCGCGCAAAACTTCTCGCCGGCTCCGCTGATCGGAGAATCCGCCGGCATCTTCACGATCACATTGAAAAACGGAAAGAACATCGTCTGCCAGGAGACCCACGGGATCTCATCCGAGGGTTCGAACGACTAAATGAGTTGAAGGAGGAGTCATGCTCCCATCGCTTTTAAGAACGGCGCTCCCCTGCGCCATTTTGCTTTTGGCCTCTGCCGCTCCGGCGAAAACCAAGACCACGGCAAATACAAAGGCTCATCCCGCGGCCAAGCACGCCCAGCCAGCCAAGACCGTGGCTGACAAAAAAGCCAAGGCAACGAAGCCCGCCAAAAAAGCAAAAAAAACCGCCTCCCGAAAAGCCGGAGAGCAGTGGTTTCTGTCCCATGCGGAATTCATCTCGCTGACAAGAGCCGAGCAGAAACAATATCTGAAGTCGGTTAAAAAAGTTCTCGCCTCTCTACCTGAAAAAAGTTCGACCTTCGCAAAAAAATCGACGACCAACCCCAAAGGACGCTCGATCGCTTCAGAAACCACGCTGACCTCCGAGCGGGTCTCCCTCTTCCTACGACAAGCCGAACTGTGGCGAGGCGAGCCGCCTCCGCTGTACGAATACACGGACGAAGCCCGTCATGCCGAATTCCGCGAGAAGTGGGAAAACTCGATGTGGTGGCTCGTCACGGCCAGAACCTCTTATGCAAAAATCCCCGACTCCGATCCTGGGAAAGCCGCTCTCGGAAAACGCATCACCGAACTCGAAGATTTCTACCTAGGCGCTCAGAAAATTTCGGACACCAGCTTTGCTCCGAATGACGAGCTGAAAACCGTTTACACCAAGGTTGAACAAGCCAAAAAAGGCGAAGTCACCGTCAGCACTCCGGATCTGATCCCCTCTGGCGCCTTGGTGGACGTCGTCACTGGCCAAAAGCTTGCTTGGGACCAGCCTGCGGAAAAGCCTCCTGAAGAAAAGCCGGCTCCGGCCACCGAAGATCCGATCACGGATTTGGCGGGGCAAAAGCCCGCTCCAAAAGACGAAGAACGTCTGCCCAGCCTGCGAGGCTATCGCTGCATGTACGCCGGTTTCGTGATCAAAAACGATCCTTGCCGAGGCCCGCAGGAACTGCCCGAAGGGATGAGCTTCAAAGGCATCGACTCGTCCAATCTGGCCTGCGACGATGGACAAATTCTGTGTAATCCGCTGCTGTTCGGTTTGAAAACGAGCTGCCAATTGACGAACGAAACGCCAGAAGCCGAAGCCCTGACCTGTTTGCAGTCGGGTGCTCCACTTTGCGTTCCTCGAGGGAAATACGCCACCCGCGACTGCGGAACCCGCAGTGAATCCGAAGGCTATCTGGCCAATGCGGCGGCCCTGATCCGTGCCAATCCCGAAGCCTGGAAAGACTATCTCGTCAGCTTTTACGAACTTTGTGATGACAAGATGATCGTGATGAACGAGTTCGGTCAGGTCCGTGACGGAGAAGCCCGCGAGATTCCGGAATCCACTCTGGCCGACGTCGAACAAACCTGCACAAATGCGAAAAAGCAGTTGAGCAAAATCACGGCCGATTACCGCATCGAGACCAGCCGTCCCGCAGGCAGCACGCCCGCTGAGACCGCGACTCCGGAAGAGACCGAAGGTCAGCAGTAAGAATTAGGCCCGGCAGATCTTGAGAAAGCTCTCCGGGTCCAAAGAAGCTCCTCCGACCAAAAAGCCATTCACATCCGGAAGCCCCAGCAGTTCACCTGCGTTTTCGGGCTTCACACTGCCGCCATAAAGAATCGGAGTTCCCTCGAAACCTTTTTCCTGAAGGTTCCGTCGGATGAAGGCGTGCGCCTCGGCCACTTGCGAGGGCTGAGCCACCCGACCGGTTCCGATCGCCCACACCGGCTCATAGGCCACGACTAGGGGTTGAGAGGTCTTTGCCTTGGCCAAGCCCTCCTCGAGCTGGCGGGCATTCACGGCATCCGTTTGACCGGCATCCCGTTCGGCCAGGGTTTCGCCGATGCACAGGATTGGTGTCAGTCCCAAGCCTTGAACAAAGGCGACTTTGTCCGACATCCAAGTCGGCTCCTCATGGAAAACGCTGCGCCGTTCGCTGTGTCCAACCAGGGCGTAGCGCCCCCCCAGTTCTTTGAGAACCTGAGCCGAGTTTTCACCCGTAAACGCCCCTTGAGCCTGAGACCAAACGTTCTGACCACCCCAGAAACAGTTCGCAGAACCAGCAAAAGACTGAGCCGCCGCCTCCCAGGAACTGGCCGGTGGAAAGATCACGATCTCGGCCGCCACGGTTTTTGTTTGGGGCAAAAACGCACGCAGAAAATCCCTGGTTTCCGCAGGGGTTTTGTGAAGTTTCCAGTTCGCAGCGAAGAGCTTTTTCATACGACCTCACGAGGCAATTCGGTTCCATTTCGGGATGACAACCATGTCACGGTGGCAGCTTGGAACCAAGACACTCCACTCCAAATTCCTCAAAACGAATTGAGGGCAGTCTAAGAAGATTTCATGTTTGGTACAAGAGTTGCTTATACAAGGTTTCAGTCATCACGGAGGATCCATGAAACTTGTGACTTTGGCGCTCGCATCTTTGGCATTCATCAACCCTGCATTCGGTCTGGAAATGAGCTCGGAGTTCATTCCTGCCCACGAAATGAAAGCCCCAATGGTGCTTTGCGAAAACGGCCTGGTCTCGGCCCGCCTCTACGTTCTCCCGAACGAAAAAGAAGCCGAAATGATCATCGAGGGCAATGCCTTCCCGAAACAATTCGCTTCCCACCAGATCGTTCTGCCGATGTACACCACCGACGGCAACCAGGTTTTCCTGTCCGAACAATCCGCTTTGTTGCTTTATGAAAACGGCGAAAACCTCGAAGCCGTCCTGAACATGCAAGCCAACCAACCCGGCATCGGCCAGGTTCTCAAGTGCGAAACTTTCTATCGCACTCTGCCCGTTCCTCGCGAACTCGCTGTTCAGTAGTCATTCCCAGAATACCCCCGGCCGATAGGCCGAGGATCTGAAAAGGCCGGTCTCTCCGGCCTTTTTTATTTGCTCCGTAGCAGAATGGTGATCGAAAACGCCCCACCGGCTGAAGCGACGGTAAAGCTTTGATTCCCAGAGGTGACGACGTCCCTCATTCCGACACTCGCTCGGTCGCTCGACTCCAAGGTCACATCATACACCTCATCCGCATTCGTCCAGACGACGTCGTTGGGATTGGCGTTATAGACCAAACACAGAATTTTCGAGCCTTTGGGAATATTCGAATAGCTATAGCTTTTAGAGGCGACCTGAGTATTTTGGTACTGACCATCGACACTTTGCATATTCCATCCATAGACCTCAAAAACCGCAATCCCCGAACGATCCAGAGTTCCCGAGTAGGTCGCCGTAAATGTTTGTGGGCCGACCAAAGAATCGTTTTTCAACCACCGAAAGTACATAGGTAAACCAAGTCCATAGCTCTCGGTGATGCCGATTCCATTAACCGTCAAACTGTTCAAATTCCGATTGGCCTCGTTGCGAAGACCGTAAACAACGACCAGCAAAACACGATCCGCACTGGGCGGAGGCAGATCCACCGTGAAACTGTAGCTATTGGCGTTCGCTGTCGAGATTTGCTGATCAATGAGTCTGACATCAACCTGTCGGCGACCTTGGCTTCGTCGAGCGCTTTGCCATGCCAAGGCTTCCACAGAGAAAGCCGAGAGCAGAAGAAAAGCCAGAAGCCGACCGGCCAAAAGAGATTTCATTCTTTAGTTCTCTCTCCAAACCATTGAGCCGTACCAGACAGACTCTCCACCGACATAAAAGAACTGGTAAATCGTGGTTTGGTTTGCTGTCGTCGAGTGAGCCGGAGCGACTCCACCATCCCAGCGAATGGTGTTGCCGTTGCCATTCCAGGTCAGGGTCCGACCACCCGTCGCGTCCTGAGTCAGACGGACAGTCAGCGTGTAAGCCTGATCCGTCCCGATATCCGTCGTTACTGGCAGCCGAATGGTCGCATTCCCGTTGAGTGTGATCCGACGAATGTTGCGGCCAGTATCAGGAATCGTATAGCTGGTTGTCGAGTTCGCAGCGACTGACGCCATTTCACGAGAGGCATTGACCTTGATGGGGCCATTCACGTCCAGCGGAGCACCCGGGCTCACCGTTCCAATCCCGACATTTCCCAGTGGATCGATACTCATTCGTGCAACCCCACTTGTCACAAAGTTCAAGGGCTGCGCAACTTCGGTTCCCACATACATCACATTCGGTGCCGTCGATGTCGAGTTTCCCCAACCGATATACCCAGAGAGAACTCCACTCGAAGAATAAAAATCCAGAGCACTCCATCCCGAGGTATGACTGTTTTGAACTCTCATGACGGACGCACCAGACGCATTCGTTTGCACATCAAGCCGGTCATTCGGCACCGAGGTCCCGATCCCGACATTGCCACCGTTTTCATAGACGCCGCTGGCAACAAGACGTGTCCCATTCCACTTCGACAAGATATTCAACGTGTTCGCCCCGATCTTCGGATCGGTTTCCGTGATCGATGGAGCCTGGCAAACGAAACCGGTGGCTGACCAAGTCGGCACGTGGCCTGTCGTTGCACACGCAAAGTCTTCGAACTTGCCTGTGGAATCTTTCAGCACAAAGGAACTCGTTGCCGAGTTCACTCCGCCGAAATCCATATCTGCAGCATTGATTGTGCCATTCAAGATCTTCGCACTGGTCACGGCATTGTTCGCGATAGTGGCTGCAACAGATCCGCTTCCCGAGGCCGTCACCTCACCTGTCAGGGCCGTGATCCCTGTCGTGGGTGTATCGACCCACGAAACATTCGTTCCATCCGTTTGAAGGATCCTGCCGTCATTGCTCCCTTGGGCCGGGAGGAGATGATTGATCGCAGCTTGAGCGTCCGTTGCGCCCGTCCCACCACGAGTGATCGGCAAAGTTCCTGTCGTCTCGGTATCGATATTCACATTCGAGATCGCCGAATAGGCGCCAGCCCCAGTCCGTTTCACAAACCCTGTGCTGCTAA
>JAHBUU010000039.1 GCA_019637895.1 Pseudobdellovibrionaceae bacterium | reverse complement strand
TCCTCGAAAAACGGCCGGTGGGTTCATGATCACACGGCGTCTGGCGAAGAGATTTCCTTCGACCTTTCCGGCGATCACGATGGTTTCGGCCTCGATTTGGGCCTGAACATGGGCCCCCTCATTCACAACCAGGGTATCCTTGGTAAAAATCTCACCCTTGAATTGACCGCCGATCTGCACGGTTCCTTCAAAAGTCAGCGTTCCTTCAAAGCTTGCGCCCCGGTCCAAAATGGCCGTGACCTGCCCCTGGAAGGGGTCTTTGCTTTGTGTCGTTTCCAGAGTTGTTTCTGCCACTTATCGCTGCCCGTTTTTCTCTCGTTGGTGTCCGCTCTTGAGTTGATCGACGATCTGATTCAACTCCTCATTAGAATAGAAGGAAATGCTGATCTTTCCTCGTCCATCCGCGTAATCAATGGCCACCTTGGTTCCGAGCATCTTTTGAAGCTCATCACTGAGGGCGCTGACCAGTTGATTCATGGTCCCGGCATTGGCGCCGTTTTCGGTGGTTGATTCGGTTTTTCCAGAGAGAGTCGCTGCAATCAGCTTCTCGAGTTTGCGAACTGGGATTTTTTCCGCCATCACTTTCTTAGCGAATTCAGTCTGCTTTTTCGGATCTGGCAATGAAAGAAGGACCTTGGCATGTCCGACCGACAGCTCGCCAGAGCCAATCATGGTTTTCACTTCCGAAGGAAGTAAAAGAAGGCGAATCGCATTCGCAACAGTCGCTCGGTCCTTTCCAACTCGCTCAGCAATTTGCTGTTGCGAGAGATGGAATTCCGTCGAAAGACGGGAATAACCCTCAGCCTCTTCGATGGGACTCAGGTCCTCACGCTGGACGTTTTCGATGATCGCCAGCTCAAGAGCCTCTTTGTCTTCAAAGTTCCTAATTAAAACAGGGACTTCATGAAGGCCCGCCAGTTGGGCCGCTCTCCATCGGCGCTCACCGGCGACGATCTCGAAACCACCGGACTTCGTCTTGCGAACGATGATGGGCTGGAGAATGCCGTTTTCTTTGATCGACTGAGCCAGCTCTTGCAAAGCCTCTTTATTAAAGTCGCGGCGAGGCTGGAAAGCCCCCCCTTTCAGCTTATCGATTCCGATTTGCCAAACCTTACCTTCTGTCATCACGGGAGGGGCGACGGGAGGAGGGGCGGTCACGGAGGGGGCCGGTGCGGCCGCAGCTGCAGGTTTCGCGGGAGTCGAAACGGCGGTGGAAACAGGTGTTCGTGCGACAGGGGCCGGAGTCGGAGCTTCTTGCGCTGGCCCTCCCAAAAGGGATCCCAAGCCTCGTCCAAGTCCACGCTTTTGTTTTGAATTTTCAGTGGAAATCTCAGACATTAGCCTCTCCTTGTCGCTCTTCTTGTTTACTCAATCCGAAGGTCCTTGCATCGACCTCTTTGGCCAATTCGAGGTATTTCAGCGCACCGATGGAGCGTTGGTCATATTCAAAAATAGACTGTCCATGGCTCGGGGCTTCGCTGAGGCGAACGTTCCGAGGAATGACCGAGTTAAAGACCTTTTCTCCAAAGTGGTTTCGGATCTCCGAGACAACCTGGTGAGAGAGGTTGTTCCTTGTATCGAACATGGTCAGCGCAATCCCCTCGATATGAAGCTGGGGATTGAGGTTCTTTTTAATGAGGCCCGCGGTATTCAGAAGCTGGCTCAGCCCCTCGAGTGCATAGTATTCGCACTGAAGAGGAACCAAGAAGCTGTCCGCGGCTGTCAGCGCGTTGAGCGTGAGTAGTCCCAGAGATGGAGGGCAGTCGATGATGACATAGTCATAGTCTTGAGCAATCTGGCTAATCGCATTTTTCAGTCGATACTCACGATGCGGCATGTCAACAAGCTCAATCTCAGCACCGACGAGATCTGGAGTGGCGGTGGCGATCTCCAGACGATCACGCTGAGTTTTCTGCGCAACTTCTGGAATCGATTTTTCACCGATCAGAACATGGTAGATATTTGATTCTTGGGCTTCGTATCTCTTGATGCCGAGTCCACTCGAGGCATTCCCCTGTGGATCCATGTCGATGATGAGCACGCGTCGTCCGAGAGCGGCCAGAGCAGAAGAGAGGTTCACAGAGGTGGTTGTTTTACCAACTCCGCCCTTTTGATTGGCAATACAGATCGTTTTCGCCATTTTTCCTCCTTGATGGCGTAGAGAATGGAGGAATTTCATGGTCAGTTCAAGAAAAATAGCAAAGATGCCGATGTTCCACGTGGAACATGATGCGGAAAATCGCGATTCTTCTCATTCCATTGCTTCTTCTCGGAGCTTGCAGCAAGCCGGATACAAATCCAGAGCTAAAGGATCCTATTTATCAGGACATTGTCACTCAAATGGGCGTTACCGAGAAAAGCATCACCGAGATGGAGAAGAAACTCGAAACACATCGCGGAGAGCTTAAAAAAGTCGTTCCACAGAGCGGGCAGATCAAATACGTCGAAAAAAGGATCTGGGAAACCCAGCGCACCCTCGATCAACTCAAACAGCAGCAAAAGTACTGGATCATTCGAAAAGACCAGCGACGGGACCTCGTTCGCAAGAAATCCCTCGAGGCCTTTCATGCCGGAGAAAAATGGTCTGATCCCGGCGAATATGAAGCCTATTTGACGGAAAAACGTCTGCGACTGGCAAAAATAGACTGGGATTCAAAGGAAAGACGGGAAATCTTCCTCCGAGAGGCCGGTATCGCCGCAAAAGACGGCCAAAAAGCCGCTCCTGCCGCCAGTTCCGGCCATTAATGTTCCACGTGGAACATTCCTAAGAAATTTTATCTGTTTTTACGATTCCAAAGCGAAGAGGGCCGACTGGGAGTTTATAATCCCCCACCAAGGCGGGCATCCAGACAGAACAAAGCTGTGTTGGAATCTCCCCCACCTCTGCCGACCAATTTTCGCCCTTAAAGTGATAAAAGATCCCGCCGACCGGCACAATCTTACGAGTCAGCAAGATCGCCTTTGAAATCGAAGCCAATCCACGAGCCATGCAGTACTGCACGCTGTTTGCCTCGAGAGTCTCGATCTGTTGATTCAAGACTTTCACGTTCTTCAAACTCAGCATATCGATCAAGTGCTGCAAGAACTCACACTTCTTCTGATCGGCCTCAACGACAATCACCTCGACCTGCGGGTACAAGATCGCGAAGACCAAGCCCGGAAACCCAGCCCCTGTCCCTAAGTCATAAATCCGCGTCAACGATGGTTGGCTCTGATAAACAAGCTGGCTGCCGAGAATAGAGTCCGCAAAGTGGATCGCATCCGCAAAGGGAAGAGTCTTTGCCGAAACCAAGTTCAGTGTCCGATTGTATTTGTGAAGCTCATCGTGAAAGATTCTCATCTTTTCACGGGATTGTTTGTCAAGTGCTTGAAACCACTCGTCAATTCTCCACTGAGGAGCCTGGATTTCGGACACGCACGTCCTCCTGGGAGCTGCGATTCGCCTTTAGGTAAATCATGATAGCCTGAATTGCCGAAGGATTCACACCACTAATGCGCTGAGCTTGGCCCAAAGTCCTCGGTCGAACTGTCTTGAGCTTCTGAACTTCCTCTGATGACAGGCCTCGTATCTCTTTGAAATCCATATCACTTGGCAGAACAAGGTCCTCAACACGCTTCGACTGCTCAATCAGCTCCATTTGCCGCCTCACATAGCCCGCATACTTCACGTCGATTTCCACGGATTCAGAAACCGAAGGCGTCGCCTTCATTTCAAATCCAAGCTCATTCAAATGCTCAAACTGAATTTCAGGCCGACGAAGCAGTTCCTCAAAGGTCACAGGCTTCAAAAGAGCTGTTGTTCCCACATTCTGCACTCGTGCTTGAGTTTCAGGTGTCGGAAACAAGCGCTTCTCTGAAAGCTCACGCCGTAGGGACGCTCTCTCTTCTTTTAAGCTGACCAATAAATTCAATCGTTCTGTCGGCATCAGACCCAAGGCCTCTGCTCGTTTGGCCAAACGATCCAATGTATTGTCCTCGCGCAAGATCAATCGGTGCTCGGCCCGCGAGGTGAACATGCGATAAGGTTCCCTCGTTCCCTTGGTCACCAAATCGTCGATCAAAACGCCGATATAGGCTTCATCCCGATTCAAGATGAACTCTTCGCGTTCCAGAATCGAGTGAGCCGCATTCACGCCAGCAACAAAACCCTGTGCAGCCGCTTCTTCATATCCCGAAGTTCCATTGATCTGTCCCGCCAAAAAAAGTTTAGCAATGGTTCGTGTTTCAAGACGATGCCAGATCTGAGTCGGCTCGATGTAGTCATATTCAACTGCATAGCCATAGCGTGCGACTTTGACTTTCTCTAAGCCCGGGATCGTTCGCAAAAATCGATCTTGCACATCTAGTGGCAAACTCGTCGAAATACCCTGCAAATAAATGAGATCCGTATCCAAACCTTCCGGCTCTAAGAACGTCTGATGGGAATCGCGATCTGCGAACCGCACGACCTTGTCTTCGATGCTCGGGCAATATCTGGGGCCACTGCCCTCGATAAGGCCGCAATACATCGGCGAGAGGTGCAGATTGTTGCGAATGATCTCGTGAGTTTCCGCTGTTGTGCGCGACAGATAGCAGGCGACTTGCGGCAATTTCAGAGGAAGCTCAGAGCGGAAAGAGAATGGAAAAATCTTTTCATCCCCATACTGCGGCTCGGTCTGAGACCAATCGATGCTATCGCGATGAAGGCGCGCCGGTGTGCCGGTCTTCAATCTTTGAACCGTGAATCCGAATTCTCCTAATTGATCAGACAACCCAATGGACGCCTGGTCTCCGACCCGACCCCCGGCCGTCTGCTCGAGGCCCATGTGCATGACCCCGTTCATAAAGGTGCCGGTTGTCACCACGACAGCCTTCGAACGAATCTCCGATCCATCCTGAAGGACGATTCCACGACAGATATTTCCGTCGAGAATCAGACGCTTCACTTCGCCGCCCAGTAAGCTCAGGTTCGCCTGGTTTTTCAGAATCTCGGTCATTCGAGCCGAATATTTGTCCTTGTCGTTCTGCACTCGAGTGCCACGAACGGCTGGGCCCTTCGAAGAGTTCAAACGCTTATACTGAATACAGGTTTCATCAGCGACAAAACCCATCTCACCACCAAGGACATCGATCTCACGGACCATATGTCCCTTGGCAAGACCCCCGATCGAGGGATTGCAGCTCATATAGGCGATTCGCTGAAGATTGGTCGTCACTACCAGGGTCTTTACGCCCAGGCGCGCACTGGCCAGGGCGGCTTCCACGCCCGCATGTCCCGCTCCGACGACAATCACGTCATATTGAACTTCAGCCATACGAATCACTTCCCGATACAGAATTCTTTGAATACGCGGTCCATGATCTGATCATCGAATCTCTTTCCGATGGTTTCCTGCACGGCAAGAAGAGCTTCTTTCAAATCGACGGCCGCAAATTCGGCTCCGGCTTCGGTTCTTAAGATTCCGGTTCCTCTCTGCACCGCCTCGAGGGCTGCCGAGAGTCGCTCGAAATGTCTGACCCCCGCCAAAACGGAAGCGGATTCATTGAGCTCCGAGCGCAAACGCTGGGTCAAAACATCAAGAACAGAAGCGCGAGTCACCTTATCAAGAGCGCTGACAAAGAACACTTTTTGAGCGGAACTGGTGCCTGAAGAGTCCTTTTCCGTGAAAAAAGTCTCTGCCTGAAGGGCGTCTTTCGACCGGTCCAAGGCCTCCTTAGGCGCTGAATCGACCTTGTTCCCCAGAACCAAGGTGCGCTCCCGATCCAGAGAACGCAGGATCTCTAAATCATCAGCCTCAAGACCGCGGGAAGCATCGAAAACAAAGAAAATCAGATCGGCATCGTCCTGGGCCTTGCGACTTCTGGCAATCCCCAGGCGTTCGATCTGATCGTCGGCTTCACGCAGCCCCGCCGTATCGACAAAAGAGATCCGGATCCCCTCGTGCTGGGTTTCACCCTCAACCACATCCCGGGTTGTGCCTGGAATATCAGTGACAATGGCTCTGTCTTCTTCGAGGAAGTTATTTAGCAGGGACGATTTTCCGACATTGGGGCGACCTGCAAAGACGACACGAACGCCATCCTTCAGAATCCTTCCCGCAGAAAAAGATCTCACCAATTGATCGAGGCTTTTTTCAATCGTCCCTAGACGACTCAAAAGAACATCGCTTTCAACCGTTTTCAGACCTTCTGTTGCAAAGTCGATTCCCGCTTCGATGTGAGCCAGGCACCAAATCATATCGTCTTCGATGGCTTCAATCTTTTGAGAAAGATCCCCTTTGAGCTGACGCAAAGCGAGCCTGCGCGCGCTAGCACTTCGGCTTTCAATCAAAGACAAAACGCTTTCTGCTTGGACCAAGTCCATCTTGCCGTTCATGAACGAACGATAGGTGAACTCTCCCCGATCAGCGGGCCTTGCGCCCGAAGCCACGAGATGCCTGAGGATTTCTCCGCAGATCAGAGGGTTTCCGTGACAAGAAATCTCGGCCGTCTTTTCGCCTGTAAAGGATTTCCCATGATCAAACCAGGTGACAAGGACTTCGTCGACCGCCTCTCGCTGAGAGGGATCGATCAAGGTTCCGAAATAAGCACGATGGGATTCTGGGTTTTCAGGAACGAAAGGGGCAATCGAACGTAGGATTTCGAGGGCTTTTTCGCCGCTCAAACGCAAGACAGAGATGCCGCCGACTCCGGGCGGTGTGGAAACCGCGCAAATCGTATCTCTGTCTCGCGGCGTGATCATTCCGATTAAGACTCTGCGGAAGCCGAGGCTTCAGCGCCAGCGTTTCCGCCCTTGGCAGGATAGATTTTGATCTTCTTATAAAGACCTTCTCCCAAAGAGCGGCTTTTCACGCGAGGATCTTTTGCCAGATATTGATGAACGACTTTGCGATCCTTCGGAGGCAAGGCGCGGTAGTAGACCGATTTCCCCTGCTCGATCGCGATGGTTTTCAGGTTCTCGGCCCGTTCGATCAAGGCCGCTTCACTCTCTTCACGATAGCCGCCGCAATCAACAACGATCGAAGTTTTGTCTTCTGGGAAATGGTGCTGAACGACGCGTTTCAGATAGAGCTGGATCGCATCGATGACCTGACCTTTGCGGTCTTTCATGATCTCTTCGTCGGGACCGGACAGATCGATGGAGATCACTTGGAAGCCATCGCCTTCTTGATCGGAACGAACATCGAAATTCAGGTCGAAACCCGCTTTTTCGATCAGGCCTTCCAGATTCTCGCGAACGAGATTCTCAACATCACCGCCGCCTTTGGACTTTCCACCACCGAAAAGTTTTTTAAAGAAATTCATTATCCCTCCCTATTTCTTCTTTGCGATGGCTGGCACAGGAGCCGGAGCTTCTCGCAAAATATACCATTGTTGAATGATGCCGAAGAGCGCGCTCACGACCATGTAAAGGGTCAAACCGCTCGGCAAATAAAGCATGAAAACCGTGAAAACCAGAGGCAAGAACGCCATGATTTTTGCTTGAGCCGGATCCATCGTGGTCGGCGTCATCTTTTGCTGCAGGAACATCGTAAAGCCCAAGATCACCGGCAAAACGAAAAAGGCGTCATGAGCACTCAAATCCTGGATCCACCAAGCAAAGGGCGACTGGTACAGCTCGACCGTCGAACCAATGACTCGAAAGAGAGCGAAAAAGATCGGGATTTGCAAAAGAACAGGCAAACATCCACCAACAGGATTCGCCTTATGCTCTTTCATCAGAGTCATCATTTCACGATTCAGTGTCATCGGATCGTCTTTGTATTTCTCGCGAAGATCCTTCATCAGAGGCTGGATCTTCTGCATGGCTTTCATTGAACGTGCCGACATCAGGTTGAACGGCAGAACCACGAAACGCACCAGAATCGTCAAAAGAATGATCGCGAAACCCCAGTTCCCCACCAGGGAATGGAACCACTTCATGATGTACAAAAGTGGCTTTGCGATAAAGGACAGGTAACCAAAATCAATGATCTCGGCCATCGCAGGATCGATCTTTTTCAGAACGTCGATCGACTTCGGACCGGCATAGAAAACTTGCTCAAAGCGAATATCGTCCGCTCTGGATGGCTTGTAGGTCACTTCCGCGAGGGCGGAACGCTCGGCCAAATTCGTGCTCAGGTGAACACCGGGGGCCAAAGACGACTTATCCAAAAGACCCAGGGTGAAATATTGGTTTCCGACCGAAACCAAAGAGGCGGTCGAAAACTCGCGACTGATGTTTTCCTTGGCGTGATTGAAATTGACCGTCTCTTTTGTTCCGCCAAACTCCACAAAGAAATCCTGGTGGTCATAAGACGGAAAGAGCCAAGAAGAACTCGCTGGCGAATGAATCACCTCAGGAATCGTAATGGACAGGCCGTCTTTGAGTTCGTCCGACCAGCCGTGTACCTGAACCTGACTGCGCAAAGAAGAATCCTCTGCGGAATATGTGAATGTGCGCGTGATGGTGGTCGATCCCACCTGAGTCGTTCCACGATAAACGCCCGGCGCTTGTTCGATGATGTTGAAATCAAGAACCCGCCCCGAACCCTTCAAACGCAGCTCGAAAAGCCCCGCCATCGGAGAAAAACCTAGACGAACCGGATTTCCTTCGGCGTTTTTATAGCTTTTTGCGACGTACTCTTTGAATCCCATGCCCTTGCTGGACAGGGTAAATCGGATCTTTTCATCTTCGTAAGTGAGGAGTTCTTCGGGGCGAATCTGCACGGATTCGGCCGATTTCATCTCACCACTTCCGGAAGCAGATGCCGCGACTGGGGCATCGACCTTTTCTTCTGTTCCAGGACGAACAGGCTGAGTCTCGGCCGGAGTGGCTGTCGCTGAAACTGCCGGTGGATATTTTTGATTCATGAAGTGCTGCCAAGCCATCATGAAAACCCCGATCATGACGATGGCAATCAGAGTTCGACGATCCATCAGTGGACTTGGATCAGAGTTTCGCATGATGAGTTCCTCCGCAACAGGGTGGGACTGGATCGTAACCGCCGGAACTTCCCGGACGGCAACGAAGCAGACGACGAGCAATTAAGTTGAGTGCAGTCAGTGGTGAATGTGTTCGAACCGCATCGACAGCATATTCCGAGCAAGACGGAATATACCGACAGCTACCGCCCAGATGAGTTGTCAGGAGCGTGCGATACATCGCGAGCAGGATCAGCCCGACCTGGCGAAACAGGTTTTCGAAGCGTTTCGATCCCACGGTTGAGTGCTTTGAGGAACTCGTCGTGAGAGAGGCCTTTGTAGAAGCCTCGATCGATCGGTTTGAAGATGACATTGATTTCCACTCCATAACCGCGGTCCGATTTCGCGAAGTCCCTAAAGAACTCGCGACACCATCTTTTCAGCTTATTGCGAACAACAGCCGAGCCGACTTTTCGGGAAGCGGTGACACCAAAACGGATGGAACCCTCGGGACGATGGCGGTAATTAAGCAAAAGCCAGCTGGTGGGCCAGAAGCGGCGTCCCTGTTTTTTGAGTTCTAGAAATTCAGAATTCCGCTTGAGAACAAATGGAGCGTTACTTTCCACTGACTTCGGCAGCAAGACGTTTACGTCCTTTTGCACGACGAGCGGAAATCACTTTTTGTCCACCTTTGGTCGCCATACGAGCACGGAAACCGTGAGTAGCTTTGCGACGACGTTTCGATGGTTGGTAGGTACGTTTCATATCGATCTCTCCAAGTTACGACGCAGTTTGACGTCAAATCTCTATATATACGTGGGTGAAGACCCACTCACCACGAGATATGTGGGGGCCAAATAAATCACAACGCGGCAGGGGGGTCAACCCTTGAAAACTCCGAAAGGGGTTGCTAGACCCCAGCTTCGCCTTTGAACGAATCAATGCGCAGAGAAGCGGACCGAGGGGGTCTTCGTGGAGATCACATCCATCTTTTGGGATGGCATTAAGTCGCGGATGAAGAGCCGCAATGAGAACAATAAGCTTCTGGCGACCTGGCTAGATCCTATTGAATATCTCAACTCGGCCGAAAACGAAGGCCGGATTCGATTTACCCTGGGCGTTCCGAACGCCCTTCACCAGTATTGGGTTGTTCAGAACCTTCAGGATAAAATTTATTCTGAGATTTCAGAGACTTATCGCCAGCCATTTGAGGTTGAGTTTGTCGTAACCGGGCATAAAACACCGGTTCCTCCCGAGAATCCCCATGCTCTTCACGAGGCCATGAGTCACCAAGAGGCTCCTCAACGAGCCCCTGCTGTGGCTATTCAACGTGATAATCGGCCTGGATATCCAGAGTCTTTGAAGGCTGAGTGGACATTTAACACCTTCGTTGTTGGAAAAAATTCAGAGTTCGCCCATGCCGCCTGCTACAACGTCGCCAGAAACCCCGGCGCCGACGACTACAATCCCCTTCTCATCTACGGACCTGTGGGGATGGGGAAAAGCCATCTTCTTCATGCGGCTGGAAATGCCATCCGCGAGCAGTTCCCGCACCTGCGTATCCTTTATATCTCTGCTGAACGCTTCATGAACGAATGTATCACGGCCATCCGTCATCAAAAGATGGATCTGTTTCAGCAAAAATACCGTGAGAGCTACGATGTTCTCCTGGTTGATGACATTCAGCTCCTGGGGAAAGGGGAATCCACCCGGGAAGAGTTCTTCCATACCCTGAATACCTTTATCGACCGCCGGAAGCAGATCATTCTCGCCAGCGATCGTATGCCCAAAGACATCATGAATATGGAAGATCGCAACCGCACCCGCCTGGAGCGCGGTCTGATCGCCGATATCACGATGCCTGATCTGGAAACTCGGATCGCGATTCTTCGTTATAAGGCCGAGCAGTTCCAGATTCGTCTGCCAGAAGAAGCCGTCCATTATATTGCACGGATCTCTAAACGTTCGATTCGAGAGCTCGAGGGGAACCTGAAGAAGGCCAAGATGTTCTCTGAACTCCAGGGCCTGCAGATCGATTATGACCTCGTTAAAAAGCTCCTGGCGAACCACGAAACCCACTCGACGATCTCTGTTGAGGACATCCAAAAGCTCGTGGCTGACCATTTTAATGTGAAAATCAACGATCTGAAATCGAGTACCCGAGCGAAACCGATCGTCGTTCCGCGGCAAATTTGCATGTATCTGATCAAAAAGTTTCTCGACAAATCCTACACCGACATCGGTAAGGCTTTTGGCGGAAAAGATCATACGACAGTGATGAATGCTATTAGTCGGGTCAAAATCCTCCAATCGACAGACCAAGATATGTTTAAACATATCGAAGAGTTGGAGACGTATATCCACAATATCACAGGGGTGTGAATTCAGGTTGTGGATGGTTTTGTGGATAAGTATGCCGGTTCAGATGTGGGTGTTTTTAATCCCCAAAAATGACCGAGTTGCGGGAAAAATGAACTCCCACTTATCCACGGATGTTTTTGAGTGTTTACAGTGATTTAAGTGGTTTGATAGGTTTTTCCCCGCCCCTACTACTACTACGACTTTAAAATATCTAGATATAGGGATGAAAAGAGGGCCCATGAAAGTCGAAATTGAAAAGAAGCTTTTGTTGAACCTGATTGGTCCAACCCAGAACATCGTGGAGAAACGAAACACGATGCCCATCTTGGTAAACATCCTTCTCGAAGCAGAAGGTGACCAACTCAAAGTTTTCGCAACAGATCTGGAAGTGAGTTTAACCGATCAGGTTGAAGCTCAAGTTTCGCAAACTGGAAAAGTTGCCGTGAGTGCCAAGAAACTTTTCGAGATCACCAAAGAACTTCGAGACGGTCCTATCCGTTTGGTGAAAAAAGAAAATAACTGGCTGCAGATCGAACAAGGTAAGTACCGTTCACAACTGGTCGGCGTGAGTGCGGATGAATATCCGATCTTCCCTGCTTATTCCTCGCAATCGTTCCTGAAGGTCGAAGCTTCCGTTTTGAAGGAAATGATCGACAAGACCATCTACAGCGTTTCCAACGACGAAACTCGCTATCACCTGAACGGCGTTTTCTTTGAGATCAGTCAGGCGAGTGGATTCAAGATGGTCGCAACAGACGGTCACCGTCTAAGCCTCATTTCGAAAAACGTCGACGGCCTCAATGCTTCCGTTTCTCAAGGTGTGATCATTCCTCGTAAGGGACTCCATGAAATTAAAAAAGTTCTCGAGGGAAGTATCGGGAACGTCGAGATTGCCATCGAAGGATCCCAGTTCATCGTGCGCTCTGGAAAAACCACTTTGATGATTCGACTCATCGAAGGGAAATATCCGAACTACCAGCAATTCATTCCGACGAAACTCACGCAAAAGATCCTGATCGATCGCGAAGCATTTCTGTCTTCCTTGAAAAAAGTTTCGATGATGGCGAACGAGAAATCGAAAGCCGTTTTGTTGAACGTCAGCAAAGGTCGCATGGAAATTTCATCGAACAATCCAGAACTCGGTGATGCCAAAGACGAGATCGAAGTGACCTATTCGGGGAACGACCTGAAAATCGGATTCAATGCCCGATACATCCAGGATGTGTTGACCGCGATCAATCACGAGCAGGTTGATTTTGAGTTAAACGATCATCTGTCTCCGGGACTTGTTCGCCCACACAATGACACAAGCTATACTTGCGTCGTTATGCCGATGAGAATTTGATGTACTTCTCGTCCGTTAAGCTTCGGGATTACAGAAATATTCCCGAAGGAAGAGTTGAATTCTCTTCTCGCCTGAATATTTTTTTGGGCGACAACGGACAGGGAAAAACAAATCTTCTCGAAGCACTTTATGTGCTTTCTCAAGGTGACAGTTTTCGTTTTGGCGACAATGCCACCTTGATCCGTTACGAGCAGCCTTTAGCATTTCTCGAAGGAAAACTTCACCGGGGCGAACTGGATTACACCCTCCGGGCCGAGATTCTGAAGTCCCGGAAAAGTTTCTCTTTGAACGAAAAAAAAGTCTCTATCCCCGATATCCGCAGACTTTTCCCCACCGTTCTCTTCAGTCCCGAATCCTTGGCTGCGATCAAAGAAGGCGCCGATCTTAGACGAGCCCTTGTTGATGACTTCCTCGTCACTCATCATCCCACGAATGCGGAATTGATTTCAGAGTACCGGAAAGCCCTTAAAACGAGGAATCGGGTTCTCAAGGACTGGTTGGAGGAGCGAAGCCCTAAAAACCGCATCCTGGAGGTTTTAGAAAGCCTCAACCCTAGTTTCTTCCGCCTTGCGACCCAGATGACAACGGCTCGATTGAAAGCCCTGATCGACATCCTGCCGGATTTTGAACTCTGTCTGCGCCGAATTTCAAAATCCTCCGTGGATATCTCGGTGGATTACCTGATTTCCTCGCAATCGGCGCTGCATTTTACCTCTGAAGAAGTGGATAATGCCCTTCGTCAAAGAGCCTTTGAACTGCGTGAAGCAGAGCTTTCTTCCGGGGTCAGTTTAGTCGGTCCTCACAAGCACGATATCGTGTTCCTATATAATCAAAAAGATTCGAGATTTTTCTCTTCGCAGGGGCAGCAAAGAGCCATCATATTGGCTTTCAAAATGGCCCAGATTGTGTATCATGGCAGGGTTCACGGACTTTATCCTGCGCTCATGCTCGATGATGTACTTTCCGAATTGGATTCAGTGAAAAGAAACGAGCTGATTTCGTTCCTTCACGAAATCAAAACTCAGGTCTTTTTGACGACCACGGATTTGCATCTTCCCGAACATTTCGCGCTCGATCGGCCTTCCGTGATCGAAATGACCAATGGGCAAATCTCAGTTGCCCGGCAGTGAGGGAAAACGTGTCAGAAGAAACCCAGACGACCGAGCAGAAAGACTATTCTGCGGATTCCATTCAGGTTCTCGAAGGACTTGAGGCCGTTCGCAAACGTCCCGGCATGTATATCGGCGACACCGGATTCCGTGGATACCACCACCTCGTTTACGAGATCATCGACAACGCCGTCGATGAAGCGCTCGCCGGATATTGCAAACACATCCAGATCGCCATCAATACCGACGAATCCATCACAGTCGAAGATGACGGCCGTGGCGTTCCTGTTGGACAGCATAAAACCGGAAAAAACTCTCTCGAAGTCGTTTACACCGTTCTGCATGCGGGCGGTAAGTTCGATGGCAGCACCTACAAGGTCTCCGGTGGATTGCACGGGGTCGGCGCTTCCGTCGTCAACGCGCTTTCTAGTCGTTGCCAGGTGACCGTTCACCGTGGTGGTTCGATCTGGCAACAAAAGTTCGAAAAAGGAATTCCGCAGACAGGTGTGGAAAAAGTTGGGGATACCAACCGAACCGGGACGATTGTCACCTTCAAACCGGATCGAGAAATTTTCAAAGACGAAAGCATCTCTTTTGATTTCACCTATCTCGCGAACCGTTTTCGCGAGTTAGCTTTCTTGAATGGTGGATTGCATATCTCGCTGAAGGATGAGCGTACTCAGAAGAAACAAGACTTCCAGTTCTCTCGTGGGGTCGCTGAGTTCGTTGATTTCATGAATCAGTCGAAGAAACCCCTTCACAACGACGTGATTTATTTCAAAGCCGAAAAAGATGGCGTCGAAGCTGAAGTGGCGATGCAGTGGAATGATTCTTATTCGGAATCGATTTTCACTTATGCGAACAACATCAACACCCATGAGGGTGGAACTCATTTGATGGGATTCCGGGCCGCTCTGACTCGGACGACGAATCAGTACGCGACGACAAAGGGTCTGCTGAAAGACATCAAGGCGAATCTCGAAGGAGAAGACATTCGGGAAGGTCTCGCCGCTGTTATTTCGGTGAAGGTCGGAGAGCCTCAGTTCGAAGGACAGACAAAAACAAAACTTGGTAACACCGAAGTCAAAGGGATCGTCGAATCGCTTGTGAACGACAAGCTCGGTGATTTCTTTGATCGCAACCCGAATGTGGCGAAGAATGTCATCGCGAAATGTGTAGACGCTGCCCGCGCTCGTGATGCCGCCCGAAAAGCGCGCGAACTCACGCGCCGTAAAACTGCTCTTGATGGCGGATCCTTGCCAGGAAAAATGGCGGATTGCCAAGAACGTGACCCGACGAAATGTGAACTCTACCTGGTGGAGGGAGACTCGGCAGGTGGTTCCGCGAAGCAAGCACGTGACCGCAAAACGCAGGCTGTCTTGCCGCTCAAAGGTAAAATCCTGAACGTCGAAAAAGCCCGTTTCGATAAGATGCTTTCAAACGAAGAGATCAAAATGATGATCTCTGCTTTGGGCACCGGGATCGGCAAAGACAATGTGAACGTGGATAAAATCCGCTATCATAAAATCATCATCATGACCGATGCGGACGTTGACGGATCCCACATCCGAACGCTGATGCTGACATTCTTCTACCGACAGATGCCTGATGTTTTGGAACGTGGATATATCTACATCGCTCAGCCGCCGCTCTATCGCGCGAAGAAGGGTCAAAGCGAAACGTATCTGAAAGATGAAGCGGCATTGACTGAGTACTTGCTCAGTTCAGGTCTTGCTCAGTTTAAAATGGCGGGAAAAGAACCTGCCGATCTTCGTAAGATGATTTTGAACATTCAAAAATATCGGAATCTTCTGAAAGTTTCTTCCAGCAAATATGATCCCGATATCCTTTCTTACTTCATCGGTAAGATCGAAAACCTCGAAGAGGTTTTGAAAGACGAAGGAAAGCTGAAAAAGGCGATTGCTGAATTGCAAGAGTGGGTTCAGGCGAATCCAAGCCTTGGCATCACCGAATTCAAAGGCGACACAAAAAAGGGCGAGGATGGAAAGCTGTCGGCGGAAATTTATACCGTCCGTTATGCCGACCGCCGAACCACGACATTCAGTGCTGATTCTCTGAGTGCCTCCGAAGTCATTGAACTTCGAAATTTGTGGAAAGCGATCCGAGTCGTTTCCTTGCTTCCGATCAAGGTCACTCAAGGTGAAGTTGATCATGCGTTTGAAACCGATGCGGAATTCCATGACTACGTCATGGAGAGCACAAAAAAGGGAATCTACATCCAGCGCTACAAAGGACTGGGCGAGATGAACCCTGAGCAGTTGTGGGATACCACGCTGAACCCGGACAATCGGCTTTTGCTGCAAGTGACAGTGGACGATGCTGTTGCAGCCGATGAGACCTTCTCGGTTCTCATGGGCGAGCAGGTGGAGCCACGCCGGAAGTTCATCCAAGACAATGCTCTCCATGCGCGCGGGTTGGACGTTTAATTTTTAACGAGGTTTAGTTCATGGATTCGACAGAAAAAGGCGTCTCAACCATCGATATCAACAAAGAGATGCGGGAAGCCTACCTGCAGTACTCGATGTCGGTCATCGTCGGTCGTGCTCTTCCTGATGTACGAGATGGTTTGAAGCCGGTTCATCGCCGGGTTCTTTTCGCTCAAAACCAAATGAACAACGTTCATAACCGACCGTATTTGAAATCGGCTCGGGTCGTGGGCGATGTGATCGGTAAATACCATCCACACGGTGATATCGCTGTTTACGACACCATGGTGCGGATGGCACAGGACTTCTCGTTGCGCTACCCGCTCGAAGATGGCCAAGGAAACTTTGGTTCCATCGATGGCGATTCTCCAGCAGCCATGCGTTACACCGAAGTGAGAATGACTTCCCTGGCGGAAGAACTTCTTGCGGACATCGAAAAAGAAACCGTCTCTTTCGGCCCGAACTACGACGACTCTTTGCAAATCCCTCTGGTCCTCCCGGCGAAATTTCCAAACCTTCTGGTGAACGGGAGCGCGGGAATTGCGGTCGGAATGGCGACGAACATTCCTCCTCATAACCTTGGCGAGGTTGTCGACGGCTGTATTCATCTGATCCAGAATCCCGACTGCTCGATCGAAGATCTGATGCAGAAAATTCCGGGACCCGACTTCCCGACCCACGGAGTGATCGCCGGTAAAGAAGGAATTCTTCAGGCCTACAAAAAAGGCCGCGGTGTGATCACACTCAAGGCTGTTGCAGAGATTGTGCAGAACAAAGATCACGAAGAGATCGTGATCACCGAAATTCCTTACCAGGTGAATAAAGCCCGCTTGATCGAGAGCATGGCTGAACTTGTTCGCGAAAAGACGGTCGAAGGTATTTCGGATATTCGCGATGAATCTTCTCGCGAAGGAATGCGAATTCTTGTTGTTCTTAAGCGCGGAGAAAACGCAAACGTCATCCTGAATCGCCTCTACAAGTACACACAGATGCAGGTGAGTTTCGGGATTATCATGTTGGCGCTTGACGCCAAAAACCAGCCGGTCACCTTCGATCTGAAGAACATGCTTGAGGCTTTCGTTGATCACCGCCGTGACGTCGTCACCAAGCGCTGTATCTTCGACCTCAAAAAAGCTCAAGAACGCGCGCATATCTTGGAAGGGCTGAAAAAGGCTCTTGAGCATATCGACGAAGTGATCGCGACCATCAAGGCTTCGAAAGAAACCGAAACCGCTCGCATCAACCTGATGAGCAAATTCCAGTTCTCCGAGCGTCAAGCTCAGGCGATCCTGGAAATGCGTTTGTCCCGACTCACCGGCCTTGAGCGCGAAAAGATCGAAAATGAACTGGCCGAGCTTCGTAAGACGATCGACTGGTTGAAATTCGTTCTTTCCGATGTTCGTGAGATCTACAAAATCATCGTTCAAGAACTCGAAGAGATCCGTGAAAACTATTCGGACAAGCGCCGCACTCAGATCACGGGCGATTTGACCGATATCGAAGACGAAGACCTAATCGCGGACGAACAGATGGTCGTGACCGTGACCAATACGGGTTACATCAAACGGATTCCGATCGATGAATACCGTGTCCAAAAACGCGGTGGAAAAGGTCTCAAGGGAATGGAGACTCGCGAAGAAGACTATGTCACTGACATCTTCACCGCGAGCACAAAGACCATGCTTCTCGTCTTTACGGACAAAGGGAAAGTCTACTGGTGCAAAGTTCACCGTCTGCCACTCGGAACCCGAACATCCAAAGGGAAGTCGCTGGCAAACGTCGTTCAACTCAGCTCTGGTGAAAAGGTCCGCGCGATTCTTCCGGTCGAAGAGTTCTCTGACAACAAATACGTCGTCATGCTGACGGAAAAAGGGATCATCAAAAAGACCCCTCTGGATGCTTTCGCAAATCCTCGCACGGCGGGCATCATCGCTTTGACCACGGATCTCGAAGATGCCGTCATCGAAGCGAAGATTTCCGACGGTCAAAACGACATTTTCATCGCGACCAAAGAGGGTATGTCGATCCGATTCCAGGAGGGTGATGTTCGGGCGATGGGACGCTCTGCTCGAGGCGTAAAAGGGATCACTCTCGGCAAAGAGGACATCGTTATCGGAATGGAAGTCCTGGCAAAAGGAACCAAGGACACCGTCCTGATGGTGACTTCGAAAGGATATGGAAAACGTTCTGAAGTCGAAGAATACCGCGTTCAAAGCCGCGGTGGTGTCGGCATCATCACGCAAAAGACCACCGATAAAGTCGGTATCGTCGTTGGAACGAAAAAGGTCGCTTCGACCCAAGAACTGATTCTTTCGACGGACAAAGGACAGGTCATCCGGATGCGGATCGCGGATATCTCGGTGCTTGGTCGGAACACTCAAGGTGTTCGCCTGATCAATCTCGACGATAAGGACGAGGTCGTCACAGGCTTGGCCGTCGTGGAAGACGAGGACCGCACTGGAGAGGAAACTCATTAACAGATGGTGGTTTTCTCTCGGGTGACGTCATTCGAAATGAAACGAACGAAAAGGATCCTTGGGGTCCTTTTCGTTTTTTTGAACTTGGTCGGCTGCTCCTCACCCGAAGAGCGAGCTCTTGAGAAAGGAAACTCGGAGGTCAAGAAGGGCCATTCGAGGACCTCGATCACTTATTTCGAAAGGGCTCTGAAAAGGAACCCTTCCTCCTCGGCTGCCCTGCAGGCGGCTCGTGAGGGCGCCCGAGTGAGTGTTTTTGACCTCAAGGATTTCAAGAAAGCGATCGGATTCTATCGTCATTTGATTCTGTACTCGCGGGACTCCAAAGAGCGTGAACAAGCCCAAAAGGATCTGGCAAACGTGGCTTTCGATAATCTGAATGATTACGAAATGGCGGCGGCCGAATACAGCCGACTTTTGGGATTGAATCTGCCTTTCGCTGAAAAGGCCAAATTCCAGATCGCATTGGCCAGGTCGTACTTCTATTTGGGTGAATTCGAGCAATCTGAAAGCGAAATTGATGCGCTTTTGAAAGAGCGCTTGCAGGATTCGACCCGCTTCAGCGCCATGACTTTGAAGGGAAATATTCTGGTTTCGAAAAAGATGTTTGGCGCGGCGGCCGAGATTTACCAGCGAGTCTTGAAGGAGTTTCCTGACAGGTCTCGGGAAGAGAATGTGGCTCTGCAGTTGGCGGTTTGTTACGAAGAAGACCAGGATTTCCGATCAGCGATTCATGTCCTGGAAAACACCAGGGCGACCGCTTCCAATTTGGATTACGTCGAACTGAGAATCAAACGACTTCAAGAGCGTCTAAGGAACCAACCCGGAGCGAGAGGATTCAGAAAATAATGCAAAAGGTGATCGTCTTTGCAGCGATGGGCATGGAAATGGGAGGCCTGATTTACGTGGCTTTCCTGCTGGGCCGTTACCTGGATCAGACATATCAAACAAAAGGTTTGATTTTCGCGGCTTTGGCCCTCATCTTCCTGGCCGCTTGGCTCATTCAGATCATTTGGCTAGCCCGCCGCTTTCAGAAGGAAGCGGAGGCGGACGAGAGTTCCCCCTCCGACCCCTCTTCTTCATCCAAACCCTGATCACTCTCTTCGGAGCGATCGGCCTCGGCCTATTTAACTCGACGCATAATGGCCTTTCGTTCCTTTTGGGAGGACTTTTGATCCTCACCAATTTCGTTCTTCTGGCCTCGGGTTGGTATCTGATTTTTCAGAAAAAACTCATTGCCCTCGCCGTCTTCCTCATTGTAATTAAGTACGCGATTTTAGGGATCATTATTTATCGTGCAGTTCGCGACTCTTGGGTCGAACCGGTTTGGTTTGCCATGGGAATCTCGAGCTTCGTGGCAACGGTCCTTGTTTACACACAGAGGCGACATGGCGTTTAACTGGACACAATTAGCCCTTTCCGAAGTCGTTCCGCACTTTGATTCTCACTCGCATGAGGGGCATGCCCTGATCGCAGTGGCTACTTTGGGAATCGCCTCCACGGTTGCGGTTGCCATCGGTGCCACTGCTCGAGCTCAACTGGGAACAGGCGAACAAGCCGTCATTCCAGCCAATCGTTTTTCGATCCGCGGAATCTTCGAAGGCATCACCGAGTTCATCGCGGGTCTCGCTCAGTCCGTGATTGGTGAACATGGTCGTGCTTATGTGCCGATGTTCTCGACCGTTTTCTTTTTCATCCTCGTGAATAACTTGATGGGTGTGATTCCTGGAATGACCCCGGCGACTGAAAACCTGAACACCGCTCTCGCTTTCGGTGTGTTCATGTTCATCAGCTACAACTACTACGGCATGAAGGAAGTGGGAGTGTTGAATTACCTCAAGCACTTCGCGGGTCCTTTTGCTTTGCTTGCTCCATTGATGATTCCGATTGAAATCGTCTCGCACTTGGTTCGCCCGGCGTCTTTGGGACTTCGTCTTTCGAACGTCTTGATGGGTGACCACAAAGTCCTAGCGATGTTCTTGGACATGGTTCCGGCAATCGTTCCGATCCCATTCTACGTGATGGGACTTTTCGTTTGCGTCTTGCAAGCTTTTGTTTTCACCCTGTTGTCGATGGTGTATGTTGCGCTGGCTACGGCCCACGATCACTGACGGCGGGTTCAAAAAATTTTCAACAAGAAACCTTATAAGGAGAATGCTTATCATGAAAAACATCTTCAAGAACATCGCCCTGATCATGGCTGGTTCGATGGTTGCTATCCCTGCTTTCGCTCAAGAGGCGGCTGCAGCAGCAACAATGACTGACAGTGGTATCCGCGGTCTCGCGGCTGCGATCACTATTTCCGTTGCAGCTCTTGGTGGTGCATTGGCTCAAGGCCGTGCAGCTTCCACAGCTCTCGACGGGATCGCTCGCAACCCAGCGGCTTCCGGTAAAATCTTCACTCCGATGATCATCGGTCTCGCTCTTATCGAGTCCCTCGTCATCTACGCTCTGATCATCGCGTTCCAGCTCGTTTAATTCGAGTTCGCGACAGAGAAATAAAGAAGAAGGGCCTCCAGCGGGGGCCTTTTTCTTTTGGATCTTCCGGAAAAATATTCAGAAACAGAGATTATTCCTCCAAACCCCCAGTCTCTCTGAGAGTCTCTCTGAAAGTTCCGAAAAAGGGAGGTCTTGCGTGATTGGGTTTGCGATCGAAAATATTCTCTTGAAAGTCCTGATGCCGTTGGCTTTTGTTTTCGGCTCAATTCCGGCTTTCGCTTCTCAAGACACCAGCGATGCCGATGCCAGACGTATCGGTTGCCTTAACCGTATTGAGGCGGCGAAAAAACTCACGACGCTTTTGATGAAAAGACGGAAAACGGATTTCATGTACGACGTGCACAAGTCCATTCCGTGGCTCCAGAAGAACTATTCGGCTTTGATGGCCAAAGCTCAGCCCCTGTCTCCGCGACAAACTCCGGACTATGACCCCACTATGAAAAGAGGCCTTCGTGTTTTTGGTCCTGAGATAGCGTTGGTCGCAGATAAGGTTGCTTATGACTTCAGTCGGCAGATGCACTTCGTACCAGGACATATCTATGGGGCGTCCTGGGTCGTTTTATGGCCCTATAACACGGACTACTCCGGTTACGGTGAAAATGCCGAAATCTTTGTGTCATGTCGTGGAAAGCTGATGGTTCAACCCGTCAACGTTCCCGACTACAGAGAGATCGGCATGGGCTTCGTCACTGTCAAGTGAGTCGCCTCACAAGTATCTATTAACGACCGCTTCAACTCGACCCTGGATCTTTTTGAGGCCTTCCTGAGTGGAGGCCTCGTATCGAACGACGAGCACGGGCTGAGTATTTGAACTCCTGCACAAAGCCCAACCATCCGCAAAGCTCAGGCGAATCCCATCCGTCAAATCGACTCGATAATCCGAGCCTTTTACATCAGGGAACGCTTCTTTCATCTTTTCGACGATCAAGACCTTCTTTTCTTCGGTCGTATCGATTCGGATTTCTGGCGTATTGAATGCGGCCGGCAAGCCTTCCAGCAGCTGTGGGATGTTCTTCCCGCTTTGGGAAATGATCTCGCACAAACGAAGGGCGGCATAAGGCGCATCATCATAACCGTAATTGCGGTCGGCAAAAAAGATATGACCGCTCATCTCGCCGCCAAAGGGCGCTTTCTCGACCTTGATTTTTTCTTTCACCAGGCTGTGACCGGTTTTCCACATGATGGGGATTCCACCGTTCTTTTCGATATCCGCGTACAATCGGTCAGAG
>JAHBUU010000038.1 GCA_019637895.1 Pseudobdellovibrionaceae bacterium | reverse complement strand
CACAAGTCCGCGATGATAAACTGAAAAGTGAATGATTTTGTTCATCATATTGAATTCCTCAATGTGAGTGGCCGTCGGCGACACCACCAAAGGCAGCCAGTTCCGCAATTCTTAAAAAACCGAGACCCATCAGAACGATCTCGTCTTCAGAGCGAAGATCCGAAGAGGTCACCAGAATTTTTCGTTCCCGATCCGGCTTGAGATCGGACTTGAAATCAATGCGTTTGAAAAACCCGTCCCGAAATCGATAAAGATTGGACTCTTCTCCAGACCGAAGGACCGCCGTCACCGGGATTCTCCAGGAGGCTCCCGGCCCCAGTCGCTGCGTCTGGATTTCAAAATTCCGATGAGCCTCGGGGGAAAGTTTGAATCCAATGTGCTCATCCGCTTCCAGGATTCCCTTGTCCGCGCCGACCTTGTCAGAGACTTCGGCCTCTTCATGGTCATGGCCGCGCTCATGATCGTCCTCGGAACCGTATCCATCCGCGAGATTCACAAGTAGGACGAGGGAAAAAAGCAGAGTGAAAATAAATCTATTTTTCATAAAGACACGTCCTCCAGACGGTCAGCCATCGTTGCCAGCTCGAGATAAGACTGAAGAGCACGCAGCTCTCTTTCGTGGCGAGTTTTTTCCAGATCCAAGGAGGTTCGATGAGCGTCGATGATCAACGCACTTGGAACAACTCCACGCATGAACAGCTTTTCCAGATCATGATGACGTTTTTCGATTTCCTCATGAGAGATCCCGTGAGACAGCGAGCGAACAGCCTGAGTATAGACCTCGATAAGCTCCTTCTTTCGAAGGTCCTGCTCCTTCAAGCCGAACCGAGCCTTTGCTTCGGCCGTCTTAAGTCCCGCCGCCGCTGTGGCCCGACCCGCTCCATTCAAATTGAAAACCGGTAAGGGCATACTGAGGTTGAACCCCATGATCGTATTGCTCTGGCCGCCTTCTCTCTGAATTTGTACGGAGGGCCCAACCATCATCGTCGGCCAAGCCTCGCCTTGAGCCGCAGACAGCTCACCCCGCGCGATATCGACATCCGCTTTGAGAAGTTTCTGACTCGGCGAAGAGAGATTGCCCCCCTCTTGTTTCACCGAAGGCCAGCTCTGAGGACTCGATGGCAGATAAGATTTCAGCTTTGCAAGATCGAGATCCATCTGCAGCTTGAAAAAAGTTTCGATCGCCAGAACCTCATCCCCCGCCGCCGACTTTTGCAGCTCGTACTCACCTTTGGCCAACTGATAGACCGACAAGGAGGTCTGCTGCTCCGGCGACAGGCCTGGGCGCTTTCGATACTGCTCAACGAGCCGAGTGAAGGTTCCAATCGCTTCCTCCGCGATCTCCTGCTCATGCAGAACCTGGCGCAGTCGATGAAGCTTGAGAATGGCCTCCGCCTTGACTCTGGCACGAGCCAGCGACAGACGGGCCTCGGCAGCATCCGCCCCACCTTGAGCCACAGCCTGCCGGGCCGAGATCTTCGATCCCCACTCGATCGGAATACCTAAAGAGATATCCGTCGAGGTCTGTTCGACACCCCGGATTTTTCCCTGGAAACTTTCCGCTGAAAGCTCTGGATTCTTCCACTGACCAGCGGCTTTGATCTGAGCTCTGGCCGTCTCGACTTCCAGTTGTCGATTCTCGATTTCCGGAGATTTTTCGACCACGCAAGCAAGCAGGTCTTGATAATTTTTAAGTCTTTTTTCACATCCCTCATCCGCCCATGCAGAAGCCGAGATGAATACGCATAAACAGAGAATCCATGTTCTCATGTGAGCCCCTTGATATTTTTCGTTAAAAAAGAAAAGGCGATCTCTCGGACAGACGTCAGAGCGACGGCCGAATAGGCAAAAACTTAGCTCAGTCGAGGAGGACGGCGCAGGCGCTTGAGCGCAGGATCGTCATGGAAAGACTCAATGAAAGCATTCTTTCCCTGCAAGGTATCGACGGCGTTCCACTGGAACTCCGAAGCCATGGCAAGAAAGGAACCGTGTCCGAAATGGGATTGACCGGTGTGACAGGGATCCGGGCATTGTTCAGCACCGTGATGCGAAGCCCTCTCGGAGGGCGGGTTTTGGATCGCTTCATGATCCGAGAGCGTCTCTGAGCCCAGCGTCACTTCGCAGGGATCCATCGGCTCTGCACTCACAAGGGCTTCCGCTCCCAGGCTCAGCCCAAGCACGATCAACATAAATGTGGAGATCAAAACCCTGATCATTCGACCTTGATGGTTACACGGGAGCCTTTTCTTTTGCAAGGGGCTCTCTCATCCTGTACCACTGCCCCATGAGCGAACTTCAGATATTTCTTTCGGATAGCCTGAACCCCCATCTCAATCTGGGAACGGAAGAATGGATCTTCGACAATCTGGACCCAAGCCAGCAGGTCCTGTTTCTGTGGCGAAACGAAGAAACCGTGGTCATCGGCCGTAATCAGAACCCTTGGTCAGAATGCAATCTGGCACGCATGAAAGAAGAAAAGGTTCACTTGGCCCGAAGGAAATCCGGAGGGGGCGCGGTCTTCCATGACTTGGGAAATACAAACTTCACCTTCCTTTCCCCAAAAGAGGCCTACAGCCGGGACAACAACGTTCAGATCATTCTGAATGCCCTCAAAAAATTCGGCATCGAAGGACAAGCCTCCGGTCGAAATGATCTTCTGATTCCTTTCAGTGACGGCCCTCGAAAATTCAGCGGCAGTGCCTACCGGGAAAAAAAAGACCGAGCCTTCCATCACGGGACACTTCTTCTCAAAGCCGATCTCTCGAGACTCGGGAACTACCTGACCCCCAGCCCTAAAAAGCTGCAGGCAAAAGGCAAAGAATCCGTCCGGGCCCGAGTGGCGAATCTAAGCGAGCTTTCCCCGGGCTTGGATCACGACCAAATCGTCGCAGCCACCATCGAGTCTTTCGAAAAGTTCTATGGTCAATCCGGCGCGATCACCCGCCTTTCTTTGGAAAGTCTCAATGCGATTCCGGAACTGAAAACACATTATGAACAGCTGAGTTCATGGGAATGGCTCTACGGACATACTCTCGAGTTCACCCACGAGATGGATGACTATCTGAGCTTGGGCTTTTTCCATTTCCGTTTTCAGGTCGAGGATGGAATCATCCGTCAGCTTCAGATCTTTACCGATTCACTGAATCCCGTCCTGATCGATGAGCTCAAAAACGATCTGACCGGTCAGCCCTATAAAGGAGAAAGCGTTCTCCGTGCCTTGCAGGCAGCTCAGGCCAAGCATCCCGAGAGTGCCGCTGGGATCGAAGAGCTGCAGAGTTGGCTCATTCGGAACATCGAAGTTTAACTGCCTCCATTCCGCTGTCTAAACTCTAGACAGCGGACATCCCTCATGCGCTCGAGCCGCCATTCTCCTAGCTAGGAACGAACCTATTCATCCTGCCTGGGTCCTCTTTTTGAATCCTTTCTCCCTGAATAAGATCACGAGGAGATGGGCATGAAAAAACTCAGTTTGAATTTTGCAGTGGCGATGTCGCTTTTGGTGGGAGTGCAGTCCGCCAAGGCCGAGATGGTGATCACCTTCGGTGGTGACGTCAATTTGAACCAAAGCCGCGCCCAAGCCTCTCCCAAAGGAACTGCCAAGTACGGGAAAAACTATACCTGGACAGAGCTGTTCGCGGGGATCGCGCCCCTCTTGAATGGCAATCTGAACTTCGCAAATATTGAAACCGTCGTCAGCGATCAAAAGACTCTTTCCGAAGCACCCTCGCCGGGAAACAACGAACGAACTTATGTGTTCAAAGCACCGCCCGAGGGAATCGCCCATGGTTTGCAAATCGGCTTTAACCTCTTGAGCCTCGCAAACAATCACACCGCCGACTACGGGACGAGCGGAATGATGGAGACCATTTTCCATATCTATGAACTGGCCAAGTCTTACCGTTTTTGGGAGTCAGGCATTAGCGCCAGTAAAAATGAAGCCGCCCGCCCGGCCGTGGCAACCGTGCGAACGACCGAAGGCGAAATGAAAGTGGCCTTCCTGGCAATGACGGCCGTCCACGGAAGCCTTGAGCGAACGAACGCCCGAGAGATGGGAATGGGAATTCTTTCTTTTTACAATGAAAGCGATTTCCGCGCCGCTATGAAAGCCCTCCGAGAAACTCCGGCCCATTACCGCATTCTCTCGGTTCACTGGGGCCGCGAAGGGAAAACGCAGATCGAGCCGCGCCAACGCGAGTGGGCTTACCGAGCCCTCAAAGAAGGAAACGTTGATCTCATTTTGGGACACCACCCTCACCGAGTTCACCCGGTCGAAAAAGTCGGCGACAAGGTCATCTTTTACAGCCTGGGCAACTACGTCATGGTCGGAGCCGCAAATCTGAACGAGAAGGGCCCTGCAGAGGATTACGGTCTGATGGGAAGGCTCTATCTGTCCTTGGATTCAACGACCGGGAAACTGGTGCCCCAGGCCGTCGAGGCCATTCCTTTGACGGACGTGCACGCAGCCGCGAAGCCCATGCCCACCGGCAAAGCCAATCAGCGGATCGACGTCCTGAACGGGCTCAGCCGAGCCCAACTGGGAGGAACGGCTTTGACCTTCCAGAAAAGCCGCCTTGGTGGACAGAAGTGCTTAGGACAAGCTCCAGGCACGAAAGCCCGCCAGCTCTGCCCTTAAAGTTATCGAGCGAAGAGCCGGTCTACAGAGAGACGGCTCGCCCCTCGAAAGACAAAGATCAATCCCACAAAAAGATAAAGCAGAGCGAGTTCTTTCTTTTGGAAAGGATCCGCTCCGTGAGCGACAAAGGCAGCAATCCCCATCGTGAACGCCACAAAAAGCGCGGCGGGACGCGTGAACAGTCCGATCGCCAGCAAGAGTCCGCCGGCGAACTCAGCAAGTGCGGCCATCCAGGCAAAATAAAGAGGGGCCGGAAACCCCATGGCCGCCACACCACCGATCAGTCCCTCGGGAGGAGGCAACTTTCCCAGGCCGTGTCCCATTGCCATCGCAAGGCCCACGAACACTCGCAACGCCGTCATTGAGATTTCCGCAGGCAGATGACTCTCGCGGGTAATCGTGAACAAAAAAGATCTCAACATCTCTATTTTCCTTTTTAAAAACGCCAGTAAGCTTCGACCAAGGCAACATACCCCGTCTTTGGATCCAACTTGAGCTCCCGTACATCGACCGTCGACAATGAACCCGAAAGGTGAAAGTGATTCCAAACTCTCACATAAGCCAGGTATCCCCCCAAAGACTTCAATTCGAAGTTATAACTGGGACCGAACAAGACACGGTCCCAGCTATCCAATACCAGCTCATAGCCGGTCTGGAAGGAACTCGAGCCCGCCCCCTTGATCGCCGCAATGTCTTTCACATCACTGCTTAAAGTCGCCACGGCAAAGGTTGCCAAAGCATGGGAAACCATTTTGTCCGATGTGATCGCATCCCAATAGATCGTCAAGTTGAGAGCGGTCGATGAGGACTCCCGAATCTTCGTAACCGAGAGAGCGGTCGAAACCGTGTCAGAGTTTTCATCCCAAATTTTATACTTCAAATTTCCGTTGGGGCTATCGAGCAAAAACCCCGTCATCAGAGAGCCCACGGTCAGACGATCGGTCAGCCCATAGCTGAGATGCCCGTACAAACTCATAAAGATTTCGTCTCGCTGTAAAGACTGGGCCGTTTCCCCGATGGAAACCCCTTGCGTGAACAAAGGACGGTAGCGAGATGAGATATCAGGCCCGCTCCAGGAACGAACAAAGAGCTCCGTATGCCCGCGGTAAACGGGCTCCTCTGTGGTCAGATCCAATTGCACCAGAGTATCGCCCGGACGAACGAAATGATACCGAGAGAGCCTGAGAACTTTCGCCCTGATTTCAACCTTGCCGTCGTTACGAATTTTGGATGTGAGAATCTCGACAAAGCCCACGATCTCAACGTCAGTGGCTTTCGAGCGAATAGCCAAGACCTGCCCTGGGGCGGGAGAAAGCGCATATCCCGATGCGCGCAAGCTGGTCTCGTCCATGATCTCATCAATGGTGAGCTCAGGAATGGCTTCGAGTGATTTGGATTGGATCTTAAAGTCGTTTTGCGCCCAAAGCACCGGGCTTAGGCACAAGGACAGTACAAAAAGAGAAGCAGAAATAATTCTTACCACTTCTCATTTTTACCAGCTTTCGATTGGAAAAAGCAAAGATCAGGCGATTTTTTTGATCTGATCTAGCTTTCCACGCAAAATCGCAAGCTCTTGCTTCAACGAGGCATTTTCGCCAACCAGCTGATTGACTTTCTTTTTGAGGAAATCGACTTCCTCTTTCGAGTGATCCGATCGCCCTTCCGATCGGGCTTCGGAAGTCGGCTCCGATGAAGGTGGAGCTTCATCAGCCGCAGGAAGTCCGATCGCTCCCAACGAGCGTGTCACGGCCTGACTCGACAACTGCTCCTCGATGTTTTCGACGATCACCAGGGAAACATCGATCTTTTCAATTTTAACGATCCCACCCTGAATGAAACCACGAGTTTCCGTGATGATCTTCATGATGCAAGTGCCAACTTCGGCTGGCGTCGGACTGGATTCGTCGAGCACCTGTTGAATTTTTCGTTGATCCGTCACGGACATCAGGCTCATGACGACATCGGTTTTTTCTTTGGGCATTCCATGAAGTGCCGTCGCCAAAGTCAAAGGCTGGAGCCGACTGAAAATTTCCCGCAAATGACTCGAGTCCCAAGACAAAATTTTGTCCAGGCTCAAACTTTTCTGCCGAATAGCTTCTTCCCAAACAGGACTTTCTTGCCCAATGAGAGAAAGAAACTGCTCTTGCTTTTGTTTTCCCGAAGTCTCGATCAGATTTAAAAGCTGAACGAAACCGCCCTTTTTCTTGTAACGATCCAACATTCCCATGCCTGTTTTGTCGGTCTTTCAGGAGGCAAACTTAATAAATTCCGGGAAGGCCCACGCTCAGGAGCAAGTGAACACCGATCAGATAAAATCGCTCGGCCGCGGAGGTTTCCTCGGAAAATGAATGTCAAAAGCCTGTTCACTTTCAGAGAAATTCCACCGGCAAGCTTCGCATCAATTCGCATCAAGAAGAGACGATTTGAAAGCGCAAGAAAAGCGGCCTCAAATAAAAAAAGCCCTCTTTCGAGAGCCTTTTTAGGGGCGATCGTCTTTCTCGACGGTGGGGATTTCGATCACATCGTTTCGCAGGAGTAGGTCACTTTCACGGTGGTTCCAACGGCCAGCTTCGAGGCGAAGCGAACCTGGTCGCCAACGACGGTCCATGCAACCGAAGGAGTCGAGCCGCTAGGACCAGTCAAACTGACCGTGACATCAGGAGGGTTCGAGCAAGCCAAAGCGACCTTATCCAAGATCTGTCCTTTTACTTGATCAAAGATGCTTTGGAGAATCACCGAGTAATTGGAGTCACAAATGCTTCCACGAATCCCGCCGGTTGCCGCCGAGAGATTTTCGTACTGAGTGCCGTAAGTCGATCCAACAACACCACCAGTCTGAGCGGCCTGCACCGCACGACACCCGGGATCGGTGTAATAAGGAACCGTGATCGAATGAACATTGTACTTTTTGTTGGCGTACTTCGAACTCATGAAGCTCGTGAAAGAATCTGCAGAATCTTTATTGGTCATGGCGTATGCAGAGTTCAGGACGTGAGTTTCACCCTTGCTGGCGTAAGCATGTCGATAGAGTCCACCACGAACATCTTCATCCGAAAGGACGATGACAGCCAAATCGGCGTCTTTGCGAATGAAACCCGAGGGATTGTTTTCCATCACCAGGCGAGCCGCAAAAATACCGCGTTCATCACCCGAAACACACTTCGTGTCATAGGCGCTCATATAGCTGGGACGCTCGATGCATTGCTCTTTCGACAGTCCTTGAGAGGAACACTTGCTCAGCTCGGAAAGAATGAAGCTTTCGCAAGCCAGGGTTTCCTGTCTTTGAACGACGCTCTTAAAGGCCGCATCTTTTTGACTCAAGGTCCCACTCTCTTTGGTCAGGAAAGCGCCGCTTGGAAAAGCGATCAGCTTACCATCTTGAAGTGCGCCATTTTTATTGATCGAGCGGGGCTTGTTTTCAGCCGAAGAAATATCCGTCGTGACGACACCGATTCGATAGTCGATTTTTTTTCCATCGAGATTGCCGATAAAGTCACTGAACCGGCTGGCGAGAGCCGCCTGCTCTGCGGACATCGAAGCGGAATTATCGGTCACAACCAGAACATCAATTTTTCCACCCGCCACGGTCTCGCTCACAGAAAAGTAGTCTCTTCCATTTTCAGAAACACAGTTTTGGCCGGAGTTCTGACAAGCATTGAACCCTGGATCTTTAGAAAACTGTTTTGGAGAGCACGCGACATACAGTCCCGTCATTCCAAATGCCAATGTCCATTTCATCCAGGCTTTCATGATCCACCTCGTACCTTCCATAGTCCAAGTTCAATGCCAACCTGGGCACGAGCATCCCAAGTGTCTGTTTTCACTTGGCTATTTTGACGAGCAAGCAAACACTCCACGGTCCTACGGATCGTCTACCTTTTTGACAACGCTCTTAAGAAGGAGGTTTTCATGAACCGTTTCAGGGACTTAAAAGGAAACCTCGACCTGGACTCGGAAACAAAAAGTGCTTCCCTGAGCGAAACTGATCCTGAAAGCTAAGAGGATGATTCAAAAACTACTCGGACTACTTTTTTTGGTCGGCGCGGGCTTCCTTGCGTGGAATGCTCTGAACGAAAACTCCACTCTTTTAAGCCCTTCAAAAAAAGAGGCTCCCAAGAATTTGTCATTTAGCGATTTCGTTTCAGCAGATCTGTCCTCACTGAGATCTCAGGGACAACTTCCGAAAGAGTGGGCTGATATCCAACATGTCTCCTATCTGATGCACACGGCATTTCAGAAGGAACTCGTAGGAAATCAAAAGTTCAAAGCCATTCCGGAAAACCCCTCCGGCCGCTACAAATTGGAAATCGAATTCATCGATGTTCCTGACGATGCAGAGCCAGGCTTGATTCTGCAGATGAGCATGATGGACATCCAAACAAACAATAAGGTTTGGGAACTGGGCCGAACTTATCCATTGAGATCATTTCTGGTGATTGAATCGGAAGACCCGGCAAAAACGAAACCGATCCCCGCCCCTCAGCCAGAACCAGAAACAACTCCAGCCAAAGATCCACAGAAGTAGAAAAAACCAAGACGCCAAAACGAAAAAACCCGGATTAGTTTCCTAACCCGGGTCACAAAAAAGTGCTGGCGTCGTGCTACTCTCCCACAGTGTTGCCACTGCAATACCATCGCCGCAAGCGGGCTTAACTTCTGAGTTCGGAATGGGATCAGGTGTAGCCCCGCTGCTGTAAACACCAGCGAAAACATAAGTTTTTAGAAAATTGAAAAACTGATTTAAGTGATTTTAGCGGTGGTTAGTTCCATCTATTTCTTTGAAAGAAATTAAAAAGCCTCACGGACTATTAGTACAGGTCAGCTAGCATATTACTACGCTTACACCTCCTGCCTATCAACCTCGTCGTCTCCGAGGGTCCTTAAGGGGCCGAAGCCCAGAGAAATCTAATCTTGCAGTTAGCTTCCCGCTTAGATGCTTTCAGCGGTTATCTATTCCGAACATAGCTACTCAGCGCTGCCGCTGGCGCGACAACTGAAACACCAGAGGTTCGTCCATCCCGGTCCTCTCGTACTAAGGACAGGTCTGCTCAAATTTCTTACGCCCACAGAAGATAAGGACCAAACTGTCTCACGACGTTCTGAACCCAGCTCGCGTACCACTTTAATTGGCGAACAGCCAAACCCTTGGGACCTGCTCCAGCCCCAGGATGTGATGAGCCGACATCGAGGTGCCAAACTCCGCCGTCGATATGGACTCTTGGGCGGAATAAGCCTGTTATCCCCGGAGTACCTTTTATCCGTTGAGCGATGGCCCTTCCACGCGGGACCACCGGATCACTTTGGCCTGCTTTCGCACCTGCTCGACTTGTAGGTCTCGCAGTCAAGCACCCTTATGCCAATGCACTCGACGCCTGGTTTCCAATCAGGCTGAGGGTACCATCGCGCGCCTCCGTTACTTTTTGGGAGGCGACCGCCCCAGTCAAACTGCCCACCAGCCAGTGTCCCTCTCCTCGTTTCGAGGAGCAGGTTAGATTTCAAAGTTTTCAAGGGTGGTATTTCAACGGTGGCTCCATCAGGTCTAGCGACCTGACTTCAAAGCCTCCCACCTATGCTACACATGAAAACTCTAAAATCACTGACAAGCTACAGTAAAGGTTCACGGGGTCTTTCCGTCTTTCTGCGGGTACTCGGCATTTTCACCGAGAATTCAATTTCGCGAGGCCCGTGGTTGAGACACCGGAGAAGTCGTTACGCCATTCGTGCAGGTCGGAACTTACCCGACAAGGAATTTCGCTACCTTAGGACCGTTATAGTTACGGCCGCCGTTTACTGGGGCTTCGATTCTGAGCTTCGCCTTGCGGCTGACAAATCCTCTTAACCTTCCAGCACCGGGCAGGCGTCAGTATGTATACTTCGTCTTGAGACTTTGCACATACCTGTGTTTTTGATAAACAGTCGCTACTCCCATTTCTCTGCGACCCGAAGAAGCTTGGGGAGCAAGTCCTTACACTTCCGCGGGCTCACCTTTTCCCGAAGTTACGGTGACAAGTTGCCGAGTTCCTTAACCACGATTCACCCCATCGCCTTAGGATATTCACCCCACTCACCTGAGTCGGTTTACGGTACGGGCGATCTCTTAAACTATCGAAGCTTTTCTTGAAAGCATGGTTTTTCTCACTTCCGAGCCTAACGGCTCTCGCATTCACGCCTCAGTGTTAAGTGCCGCGGATTTGCCTACGACACCACCTACACGCTTACACCTGAATCCAATAACAGGCTGAGATATCCTACTCTGTCACTCCTATAGCAATCCGAAATCGGTAACGGAATATTAACCGTTTTTCCATCGACTACGCCCTGAGGCCTCATCTTAGGACCCGACTAACCCTGGGAGGATTAACCTTGCCCAGGAACCCTTGAGTTTTCGGCGCCCGGGTTTTTCACCCGAGTTCAACGCTACTTATGTCAGCATGATCACTTCTGTTTCGTCCAGCTGTCCTTCCGGTCAACCTTCATCCAAAACAGAACGCTCCCCTACCACAAAATAATTTGTCCAAAGCTTCGGTACTATGCTTAGCCCCGTTGTATCTTCCGCGCAGGGTCACTAGACTAGTGAGCTATTACGCTTTCTTTAAAGGATTGCTGCTTCTAAGCCAACCTCCTAGTTGTCAAAGTAACCCCACAACGTTCTCCACTTAGCATAGATTTGGGGACCTTAGCTGTTGGTCTGGGCTCTTTCCCTCTCGTCGCTGGACCTTATCACCCAGCGACTGTCTCCCGAGGTAACTATCAACGGCATTCGGAGTTTATTTGGGTTTGGTAATCCGGTAAAGACCCCTAGCCCATTCAGTGCTCTACCTCCGTGATAGAATTTACTCGAGGCTATACCTAAATATATTTCGGGGAGAACCAGCTATCACCCAGTTTGATTGGCCTTTCACCCCTATCCACAGCTCATCAAAAAGATTTTCAACTCTAACTTGTTCGGTCCTCCACGAGGTGTTACCCTCGCTTCAACCTGGCCATGGATAGATCACCGGGTTTCGGGTCTATTCCTACGCACTAAATCGCCCTATTCAGACTCGCTTTCGCTACGCCTCCACCTGCAACGGCTTAAGCTCGCACGCAAAAATAACTCGCTGACTCATTATGCAAAAGGTACGCCGTCGACCATATAAAGGTCTTCGACTGCTTGTAGACTTACGGTTTCAGGTTCTATTTCACTCCCCTCTCGGGGTTCTTTTCACCTTTCCCTCACGGTACTTGTCCTCTATCGGTCACAAAGGAGTATTTAGCCTTGGAGAGTGGTCTCCCCAGATTCCCAGCGGATTTCACGTGTCCGTTGGTACTCAGGATACCCCTAGGGCCATCAACGTTTTCGAGAACGGGGCTATCACCCTCTCTGGCCAGTCTTTCCAGACTGCTTCTCTAACGTCTCCGGTCCCACATCGGGGTCCTACAACCCCTCCTACAATTGCTTGTAAAAGGTTTGGGCTGTTTCGCGTTCGCTCGCCACTACTAGCGAAATCTCTAAATTGATTTCTTCTCCTGACGGTACTGAGATGTTTCACTTCCCATCGTTTGCTTCTGCTACCTATGTATTCAGTAACAGATACCTATTAAAAGGTGGGTTTCCCCATTCGGAAATCTTCGGATTAAAATGTGTGTGCCACTTCCCGAAGCTTATCGCAGCTTACCACGTCCTTCATCGCCTCTTTGTGCCAAGGCATCCACCGTAAGCCCTTAGTAGCTTTAAAAATGGAACTAACCTCGCTAAAATCACTTAAATCAATCTATTCAATTTTCAAAGAACGCAAAAAACTAAACGAAAACTTCCGAGTGAAAGCAAAGTTGGTGGGCCTGGGAAGACTCGAACTTCCGACCCCACGCTTATCAAGCGTGTGCTCTAACCAACTGAGCTACAGGCCCGACTGCCTTATTCACTCTTTCAAAACTAAATAGCTAGAAATGGTTTTTGGGTTCGATCTACCGAAGTAGACCGTTGACCTTAGGATTCATCAAATCGTCAGTTTATAGATGATTGATTTGATCAAAAAATCCTTAGAAAGGAGGTGATCCAGCCGCAGGTTCCCCTACGGCTACCTTGTTACGACTTCACCCCAATCATCGATCATACCTTGGGCGCCTGCCCCCTTGCGGTTAGCGCAGCGATTTCTGGTACAACCGACTTTCATGGTGTGACGGGCGGTGTGTACAAGGCCCGGGAACGTATTCACCGCGGCATGCTGATCCGCGATTACTAGCGATTCCACCTTCATGTAGTCGAGTTGCAGACTACAATCTGAACTTAGAAAGCTTTTAGGAGATTTGCTCCGTCTCGCGACTTGGCATCTCGTTGTGACTTCCATTGTAGCACGTGTGTAGCCCTAGACATAAGGGCCATGAGGACTTGACGTCATCCCCACCTTCCTCCTGCTTAACGCAGGCAGTCCCTCTAGAGTGCCCAACTAAATGCTGGCAACTAAAGGCAGGGGTTGCGCTCGTTGCGGGACTTAACCCAACATCTCACGACACGAGCTGACGACAGCCATGCAGCACCTGTGTACCGACCCTTGCGGGCGACGACATTTCTGCCAGTCTTCCAGTACATGTCAAGCCTAGGTAAGGTTTTGCGCGTTGCATCGAATTAAACCACATGCTCCACCGCTTGTGCGGGCCCCCGTCAATTTCTTTGAGTTTTAATCTTGCGACCGTACTCCCCAGGCGGGATACTTAACGCGTTAGCTTCGCCACTAAAGGGGTCAATACCTCTAACAGCAAGTATCCATCGTTTACGGCGTGGACTACCAGGGTATCTAATCCTGTTTGATCCCCACGCTTTCGGGCCTCAGTGTCAGTGTTCGTCCAGTTACCCGCCTTCGCCTCCGGTGTTCCACCTGATATCTACGTATTTCACCACTACACCAGGTATTCCGGTAACCTCTCCGACACTCAAGCTCAGCAGTATCAAATGCACTTCCAGGGTTGAGCCCTGGGCTTTCACACCTGACTTACCAAGCCACCTACGCCCTCTTTACGCCCAATGATTCCGAGCAACGCTAGGATCCCTCGTCTTACCGCGGCTGCTGGCACGAAGTTAGCCGATCCTTCCTCACAGGGTACCTTCATTTTTTTATTCCCCTGCAACAGAGCTTTACGACCCGAAGGCCTTCATCACTCACGCGGCGTCGCTGCGTCAGGGTTTCCCCCATTGCGCAATATTCCCTACTGCTGCCTCCCGTAGGAGTCTGGACCGTGTCTCAGTTCCAGTGTGACTGATCATCCTCTCAGACCAGTTAAAGATCACAGCCTTGGTGAGCCATTACCTCACCAACTAGCTAATCTTACGCGGGCTCATCTTCGAGCGAATTGCTCCTTTGACCTCTCGATCCGCAGATCGCGTGGTCTTATGCGGTATTAGCTAATCTTTCGACTAGTTATCCCCCACTCGAAGGCAGATTACCCACGTGTTCCTCACCCGTGCGCCACTAGTACTCGGCCGAAGCCTTTCCCCGTTCGACTTGCATGTATTAGGCACGCCGCCAGCGTTTGCTCTGAGCCAGAATCAAACTCTCCAGTTTAAATTCTGTATCAGACAAAACTAGCTTATAATTGCTTATTTGCTTTGTTGTTGTCTCGTATATTTGTTCTCAAAGAATTGGGTTCCGAAGAACCAAATTCATTTTTAGGAGCCCAAAAACCATTTTCGTCTAGCTATTCAGTTTTCAAAGAGCAAACTTTCGTTTTTCAAGAAGAACCGTTCTATTTGAACCGTTTCTTCTCGTCAACAGCTTTTTTTGATTTTTTCGTCTTTTTTTTCAGCGACGAAACTTTCCAAAAAAACCGTCAACCCTCGCTTTAATTCCCGAATATTCTTCGAGTCTTAAATGGTGGAGGCAACAGGGATCGAACCTGCGACATCCAGCTTGCAAAGCTGGCGCTCTACCAACTGAGCTATGCCCCCGCGAGTGGAACGTGTTTTCGTCGATTTCAGCCCGACCGTCAATGGAAATCGGCAAGAATTTGCCGATTTTTTCAAGATTTTTTTAAGTGTATGATTTTACTTAGTTTTACGCAGAGGCGCGGAACCGAGAAGCCAGCAATCTGGCGGCCCATGCCCGTTCAAAAGGCAGTTCAAACCCGATTCTTTCAGCGCCACTCAAGATGGCCTGATAAACCTTCCTCAAAACCTCGACCTCGTGGTCGGCCGTATCGGCCCCAAGAGCCTCTTCAATCGCCTCTCCGACAGAGAGAAGGTCAGGAGTCGTGACCACCTTAGGAAGTCTTCCCATATCCAGCCCCAGGATCTCGAAGGGCTTAAAGCCAACGAGCTGGTCTGTCAGAAGAACCTTGTTCCCACTCTTAAAATTCAACTGGAGAAAAGGTTTTCCGTCTGTATCCGCTCGATGAAGAACATCGGATAATTCGTGAGAAGAGAAGTGAAACTCTTTGCCGTCTGTATTCTGACGGATCGAGATTCTTCCGGCCTCTCCTGTTCCGAAGGCCAACCCCTTAGAGGAGTCGACATAGTTCAGGATGGTATCCATGTCCGCGTTGCTGAGTTTCGATTTGGGGTTGCTCAATATTCACCTTCCCGAAGAGTTACAAAATGCTGATCGGAAACCAGATTCGGGACTTAACTGGACACCTCCCTCTCTTGAGAATTTATCCCGCGGGGTGTTTAAGGAAACGACGGTTTTAGAAAAACTCCGTCTCACAGCGGGATGGTCGCGTCGGAGCTTGCCGGACGGCGAATCGTTTTGAGATAACAGGTCCATGTTGATCACAAGATGGCAGGCGCCCCTGACACCCACAAAAAGCCAGATCCAGATGATTTTGGCGAATGAAGACCTCGATCCTTACGAGGAAACCTATGAGCCAACACGCAAGGTGAAGGACCACCGCAGCCCCTTCTGTGAAATTCGCGTGGTCGTCTCGGGTGAAATGCTCTTCAATATCTCGGGAACGCAGTTTCTTCTTCGCACTGGGGACCGCGTGGAGATTCCCGCGAACACCAAGCACTCGCACCACGTCCAAGGCGACGCGCCCTGCGTTTGCATCTGCGCCCAGCGGGCGATCTAACGCCCACACGCCGTTTTTTTCTTCGGTTTTTACTTAAGGGGCGTCTTCTCGCCCTTCACCCAGGCGAGATAATCCAGAATGTTCTTTTCGAACCCACGGTTCGCGGGCTGATAAAGCCCTTCCTCCAAAACGACCTCGGACGGGAGATAGCTCTGCTCGGCCCAAGCCTTTGGACGCTCATGCGGATACTGATAACCCTGACCATACCCGAGGCTCTTTGAAAGCTCTGTCTTGGAAGAACGAAGATGAAGAGGCACTGGCACAGAGCCCGTCTTGCGAACGATCTCCTGAGCCCTTCTAAACGCCATATACGAGCGATTCGATTTGGGTGCCGAGGCCAAGTAGGTCGTCACCTGAGCCAAAGAGATCCCACCCTCCGGCAGACCGATCGCTTCGACGGCCTGAAGGTCCGCAACGGCGACCGAGAGACCTCGAGGATCGGCGTTGCCGATATCTTCTGAAGCAAGGATCACCAACCGGCGGGCGATAAAGATCGGGTCCTCTCCACCTTCAAGCATCCGGGTCAGGTAATAGACGGCCGCATCGGGATCGCTTCCGCGAACACTCTTGATAAATGCGGAGACGAGATCGTAGTGCATTTCCGAGCTTTTGTCGTGAGCCAGGGGCGTATCCTGAACGAGTTCGCGAGTCTCTTGCGTCGACAACGGAGAGGCCCCCTCTTCTCGGGCGGCCAAAACAACCTCGATCGAATTCAAAAGACGACGGCCGTCCCCATCTGCTGAGGCGATCATCCACTCGACGGCTTCGGCCCCAAGAATGTCCTCAGGCTTCACCCCAGCGGACTCGAAGGCTCTGCGAAAAAGCTCTTGCAGGGCCTCATCGGCCAGCCGTTCAAAGACCACCACCCGACATCGGCTGAGAAGGGCGCGATTGAGTTCGTAACTGGGATTCTCCGTCGTCGCACCAACGAGAATGAGATCACCCTTTTCAACATAGGGAAGCAGGACATCCTGCTGGGCCCGGTTGAAGCGATGAATCTCATCCACAAAGAGAACGGTTCGCTGCTGATGAAGAAGACGGCGCTCTCGCCCGGACTCGCCAGCCTCTCGCAAGGCCTTGGCTCCGGAATCGACAGCATTGAGATTCATGAAGAAGGCACCTGTTTGCTGAGCGAGAGCCAAAGCAAAGGTGGTTTTTCCGGTTCCTGGGGGCCCCCAGAGGATCAGACTAGGAATATGCCCGGATCGAATCAGCTTGCCGAGTCTTGATTGCACCCCAATCGTTCTGTCCTGCCCGACGATCTGATCCAAAGACTTTGGACGAAGGCGTTCGGATAAGGGGGACTGAGACGGCATTTGACCGGCAGCATGAGAGAACAGATCCATGGCGGTTCAGATACACCGGATCAGGGCCTCCGACAAGAGAGGAGACGGCCTGAAACGAAAACGGGAAGGGTTACCCCCTCCCGCCCGACTTAAACCCGTAAAAAGCGACCTTAGCGAGTGGTGAAATTGATCGTCTTGAAGAATCGGTCTGCGTCTCCGCCGGCGCCGTCCAATACAACACCGTGAAACTCGACCCGAACCGGAAACGCCAAAAGGCTGGGGATCTGAGGTTTAGGAAGTCTGCCAATATAGAAAGTCAGCGGGAAAGAGTAAGGAACACCGGCTTCGGGATCAGCAGTGCCATTAGAACAGGCCGCCATCTTAACCGCGCCCGCCATATTTTTTGGATAGGTGCAGTAGTCCATGAAAATATACGGCGATCCCCCATCCTCATCATAAAGAGTGAGAACACCCAGATCGAAAATATGGGGCCCCGTCTCGACACCGTCGATCGTGACGTAAAACATCACTTCTTCAATACGAACGTCTTTGCCTGAGTTGTTTCTAACCATGAAGACAGAGTCGAACCAATTATCTGAAATCTCTGTGGTCCCGAGGTTCCGAGGAGTCACCCGCACCAGCGGGCTCTTGTTCGGCATGACGATATCGACTTTGCTCGCGACTTCGTCCTCCGCCTTTTTTCCACATTGAACAAGGCCCGTGCAAAGAAACGCGAGGAGAAAGTACTTCCATTTTGCTTTCATATCTCGACTCCTTTCCCGGCCATCATCGATCTGTATTCGTCAGGTTTTCCGAACCGCGATCTCCGGAAGACACGATCCTCGGTGTCAGGAAGACCAAAAGTTCGGTTTTTTCTCGGCTCGTCGTACGAGCCCGGAAGAGCCCGCCGAGAACCGGGATGTCACGCAGCCAAGGGACCCCGGTCTCGCCTTCGGTCATATCGCTTTGATAGACACCACCAATGACCGCCGTCTCACCGTTTTTCACAAGAACGCGGGTGTCCGCCTCTCTGGTGTTCACGGCGAACTCACTGGTCGTCGGATCCCGCTCTCCTGGGAACTGCCGCTTCATCTGCACCTTCATCATAACAGATGCATCCGCAGTAATTTGAGGAGTCACGTCCAAAAACATTTCCAACGGCTTAAACGTAAACGTCACTTCCGTCGATGTCCCGTTTTGAGTCACCTGCTTCACTGGAACTTCTGTCGACTGGACGATCTTGGCCTTTTCGTTCGACATGGCAAGGATTCGAGGCGACGAGATGATCTTGACCTGTCCCTCTTGCTCGCTCAGAGCCAGAGTGGCGTTCAAATTTCCGAGACCATCCAGAGTTCCAAAAGTGATTCCCAAAATCCCGGCACTCCCCGCAGATTTTGTAATCGGGTTGATTCCCAAGGTCGGACGCAATGCAATCGGACCCTGTGGACCCGTTCCCCCAACGGCAAAGGAACCGCCGTTCATTCCCCAGTTCACACCGACGGAACGAAGAAAGCTTTCCTTGGCTTCGACAATACGGCCTTCGATCAGCACTTGCGGCGGCTGAAGGTCGAGACTTTGGATGAGCTGCCCGACGCGAGTCAGATTGTCATCCATATCCGTCACGATGACGGAGTTGGTGCGCTTGTCGACCACGACTTTTCCGCGCTCGCTCAGGAAGCTTTGGACCTTTTTCTCGAGATCATCGACCTGAGCGTAAGAGACCGGATAAACTCGGACCTTCAAAGGCTCGACCGTTCTGCGGGATAAAGCGATCTTTGTGGCCTCATCCTCTTCTTTTCTCAGTTGATCGAGAGGAGCGATTCGAAGGACGTTTCCTTGGCGAGTATAGCCCAAGCTTTTCGCTTTCATCAGAACAACGAGAGCCTGATCCCAAGGAACCTGACGAAGTTTGAGACTCACGGTGCCCTTGACGTCTTCGGCCAGAACCATGTTCACGCCGCTCTCTTCCGTGATAAAACGGAATGCGTCGCTCACGTCCATATTGCTCACTTCGATCGAAATCTTCTTACCGTAAAACTTTGTATTGTTGGCGAGATACTCGTCCAGTGAATGGCTTGCCAGAACCTGACCGGAATTCAGATCCGCATTGACCGGCTCTTCACCGCGAGTCAACGTCGCTTGGTAATCTTCCGGCGTCGTATTGGCCACAATCAAAACCGTGTTTCCCTCTTGCTGCACGACCGGATCCGGAGCTCCATCGCGGAGCTGGATCACAAACCGAGAAACATTGGAACCGGAGTTTTGATAAGGATCGATCGCACCGACCGTCCCCTGAATATCACGAGTATTGAGAGGACGCTGAAGTCTCTTAGGGAGGATCGACTCGGGAATCTCGACGATCATCTGCTTCAGTTCAGGGTTCATCCGTGTCGAATAAGAGATCGGGCCGTTCGCCTCGATCAAAACCGTACCGCCTGTATCGTTCGCACGGTACCGAATGGAGGTGATCGTCGAAAGAGAGCTCGACGACGAGGCCGCAATCGCCGGAGGTGGCTCTGGCGCCGATGGCTCCTCTTGCATCGATGGCTCTGTAGAGACAACAGGAGGCTCTTCATACTCTGGCTCTGGAGTTGCAGCCTGATCCACGGGAGCTGGCTCGGCCGGCAAATCCGCAGGCGTGTCCAAAGAAAGGTCATCAACGCTCAAATCATCATTATTTGCAGTCGTGGCCGCTCCACCGTCAGCATTATTGGCTGGAGTCTCGTCGTCCAAGCTAAAGTCATCCGCAGACTCTGATGGAGAGCTACTCGCAGCCTGAGCTGGGGCATCGTCAAAGTCGGAAAACTCGTCATCCGCAGAAGCGGTCGCGCCTCCGCCATCCAAGGAATCAGACTCGGCCGCAAAATCGTCGTCGCCATCACTGGATCGACCGCCACCCACACAGGCGGCTAACGACAGGGTCATCAGGGCCATCAAGGCCCATCGGGTGAGTTCTTTCATGCGGTCCCTCCGTGGTCTCACTTCTTGAACTCGAGAACTTTCGTTCTCTTGTAGGACTTTCCGTCCTCTTCTAATGTCTCAACGACGACAACTTCGCCCTCGCGGATCATGGCAACATATCCATTATTCCGCCCAATCTTGGTGTTTTTCACGACTGTATGCAGATTTCCGTCCGAATCCTTGACCAAAGCCCTGGGTGCTCGAACTTCCCAGAGAATCCCGGCGATGCTCAGTTGATCGATATCGTAGGTTTGCAAAGGCTCGATGATCGGCCCCGAGGCCGCACGATTGGAGCGGATCATCCGATACGGGCGGAATGGATCGCGACGTCCCGTTGGATCGTAGATGTATCCATCGATTCCCCCTGGAGGTCCCACTGTCTTTGGCGCCTCTGGAGGAGTCGGAGTCATTTGAATTTCTGCGGGAGCAGCCTGGACCTCCACTGGCGGAGGAGTCGGCTCTTGATGAATCTCTTCGATTGGCGGTGGAGGCGCGGCTGCTTTAGGAGCAGAGGCGGCCGGTGCCGCAGGAGCTGCTGGCGCTGCGGCTGGCGGACCTCCACTTTCGATCTCGTTCATGAACTCGGGAGGGAGCGATCCGTCCGAGGGCGGCGGCGGTGCCTGAGAGACAGCTTTTCCCATCAAACTCGAGCTCACCACATAGGCAAGGCCCAACCCCAAACCAGCCGTCAGCAAATACACGGGAATCCAACGATATCTCGACATCATCGAGCCCCTCCCCGATTCCCGGTCGTCGCGGCTGGCTCTGGTGCGATTTGATAACCCACGACGACACCGTCAAACTTGAGCTGAGTCGACTTCTCGATCGGAGTAAATGTGAATGAACGAAGGGCTGTGACTCGCTCGGAAGAAGCCACCACATAAACGAATTGGGCCAGCTCCGCAAAGCTTCCCTGCAGGGAAATCTCGATGGGGACTTCCTCGACGATCTGTCCCTTTGTAATGGCCAAAGGACGTCGGGACTTGATACTCACACCCGCGTTTCGGGCAAAAGCGTCGATGTTCCGATTCAGCTCGATGGACGTCAGGGACGTCGGAATCCGCCTGGAAAGTTCCTGATACTGCTGGCTCAAGAGAACGACGGATTCTTTCATCAGGGCCTCTTCGGCCAAGATCTTTTCCGTTTTCTCTTTTTTGATGCTCTCTTCATTGAGCTGCTGAGTCAGCTGCGAGATATCCGCTCGGACCTGATGACCATCGTCGTACATCGTGAAATAAAAAATCATCGATAGCACGACGCTAAACGAGAGAATCTGCACCATCGAGTAAAGATTGAGTTTGGCGAATACCTTATTCATTCGCTTTGACCTTTTCGACCGAGCAGGAAATCTCGAAGTTCTTCAGGTTCAATCCATCGAACAAAACCTCGGTGGATCGCATGAGGTTGACATCCACGAAGTAAATACTTTTTGCGAGAGACTCCATGAAGCTCGAAACTTCGAAATCACTGAGGGCCATCCCGCCAACCAGCAGTTTCCCGTTATTCATTTCGAGTTTGTTCAGCCATGCCTTTTCGGGGATGACCTGCTGCAAAAGCTCGAGAGTCTTGATGTCGCGGGACCTGTTCTTGGAGATTCTGTCCAGATAGCCGATCCGAGACTGGATTCTGGCTTCGTCTTCTTTGAACTTGGTGATCTCTTGCACAGAGCGCTCGGCACGAGTGTTGAAATCAACCATCTCACTAATCCGTGTCTGCAAGCTATTCCGCTCGGCAATCAGGCCTGGCAAAGTCGACTGCTGATAATACCAGAGCAGCAGTGGCCCCAGGCAGAGGAGAACAAGACGGATCAATCCTTGTTTTTGAATCTCGGACTGGCTGGCATCGCTGGGGCCGCCCCCCTCGAAAACGATTCCACCGGAGGCGGTCGCACCCTGACTTTTTGCAAGGTTGATGCGAATCACGAGTCACCCACCTGGCGAAGTCCCAAGCCCATCGCGACCGAAGCGAGAGGTGCGATTTGTGCCATGTACTCAGCCGGTACTTTTTTCGCGTTGACCTTGATCCGCAGAAACGGATTGAAACTTTCGTAAGGGAGGCTTGTCACACGAGAAACAGCTTCCATCAGACCCGTGGTTCCAGCCGATCCGCCAGTGACCATGCAACGATTGATGGAAAGACCGTTCGTGGTCGCGCTCAAAAAGTCGAAGCTGTTGCGAATCTCTTCGGCGATGGTTTCGTTGGTGACGGAAATCAGGCTCACCACGTCGTCAGGCACTTCTTGGCGGGACATGGCGCTCATCTTCAGCATTTCAGCTTCCTGAGTGCTGACCCCCATGCTTTTGCTGATTTCGTTGGTGTAGTTCGCGCCACCCGCTGGAATGTCCCGGCAGAACATGACGTCGCCGTTCGCGATCACCACAAAATTGGTGACGGCCGCGCCGATATTGAGCAATCCGATGTTTTCACCGCCGGAACGGCCGTAGTTCATCTCGTAGCAGTTCGCCAGCGCGAAGCCACTGACGTCCAAAACTTTGCACTCCAA